>DATAIS010000182.1:0-6791 GCA_036262535.1 Gemmatimonadaceae bacterium | reverse complement strand
TTCGGCGGGCCGTGGACCGCCCTCACGCAGCAGGTGATGCGCGGACCGTCGCAGTGGACGGTCGGCGAGCGCGAGACCTTCGCCGCCTTCGTCTCGCGACTCAATCACTGCGTCTTCTGAACGAACGCTCACTCCGCGGTCGCGGAGGCGGCGCTGGGGAAGGGGACGATGAAGCCGGTGCTCGACGATTATCGCACCGCGCCGATCGACGAGAAGCTGCGCGCGATGCTCGCGCTTCTCGAGAAGTTCACGCTCCGGCACATCGAGATCGGCCCCGCCGACGTCCGCAAGGCGCTCGATGCCGGCGTGACGCGCGAGCAGGTGCGCGACGCGTTCTACGTCGCATTTCTCTTCAACACCTACGACCGGCTCGCTGACACCCTCGGCTGGGAGCTTCCCGCCGACGCGTACTACGTCAAGGCCGGACAGTTCCTGCTGAAGAAGGGATACGGGGTGTAGCCGCGCCAGGCGCGCGGCGAAGGTCGAGCCACTTCGCGACCGGTCCCACCAGCGCGAGCGCGATCAGTGGCGGCGCGGCGTTGAACGCCGTCGGCAGCGGCCCCCCGCGATCGGACGCGAGCCTGATCAGCGCCTCCGCGACAGCGATCACCACCGCGACCGCGACCTGCTTCCGTCGCCCGCGCACGATGGTGCGCGGATCGGTGATCATGAAGAAGAGGAAGAGCTGGTACATCGGTCCCGTGATCGGCGCCAGCTCCGGGAGGAGCGGCTGGCCGAGGGCGGCGGCGCGCAGCGCGTTGAGCGCGAGGAAGCTCGCGACGTAGGTGAGCGTGATGTGGAGGACGCCGACGCGCGACACGATGATCAACCCGAACGTCCAGATCACGAGGTTCGTGAGCAGGTCGTTGCCGAACTGGTGACTGAGCACCGATACGCGATCGGGCGCGATGAGCAGCAGCGCGCAGATCGCGAAGTTCGTCGGGTTCCAGAGGTGATTGTCGCGGTAGCGCAGGACGTACTTGGAAGAGATGGCGAGGAACCCGCCGATCACGAACGGCCAGAGCGCGCCACCCTGCGGCTTGGTCAGCAGCGTGAGGCTGATGCCACTGATGTATGCGCTGAGCAGGTTGACGACGCGGCCGCGGTCGAACCAGGAGAACGCCGCCTCCGTGGCGACGCAGACGCCGAGCGAGATGAGCAGCCGCTCGTAGCCGCCGAACATGTGGTAGCGCAGCTGCGCGACCACGAGCACGAGCGTGATGAGGAAGGAGATCAGGTAGCGCGGGTCGATCCCCTTCGCCGACTGCCAGGCACGAGCGACGAGTCCCTGGCGGGGAACCGCGCTGTAGGACGTCGCGTCGCTCATCGGCTCAGCGCTCCGGCTCGACGACGGTGAGGATCGTGTCCACCGGCGGGCGTGCCAGCACCTGACGGGTTCCGGACGGCCACTGGATGACGATGCGGTCCACCCACTCCCGCGTTCCGAGTCCGAAATGGGGGCGGCGATCGTTCTGGCTCGCGAAGCCAGAGCCGCCGTCGACGACGCGCCGCTGCACGAGATCGCCCGCCTCGAGCAGGAGCTCGGCGCCGATGGCGCTGCGGTTGCCGCGCGTTCCGACGAGGCGGAGAGCGATCCAGTGGTTCGCCGTGTCGGGATACCCGCGGTAGAGCGTCGCCGGCTGGTTCTGGTTGGCCACGATCACGTCCAGCGTTCCGCGATTGGTCAGGTCGGCGATCGCGACCGCGCGGCCGTCATAGAGGTCGGTGACGCCGACGCGACCCGCGACATCCACCCACCCCGCGACGCCGCGATTGAGGTACACCCGGGACGGCTGGTAGCCGGCGAGGCTTGACGTGCCGAAGGCGGGCCACGTCGCCGCGTCCTCGAAGAGCCGGCTGTTCGCGCCGGCGATCTTCGACATCGCGTACCAGTAGCTCCGATCGCGGTCGCCGGAGATGAAGCCGTTCACGACGAAGAGCTCGTTGCTCCCGTCGTTGTTGAGGTCCGCGAACTGCGCCCCCCACGCCCACCCGGCGTCCGCGAGCGCGCCTTCGGCGACGTTGCGGAAGCGCGGCGCGGTCGGCATCTCGTTCAGCCGCAGGTTGTTGTTCTGGAAGAGATATCCGCGCTCGGAGATGTTGGTGACGAAGGCGTCGAGCCGGCCGCGATTGAAGGCGTCGCCGACGGCCACCGCCATGCCGCTCTTCGATTCGCTCTCGAGCCCTGCCGTCGTCAGGACAAATCGCTTTCCCTGCTCGTTCAGGTAAAGCTCCTCGGGGCCGTAGTCGTTGGCGAGGTAGATGTCCGGCCAGCCGTCGCCGTTGAAATCGGCCGACGCCGCGGCGAGCGTCCAGCGCGTGCTCCCCACTCCCATGCGGTCGGTGACGTCCTCGAAGCGGCCGCCGCCGGCGTTGTGGAAGAGAAGGTTCTTCCCGCCGTTCGTCGCGAACTCGAAGCTGTTGTGCATGATCCGCGTCGTCGCGAGATGCCACAGGTCGATGTCGCGGAAGTACGCGGTGACGTAGAGATCGAGGAGGCCGTCGCGGTCGTAGTCGATCCAGATCGCGCCGTTGCTGTTCACCCAGCGGCGAAGGCCTGCGCTCGCGGTGATGTCCTCGAAGCGACGGCCGTCGACGTTGCGCAGCAGCGCCAGGTAGCCATAGCGGTAGACGAGCAGGTCCTCGCGGCCATCGTTGTCGACGTCGCCCCAGATGGCGCCCATCGACGCTCCCTCGCCGGCGCGATTGAGGTCGGCGACGCCCGCTGCGGCGGCGACGTCCTCGAAGGTGCCGTCACCGCGGTTCCGATAGAGCGCGTTAGGCGCGCCGGAGCGGCTGTTGGTGAAGTAGATGTCGGGCCAGCCGTCGCCATCGAAATCGGCGACCGATACCGACGCGCCGAGCGCCGCGACGTGGGGCTCGACGTTGGCGATCTTCGCGTCGAAGGTCGGCCGCTGGTGGACGAAGGAGATCCCCGCCGCCCTGGTCTCGTCGCGGAGCGCGAATCCGGGACGGGCAGCGTCGGTCGCGCTGGCCGCTGGTCGCCGCCCGAGCCGCGCGGCGAGGAGGAGCGCCGCGAGGAAGGGGAGCGCCATCAGCAGCTGCCGGGCGCGGGGAGGGGGTCGCCGGGTCACGGGTCAGAGTATAGTCTCTGGGCACCGGGAGCGACATTCACCAACCCTCCTCGAAGGCCCATGGTGCATCCAACGCGCAGTCTTCCCATCGTGTTCGCCCTTGCGACTCTCGCCGCGGGCGCCTGCGGAGGCGGGAACGGCGGTCCGAAGATCGAGCCGCTCCCCGCGGGCCCGCCTCTCGAGTATCAGCTGTACTGGAGCGACGAGTTCAGCGGACCGGCCGGCGCCGCACCGGACCCGACGAAGTGGGTCCATGACACCGGCGGGCAGGGGTGGGGCAACAATGAGCTCCAGTACTACACGCCGGGCAACGCCAACGCGGCGATGGACGGCAACGGCAATCTCGTCATCACCGCCCGCGCCGAGCCGGAGACCACGCCGCTGAGCTGCCGTGGTGGGCCGTGTCGCTACACGTCGGCGCGAATCAAGACGAAGGGGCGCTACGAGCCCTTCTACGGGAAGATCGAGGCGCGCATGAAGCTGCCGCGCGGACAGGGCGTGTGGCCCGCGTTCTGGATGCTCGGCGCCAACATCGACGTCGTCGGTTGGCCGCAGTGCGGCGAGATCGACATCATGGAAAACATCGGGCGCGAGCCATCGACCGTGCACGGAACGGTTCACGGCCCCGGGTATTCCGGCGCGAACGGCATCGGCGGCTCGTACAGCATCGCGAGCCCCTTCGCCGACGACTTCCACGTCTTCGCAGTGGAGTGGGAGGCCGGGAGTATCAAATGGTTCGTCGACGGAAATCTCTACCGCACCCTGACGCCGTCCGATCTGCCGACGGGCACGGTCTGGGCCTTCGAGCGCAACTACTTCATGTTGCTCAACCTCGCCATCGGCGGCGCCTGGCCCGGCAACCCCGACGCGTCGACGGTCTTCCCCCAGCAGCTCGTCGTCGACTACGTGCGCGTCTACAAGCTTCGGTGAGCCGTCGGGGAGTGCCTCGGGCTGGCAGTTACGACGAAGGTTCAGCCGGATGAGGCGGATTTATCCGGATCCTGCGGATCTGCTCCTCGATACTCGCACTTCGTCACACCGGACCTGAAAAGCCTGGGGCAAGCGTGGAGAGATGGTCTCACCCCGCTTGCCCCCAGGTACTTCATCCGCAGGATTCGTTTCAATCCGCAGAATCCGGATGAACCTTCGTCGTACAGACCAACCGAGCGTCAGTTCACCGCTGCGATCCGAACCCTCTCACGACGCGCGTGTTGTACTCGCGGCGGTAGCGGGTGCGCACGGAGTCGGTGGGGTACTGCTCGCCGCGCGCGAAGGGGTATGACTTCGCGGCGTGGAAGGGGAGCGGTTCGACGGTGGTGCCGTGGGCGGTGTTGAGGTCGGAGTCCTTGATCCAGCCGTCGGTGTAGAGGAGGAAGGTCCGCTTCCAGCCGCGCGGCAGCGAGTCGGCGGAGCCGGCGTCGAACTCGATCGTCGTCTCGTCGCCGGGGCCCATGACGACGTACATGTCGTCGGCGCCGCGCAGAAGCGGGAGGACGTCGCCAAAGCGCGTGAAGGCGCCCTCGATCGGCCGCCACGGCGACTCCTTCGTCACGTCGTCGTATGCGAACCAGTATGGCCCGTAGCGGCCGCCCTTGCGGAACATTCGCGAGAAGCCGCGATAGTGGAGATCGGCGGATCGTGGCTCGAGCGTCCGCACCTTCGCCGCGCCGTCGGGCAGGCCCTGCGCGACGAACGCCTGGTCCCAGTAGATCTGCATGTTCGTGCGGATCCGCACGTGCCGGTCGGCTGCAGGGAACTTGCCCGCGAGGTCGACGACGATCGTCTTGTCCTTCCCCGACGGGAAGCCGATGTCCGCGACGCGGGTCCAGCGGCCGCGCGCGTCGCGCACCTCGAGCGATGGCGGGAAGGGGCTGATCGCCGACTGCTGGCCTAACGCGACGTTGATGCTCGCGTCGGTCGGGTAGATCCAGCCGCGGAGGAAGAGGTACGATCCGGCCCGCCCCGCCTCGTCGCCGAGGTCGAGCACCAGCTCGTGCGTCTCGACGACCCCCTGGTACTTCGTCGGCGTGAAGTTGGAGACGTAGACGTCGTCGGCGTCGCGGAGTGCGGGAAGCATGTCGTTGCCACGCTCGTCCACCGCGGTGCGGGGGAGGGCGCGCCGACCGATGGGGTAGAGCTTCATGCTCACCGGTCCCGGCGGGACGAAGCGCTCGTCGACGAAGACGTCCACCGAGTCGGGATGGTCCACGGCGACGAGCTTGACCTCGTCGGCATAGGCGGTTTCCCAGAGCTCCTCGGTGAGCTGGACGACGTAGCGGCCGTTGCGGGGGCGGAGAGCCTCGCCGGCGATGCGGACGTACTCCTGCGACGCGCCGGCGGGGGCGAACGCGCTGGTGCTTCCCATCAGCCCGAGGGGCATGCCGAGCGCGCTGCGCCACATCGCGTCGGTCACGAAGCGGAAGCCCGTGCCGTCCCAGGTGTAGACGAACCCGCACGACCCCTTCAGCATCTCGCGCTCCACGACGTCCTGGTCGGAACCCGGAAAGTAGACCGTCTGCGGGACGCCGTTAGGCCACTCCACGCGCAGCACGTCCGCCTTGAGGTGCTGGCCGAGCCCGAAGTGCGTGACCCGTCCCGTCGCGACGCGCGTCTGGAAGATGTTTCCCGCCCGGAGCGACAGCCGCGATCCGATGCCGAAGGCGTTGTTCTTCCCGCTCCCGTCGCGCAGCGCCTTGAGCTCGACCCTGATCGCGAGGTTGGCGTTGCCCATCTCGTTGCGCACGATCCGAGGCTGGCCCGCGAGGTCCGCGACGATGAGATCCTGGTCTCCGTCGCGATCGACGTCGGAGATCGCGATCGTCGTCGCGCCGGCGGCGCGTGCGTCGCCGGGGAGAATGGACGATCGATCCACGAAGCGCCCCGAGCCATCGTTGCGGAAGAGGAAGAGCCCCGGCGAGCTCGCGACGCCGATGACGAGGTCGAGCCATCCATCGTTGTCGTAGTCCAGGAACGACGCTGTCGTCGCCACTCCGGCGAGCGCCCGCAACACGGCCGCCGAACGACCGTCGCGAGTGAACGTTCCCCGACCTGAGTTCTTCCAGAGCGTCGCCGCGCCGCCAGCCGCGCGGGCGACGAAGATGTCGAGGGCGCCGTCGTTGTCGTAGTCGCCGACGGCTACCGCCGTCGAGCGCCCGCCGGTGATCCCGCTCGAAGCGGTAGCGTCGCGGAACCGCTGCGCGCCTCCATTCAGGAAAAGCGCGTCGTCGCCGGAAAGTCGAGCCAAGAAGACATCGACGCGGCCATCTCCGTCGAAGTCGCTGAATCCCGTTCCGGAAGACACTTCACCGACGAGTCCGTAGTTCGAGCCGACGTCGGTGAAGGTGCCGTCGCCGTCGTTCCTGATAACCGAGCGCGCCGCGAGCAGGTCGAGGTCCCCGTCGTGATCGAGATCGATGAAGACTGCGCTGCCGATCGAGTCAATCCGGGCGAGATGCGAGGCCGCCGTCGCGTCCGTGAACCTCCCCTCGCCGGTGTTCCGGAAGAGGTGCGGACGAAGATCGGTGCCGACGGCGAACACGTCGAGCCAACCGTCGCTGTCGTAATCGACGAAGGTGGCAAAGGTCGCCCCGCCGGGAAGGGACAGCGACGTCCGCGCTGTCACGTCGCGCACGAAGCCGCCCTGAACGTTGTAGACGCGAAGCATGCGCGGGTCGGCAATCGCCGAAACGACGAGAT
>DATAIS010000181.1:0-14629 GCA_036262535.1 Gemmatimonadaceae bacterium | reverse complement strand
ATCGCCAACCGCGTGCGCACGATGCTCGGCGACGTCGTGCAGCGCGGGACGGGCATGCAGGCCGACCTCGCGACCTTCTCCGTCGCCGGGAAGACGGGGACCGCCCGGCGCGCCGCCGACGGCAGCTACGCCGCGGGTCGGTACTACGCGTCGTTCGTCGGTCTCTTCCCGTCCGACGACCCACAGTACGTGATCGTCGTCAAGCTCGATGATCCGGCGAAGGAATACGGCGGGTTGACCGCGGCGCCCGTCACTCGCGCCGTGCTCGAGGCAGCGCTCGCGGCCCGCGACGCGGCGCTCGACCGTCGCGCGCTCGCCGCGCACGAGCTGCGGCGTGCACCGTCGGCCGACGACTCCACCTCGCGTGCGGCGGCATCGATGCCGGAGCGCGACACGGGCAACGTGCCGGTGGTCGTTGCGCTCGACGAGCCGATGCGCGGCGCGCCGCGGGCCCCGGCACACGTCGCCGTTCCGAGCGTGCGCGGGCTCCCACTTCGCGATGCCGTCGCGACGCTTCACAAGGCGGGTCTGCGGGTCGAGCTCGCGTCAGGACCCGAGGGCACTACCAGCCCTGCCGCGGGCGCCCGCGTTCCTCCGGGCAGCACAGTGCGCCTCCTGCACGACGAGCGATGACGATTCAGCTCCGCCGCATCGAGGAGCGGCTGCGCGACGCCGGGCTCCTGCGCGCCGTGCAGGGCCGGCTTCCCGCTACGATCGACGCGATCACCGACGACAGTCGCGCGGTGCGAGCAGGGACGCTCTTCGTCGCCGTGCGCGGATCGGCGCGCGACGGCCACGAATTTCTCGACGCGGCCAGCGCAGCCGGCGCGGCCGCCGCGATCGTCGAGGACGAGACTCGCACCAACCTCCCAGCGCTCGTCGTGGCGGACGGCCGGCGTGCCGCGGCGATCGCCGCCGCCGCCGCCTGGAGTGAGCCCGCCCGGTCGCTCACCCTCGCGGGCGTCACCGGCACCAACGGCAAGACGACGACGGTCGGCCTGCTCAGACACCTCCTCGACGGCCCTCGCGGCCGGGCGGCGTCGATCGGCACGTTAGGCATCCTCGTCGGCAGCGCCGGCGAGCCGCTCGAGGGCGGCAGCGGCCTCACCACCCCGGGGCCGATCGAGCTCCAGCGCGTGCTGCGCGAGCTCGTGGACCGGGGTGTCGCGAGCGTCGCGATGGAGGTGTCGTCGCATTCGCTCCACCAGCGGCGCGTCGAGGGGCTGGAGTTCGCGGCGGGAGTGTTCACCAACCTCACCCGCGACCACCTCGACTACCACGGGAGCATGGAGGCCTATCGCGACGCGAAGGCGCTGCTCGTGGGCCAGCTCTCCCGCGATGGAGCGGCCGTCGTCAACGCCGACGATCCGGCCTGGGATGCCCTCCCGCGCGCCCCGCGACGCATCACCTTCTCGGCGTCGGGCAAGGACGCCGACATCCGCGCCGAGGGAGTTCGCTTCCTGCCGCGAGGGAGCGAGTGGACGCTGGTCGCGTTCGGCGAACGGCATCCGGTGCGCCTGCCGCTCATTGGCGACTTCAACGTCGCCAACGCGCTGGGCGCCGCCGGTGCCGCGCTGGCGATGGGACGGACCGCTGCCGATATCGCCGCGCGGCTCTCCCAGGCGCCGCAGGTCCCCGGGCGGCTCGAGCTGCTCAGCGAGCATCCGGCGGTGCTGCGCGACTACGCGCACACGCCGGACGCGCTCGAGCGCGCCCTCGACGCGGTGCGCCCCTTCGCGCCCGAGCGCCTCGTCGTCGTCTTCGGATGTGGCGGTGACCGCGACCGCGGCAAGCGCCCGGTGATGGGCCGCATCGCCGCCGAGAAAGCCGACGTCGCCGTCGTGACGAGCGACAACCCCCGCACCGAGGACCCGGAGCGCATCCTCGACGAGATCGAGGCGGGGATGAACGGCCGGCCGCACGAGCGGGTCGAGGACCGGCGCGCGGCGATCGCGCGCGCGCTCGATATTGCCGGCGCGAACGACGTCGTCGTCCTCGCGGGAAAGGGTCACGAGACGTACCAGATCCGCGGCACCACGAAATACCCATTCGACGAGAAGGAGATCGTGCAGGAGCTGATCGCGGAGCGCCGCCGGTGAGCGCGCAGTTCTGGACCTTCGACCGCGTCGCCGACGCACTCGCCGAGCAGAAGGCGGCCGAGCTGCCTCGCGGCGCGACGCCGCTCCACGCCGTGAGCACCGACACCCGCACCATCGCCGGTGGCGATCTCTTCGTCGCGCTCAAGGGCGAGCGCCACGACGCGCACGACCACCTCGCCGACGCCGTCGCGAAGGGCGCGGCCGCACTGGTCGTGTCCGACCCATCGCGTGCTCGCGGACTCTCAGTGCCCGTTTATCATGTCCGGGACACGCTCCACGCCCTCGGCGCGCTCGGCCGCTACCGTCGGCGCGCGTGGGGCAAGCGCGTCGTCGGCGTCACCGGGAGCAACGGCAAGACGAGCACGAAGGAGCTGCTCCGCGCCGCGCTCGGAGCGCGCTACCGCGTGCACGCGACACAGGGGAACCTGAACAACCAGATCGGAGTCCCGCTCACGCTCCTCGCGCTCCCCGACGACGCCGAGATCGCGGTCATCGAGATGGGGACGAGCCTTCCGGGAGAGATCGCCCTGCTGCGCGCGATCGCCGAGCCTCAGATCGCCGTCGTGACGTCGGTCGCGGAGGCGCACCTCGAGCTGCTCGGCTCCCTCGAGGGCGTGCGACGCGAGAAGTCGGCGATCTTCGGCGGCGTCGAGGTCGGCGTCGTGCCGGCGACCGAGCCGGGGGTTCTCGAGCTCGCGCGTCCGCAGGCGAGGCGTGTCGTCGTCGCGGGGCTCGGCAGCGGCGATCTGCGCGCCAGCCGCTGGGGCGCGAATGCCGACGGCTCGTCGGGGTGGCTCGAGGTGGACGGCGTGCGCGTCGAGGTGCCGCTCCGCGGCGAGCACAACCTGCGCAACGCGATGCTCGCGCTGGCCGTCGCGCGCGAGAGCGGGATCAAGCTCGCCGACGCGGCCCGCGGGATCGCGGCGATGAAGCCCCCCTCGATGCGGCTCGCGTCCGAGCCCCTGGGCAGGGCGACCCTCATCAACGACGCCTACAACGCCAACCCGGGATCGACGCGCGCCGCGATCGACCTCCTCGCGGCGATGCCCGCGGATCGGCAGCGTGTGCTCGTGCTCGGCACGATGCGTGAGCTCGGGCCTGGCTCGGCGGCGCTGCACGACGAGATTGCGCGCCGCGCCCTGCAGTCGTCAATCGAGGTCGTGGCGGGGATTGGAGAGTTCGCGGCGCCGCTCGCGCGCGAGGGCGGCTCGCGAGTCGTCACGGCGGAGGACGTCGACGACCTGTGGCCGCGTCTGGCTCCACGGCTCGCACGCGACGCGGTGATCCTGCTCAAGGCATCGCGCGGCGTGCGACTCGAGCGCCTGGTGCCGCATCTCACCTCGTGGGCTGCCCACCCCGATTAGCTTAGTCGCCCCCGCACTCTTCGCTGCACCACATCGAACGTCGGAACGTCGTGCTTTACCACTTCCTGGTCCCGCTGACGAAGTACGTCAAGCTGTTCAACGTCTTCAACTACATCTCCTTCCGTGCGGCGGGCGCGGCGGTCACGGCGCTCCTCGTCGCGTTCATCGTCGGACCGTGGATCCTCCGCCGTCTGCGCGCGATGTCGGTGCACCAGGTGGTGCGCGAGGGCACGCCCGACACGCATGCGGGGAAGGGCACGACGCCGACGATGGGTGGGCTCATCATCCTCGCCGCGACGGTCGTCCCGACGCTGCTCTGGGCGCGGCTCGACAACCGCTACGTCTTGCTCGCCTTGTTCGTGACCGCCTGGATGGGCGGCATCGGCTTCCTCGACGACTACCTCAAGCTGAAGCAGAAGCGCGCGGGGCTGAAGAACGAGGGACTCGTCGAGCGCTACAAGCTGGCCGGCCAGATCACGATCGGTCTCTTCCTCGGCTGGTACGTCTGGCAGCATCCGCTCTCGACGCTCCCCGGCGCCTCGACGACGCTGCCCTTCTACAAGTACGTCCTGATCGTGCCGGCGACGGCGGCGCTGGCGTGGCTGTACGTCGTCTTCACCACGTTCATCCTCACGGGGACGAGCAACGCGGTGAACCTCACCGACGGGCTGGACGGGCTCGCGTCGGGTCTGACGGCGATCGCGTCGTTCACCTTCGCGATCTTCGCCTACGTCATCGGCAACTTCCGCGCGGCCGACTACCTCAACGTCTTCTACATGCGAGGCGCGGGCGAGCTGACCGTGTTCTGCCTCGCGCTCGCGGGCGCATGCGTCGGATTCCTCTGGTACAACGCCCATCCGGCGCAGGTCTTCATGGGTGACACCGGATCGCTCGCCCTCGGTGGCGCGCTGGGCGCGATCGCGATCCTCCTCAAGAGCGAGTTCCTGCTGCTCTTCGTCGGCGCGGTCTTCATGATCGAGACGATGTCGGTGATCCTGCAGCGCAGCGTCTTCAAGTTCCGCCGCGCCCGCCACGGCGTGGACTACGCGAAGGCCAACCGGGTATTCCTCCGAGCGCCGCTCCACCATCACTTCGAGCTGAAGGGGTGGAAGGAGACGCAGGTCGTGGTGCGCTTCTGGATCCTCGGCATCCTCTCCGCCTTCGTCGCGCTGACGACGCTCAAGATTCGATGATCCGCGAGCTGCTGCCGGACGGCAATCGCGAGCTCGCCGTCGTCGGGCTCGGGAAGAGCGGTCGCGCCGTCGCCGAGCTGCTCGCGCGCGAGGGTGTGCGCGTCTACGGATCGGACGCGGCGGCGAGCCCCGCCGCCGAGCAGGCGGCCTCGGAGCTGCGGACGTTAGGCGTCGCGGTGGATGTCGGCCGACACGATCTCGAACGCATCGCGCGCGCCGGCCTCGTGGTCGCGAGCCCGGGGGTTCCTCCGGCGGCGCCGCCGCTCGCGCGGGCGCGCGAGGCGGGCGTGCCCGTGGTCGGCGAGATCGAGATCGCGCTCCTCGCGCTGCGCGACACGCGCACCATCGCCGTCACCGGGACGAACGGGAAGACGACGACGACCGCGCTCATCGGGCACCTTCTCCGCACGCTCGGGCACGACGCGATCGACGCGGGAAACATCGGCACGCCGCTCGCCGCCGTCGCCCTGCAGGAGAAGCGGCCGGCCTGGATCGCCCTCGAGCTGTCGTCGTTCCAGTTGCACGACACGCCGTCGGTGAGGCCGACGGTCGGCGTCGTCACGAACCTCAGTCCCGACCACCTCGACCGCTACGAGAGCGTCGAGGACTACTACCTCGACAAGGCGCAGATCTTCCGCAACATGTCGGCGGAGTCGCGCTGGGTGCTGAACGGCGACCAGAAGGAGGTCCTCGAGCTCGCGGGAATGCTCGGCGACCAGCGCGTGAAGAATGGTCTTCCACTCGGCGCGGTGTCGCGGTTCTCCCTCACGCGCAAGCGGGACGCCTGGTACGATCGCGCCCACGACGAGCTCGAGGTGCTCGGCACCGCGCTCCTGGCGCGGCGTGATCTCCATCTCTTCGGCGATCACAACGTCGCCAACGCGCTGGCGGCGTCGCTCGCCGTCATGGTCGCCGACGAGGCCCACGCGACGCGCGAGGCGCGGCGCCGCATCGCCGACGGCCTGCGGAGCTTCCGTGCGCTCAAGCATCGCCTCGAGGTCGCGGGCGAATACGGCGGCGTGCTCTGGATCAACGACTCGAAGGCGACGAACGTGAGCAGCACCCTCGTCGCCGTCGAGGGGATGACGCGACCGACGGTGCTCCTCCTCG
Organism: Gemmatimonadaceae bacterium; assembly: GCA_036262535.1. Classification (GTDB taxonomy): domain Bacteria; phylum Gemmatimonadota; class Gemmatimonadetes; order Gemmatimonadales; family Gemmatimonadaceae; genus JABFXC01. The sequence goes on along the minus strand of DATAIS010000181.1, from coordinate 8,863 downwards.
GCGGACGGCACAAGGGCGAGCCGTACACCGCGCTCGCGCCGGCGATCGCCAGGACATGCAGGATGGTGCTCGCGTACGGCGAGTCAGCGCCGATCGTCGAGTCCGACCTCAAGGGACGCGTTCCCCTCGAGCGGCTCGGCAGCGACTTCGGCGAGGTGATCGACCGCGCGCGCGAGATCGCGAAGCCGGGCGACGCGGTACTCCTCAGCCCCGCCTGCTCGAGCTACGACATGTTCAAGAACTACGAGGAGCGCGGAGCGGAGTTCAAGCGCCTCGCGGCGGGCAAGTGACGACGACGCGCATCCGCTGGCGGATGGAGAGCGAGGCGCGGGCGCTCGTCGCGGTGACCGCGGTCCTGCTCGTGTTCGGCCTCGCCGCGCTCTACAGCGCGAGCTCGATCGTCGCCCTCCAGGAGGGGCGTGACGGATCGTACTATCTGCTCCGCCAGATGCTCGGAGTGCTCGTCGGCATCGTCGTCTTCGCCGTCGCGGCCAAGACCGACGCCGAGAAGTGGCGCGACCTGGCATGGCCGCTGATGGGGCTCGCGATCCTGCTCATGCTCGTCACAGTGCTCCCGTTCACCGAATCGATCGCGCCCCGCATCCACGGGTCGCGGCGATTCCTCCGCGGCAGCTCGCTCCAGCCGTCGGAGCTCGCGAAGCTCGCCGTCGTCGTATGGACGGCGATGCTGGTGGTGAAGAAGGGCGAGGCGATGCGCCGTCTCACGAAGGGGGTCCTCCCCGCGCTCACCGTCGTCGGCGCGCTCGCCGTCCTCGCCTATCTCGAGCCCGATCTTTCGGCGGCCGTGTATTTCCTGCTGCTAATGGGCGTGGTCATGTTCGCCGGCGGCGCGCGGGTCGGCCACTTCGTCGCGCTCGGCATCCTCGGCGCGCCACTGCTCTGGAAGCAGATGGAGCGGCTCCAGTACGTGCTGCTCCGCATGACGTCGTTCTTCGATCCGGGGAGCGCGCCGCGCGAGGTGAGCTATCAGCTCCAGCAGTCGCTGATCGCCGTCGGCTCGGGACAGCTCCTCGGCGTCGGCTTCGGCGAGGGGCACCAGCAGTACGGCTTCCTGCCGTTCCCCTTCAGCGATTTCATCGGCAGCAACGTCGGCGAGGAATGGGGGTTCGTGGGACTCGCGGGACTCGTCGTCGGATACGCGGCGTACGGAATCCTCGGGATGCGAATCGCGCGTCGCGCGCGTACGCCATTCCTCCGCCTCGCGGCCGTCGGCCTGACGTTCACGGTCGTCTCGACCGCGTTCATCCACCTCGGCGTCGTCGTCGGCCTGCTGCCGACGACCGGCCTGACGCTTCCCTTCGTGTCGTACGGCCGCTCGAACCTCCTGCTGTCGCTGCTCACGACGGGCATTCTCGTGAACATCGGGAGCGAGCGGGAAGTGGTCGGCGAGCGCGTCGCCGCGCCCGACCCCCTCGGCGCGATCGCGTGAGGGTCTGGTTCGCGGGTGGCGGTACCGGCGGCCACCTGTACCCGGGGCTCGCGATCGCGCGCGCGATGAAGGCACTCGACCCCGAGGTGCGGCCATTCTTCATCGGCGCGCGAAGGGGGATCGAGCGCGAGCTGCTGCCGGGGCAGGGGGTCGAGCACGAGCTGCTCGACCTGCACCCGCTCTATCGCAGTCGTCCGTGGGAGAACTGGCGCACCCTTCGCGGCGCGCTGTCCGCGTGGCGGCGGCTCGGCGCGCTCGCACGCGCCGAGCGGCCGCGGCTCGTCGTCGGCACCGGGGGCTACGCGGCGGGGCTGGCGCTCGCGTACGCGTGGGTGCACCGGCTCCCTTACGTGCTTCAGGAAGCGAACAGTCACCCGGGGCTCACGGTGCGCGCCTTTGCGCGCCGCGCACGCGAGATCTACCTCGGTTATCCCGAAGCGGCGAAGTCCCTGCCCGCAGAGCCAGAGCGTATCATCGACGCGGGCTCGCCGATCGAGCCGCCGCCGTTGCCTCGTCCAGCGCGCGCGGAGGCCCGCGCGGGCTGGGGGTTCCCGCGCGAGGGACCGCGCGTGCTGCTCGTTTTCGGCGGAAGTCAGGGCGCGCGAGGCCTCAACGCCGCGGTGGCCGAATGGGTTCGGAGTGGCGTCCGCGACGACCTGCGCGTGATCTGGGGGACCGGGCGCGCCCAGTACGAGGAGCTGGCGCCGCTGGGGAACAATCGAGTCGTGATCCGTCCATATCTTTCCCCGATCGCCGACGCCTACGCGGCAGCCGACCTCGCGCTCACCCGTTCGGGCGCGATGACGACCGCCGAGCTTGCAGCCTGGGGAATCCCCATGATCCTCGTTCCCCTGCCGACCGCCGCCGCGGACCACCAGACGCACAACGCCGTCGCGCTCGAGGGTGCCGGCGCGGCGATCCATCTCCCGCAGCGCGAGGCGAACGGTGCGGCGATCGCCCGGCTGCTTGGCGAGCTGCTTCCAGATCCGTCCAGGCTCGGCATGCTGGCCGCTGGCGCGCTCCGGCGCGCGCGTCCCGATGCGGCGCGGCTGATCGCGACACGCGCGCTTTCCGTCGCCCGGTCGGGCCGATGAGTCTCGTCGATCCCAACGACCGGCGGCCGGTCCACTTCATGGGGATCGCCGGGGCAGGGATGAGCGGGCTCGCCGAGCTGCTCGTCCGCCGCGGCGCCACTGTCACGGGCTGCGACGCAAACATCTCCGGCGCCGCCGACCTGCGACGCCTCGGCGTGCGTCTCTCCGAAGGACATGACCCGTCGCACGTCGAGGGCGCGCGGGCCGTGGTCGTCACCTCGGCGGTGCCGAAGACGCATCCCGAGCTGGAGCGCGCCCGCGCGCTCGGCATCCCGGTCATCCGGCGCGCCGAAGCGTTAGGCGAGGCGATCGCCGGCGGCCGGGTCGTCGCCATCGCGGGGACGCACGGCAAGACGACGACGACGGTCATGACGACCGAGGCGCTGCGCGGCGCGAAGCTCGAGCCGACAGGCATCGCGGGCGGGCGGGTCGGGCTCTGGAACGGGAACCTGAGCGAGGGCGCGGACCGCCTGTTCGTCGTCGAGGCCGACGAATACGACCGCTCCTTCCTCGCGCTGACGCCGGAGATCGCGGTCGTCACCAACATCGAGGCCGACCACCTCGACATCTACCGGGACCTCGCCGAGATCCGCGACACCTTCGCGGTCTTCGTGCGGCCCGCGCGGCTGATCATCCTCTGCGCCGACGACGAGGGCGCGAACACGCTCCGCACACCCGGCAGCGCCGAGGTGGTGCGCTACGGCATCGCGTCGCGCGACGCGCGGCTGCGGGCTACGAACCTCGCCCTCGAGCCGACGGGCTCGCGCTTCGGCGTCGAGTACGACGGGGACGCCCTCGGGGAGATCGCGCTCGCCGTGCCCGGACGCCACAACGTGCTCAACGCCCTCGCCGCGATCTCGACGGGCGTCGTCCTCGGCGCGAAGGTGCCGGACCTCCAGCGCGGGCTCGAGCGCTTCGCCGGCGTCGAGCGCCGCTTCCAGCGCCTCGGTGAGCACCGCGGCGTGGCGATCGTCGACGACTACGCCCACAATCCGACGAAGGTCCGCGCGGCGATCGAGACCGCCCGCGTCGCCTTCCCCGGCCGTCGCATCGTCGCCGCGTTCCAGCCGCACCTCTTCACGCGCACGCGCGACTTCGCGCGCGAGTTCGGCGAGTCCCTGGCGACCGCGGACGTCGTCTATCTGACGGAGATCTATCCTTCTCGCGAGCAGCCGCTGCCCGGGGTGACGACGGCGCTCGTCGAGGACGCGGTCCGCGCCGCGGGCGGCAGCGTCGCCTGGCGCGGCGACCGTGGATCGCTCGCCGGGGCGTTAGGCAGCGCGGTGCGCGACGGCGACGTCGTGCTCACCATCGGCGCGGGCGACATCACGCGCACCGGTCCCGAGCTGATCGCGCTGCTCGGGGGCCGATGACGGAGCACGGAGAGCGCCGGCGCCGCCGGATCAGGATCGCCGCGGCATTCGCGACCCTGCTGCTGCTGCTGACGACCCCCCTCTGGGGGCCGCCGCTCCTTTCGGGGCTGGCGTTCTTCCGGGTGCGCAAGGTCGAGATCCGCGGTGCGAGATACCTCGCCCCCTCCGAGGTGCTGGGACGGCTTGCGATCGATTCGACCGCGAGTGTCTGGGACGACCCGGGCCCGTGGATCGCGCGTCTGGAGAAGCATCCGCAGGTCCGCCGCGCGCGCGTCGAGCGCCGCCTCCCCGGGACGCTACTCGTCCACGTCGAGGAGAACCTCCCCGTCGCCCTCGTCCCGGCGAAGAAAGGGTTCGCCGCCATCGACGGCGCGGGGCGCCCGCTCCCCATCGATCCGGCGGGCGCGTCGCTCGACCTGCCGATCATCCCCAGCCGCGACACAGCGCTCGCCCGGCTCCTCGCGGAGTTGCGGGCGTCGTATCCGTCGGTCTTTGCGCGGGTGAGCGAGCTCCGTCGCGAAGGACGTGGAGAGCTGGTCCTCCGCCTCCAGGAAACGCGTGTCCGCGCGCTTTCTTCGGTGACGGCCGACCGCCTCGCCGAAGTCGGACCGGTTGAAGCGGACCTCTCTCGGCGCCATCTTCCGATCCAGGAGCTGGACCTCCGCTACCGCGACCAAGTCATCGCCCGCATTCAATGAATCCCGAACGCCTCGTCGCCGGTCTCGACATCGGTTCAGCGAAGACGACCGCGATCGTCGCCGAGGTCGTCGGCGAGCCGCCAAAGCACGCGCGGATCAAGGTCCTCGGCGTCGGGCAGGCGAAGACGCAGGGCATGCGGCGCGGCGTCGTCGCCGACATCGAGGAGACGACGCGCTCGATCCGGAAGGCGGTGCAGGACGCGGAGCGCATGGCGGGGGTCGACGTCGAGTCGGTCTACGCCGGCATCGCGGGCGAACATGTCCGCGCCATGACGAGCACCGGCGTCGTCGCCGTGAACGGCGAGGAGATCGACCGCTCCGACGTCGATCGCGCGAACGAGGTCGCGCGCGCGCAGGTGATCCCCCAGGATCGCGAGCTCCTGCACGCCATCCCGCAGGCGTACACCGTCGACAAGAACGAGGGAATTCGCGATCCCGTCGGGATGATCGGGATGCGCCTCGAGGTCGAGATGTATCTCGTCACCATCGGCGCCTCGCCGGCGATGAACCTTCGCAAGAGCGTCGAGCGCGCGGGCTACGAGGTGCGCGACCTGGTGCTCGAGCCGCTCGCCAGCTCGCTCTCGGTGCTCACCGACGACGAGAAGGAGCTCGGGGTCGCGCTCGTCGAGATGGGTGCCGGCACCACCGACCTCGCCATCTTCCACGAAGGGAAGATCCGCCACCTCGGAACGCTCGCATTCGGCGGCAACAACGTCACGAGCGACATCGTCCACGGACTCGGCGTGACGCAGGCCGACGCGGAGCGGCTGAAGGAGAAGTACGGCATCGCCTACGAGCCGCTCGTTCCCGCGCACGAGACGATCAAGCTGCCGAGCACCGTCGCGCAGGGGGACCGCGAGATTCCACGCGAGCTGCTCGCCCACATCATCCACCAGCGCATGGACGAGATCTACGACCTCGTCGCGCGCGAGATCGCGAAGGCGGGCTACGGCGGGAAGCTGAGCGCGGGGATCGTCCTCACCGGCGGCGCCGCGGCGATGACCGGCGCCGGCGAGCTCGCGAGCGACGTCTTCGGCTCGGGCGTGCGCATCGGCTCTCCCGTCGACAACGTCGGCGGGCTCTCCGACTCGGTGGACTCGCCGCGTTTCGCGACGGTGGTCGGGCTCGCGCAGTACGGGGCGCATCGCGCGCACCTCGCCGGGGCGATGGCGGGCGTTAGGCGCGGCACCGGGAGCGAGGGCCAGGTGGACCGTTTCGCGCGCCGGATGAAGGACTGGCTCCAGGACTTCTTCTAGCCGGCCGCGGCCGACGCCCCTCCGGGTTCCTCGCCGGTGATTGGCGAGACGGGAGAGCGGGCAAGTCAAAAAGGTGACTTGCGGCGCGAGGAATGTGGATAACTCTGTGGCGACGAAGTTGTTATCCCGTTGAAAGATGCTCGTCTGTCCACAGGTATGGTCGTGGAAAAAAAATCTGTTAGATTGGGCACCGCGTTTCGTTGGACGCGGGCGCGCGTCTGCAGTGGCACGAGCGACCATACCCCGCTGACCTGTCCGGTCGGGCGGCCGGGCTCTCTATTGTTCTCAGTCTTACCTCTCGCAGCTCAGAGGATCCCCCCGCAATGATCTTCGAATTCGAGGAGAACGCCGCGCAGAACGCGAAGATGAAGGTCGTCGGCGTCGGCGGGGGCGGTGGAAACGCCGTCAACCGCATGATCGACGAACGGCTCGCGAGCGTCGAGTTCGTATCGGTCAACACGGACGCCCAGGCCCTCCTGAGCTCGAAGTCGGACGTCAAGATCCAGATCGGGAAGAAGCTGACGCGCGGCCTTGGCGCGGGCGCCCGTCCCGAGATCGGCCGGCAGGCGATCGACGAGAACCGCGACGAGGTCCTGCGAGCCCTCCAGGGCGCGGACCTCGTCTTCGTTACCTGCGGCATGGGCGGCGGCACCGGCACCGGCGCGGCCCCCGTGGTCTGCGAGCTGGCCAAGGAAGTGGGCGCCCTCACCGTCGGCATCGTCACGCGACCGTTCCTCTTCGAGGGACGGAAGCGCATGCGGCAGGCGGAGCTGGGGATCGCCGAGATGCGCAAGAACGTGGACACGATGATCGTCGTCCCGAACGAGCGGCTGCTCGCCGTCGTCGGAAAGGGGATCCCGTTCCAGGATGCGCTCAAGAAGGCCGACGAGGTCCTGCTCCACGCGACGCAGGGCATCTCCTCGCTGATCAGCGTCACCGGTCTCGTGAACGTCGACTTCGCCGACGTCCGCACCGTGATGCAGGAGGGTGGCTCGGCGCTGATGGGCACGGGGATCGGCCGCGGCGAGAACCGCGCGATGGAGGCGGCACAGCAGGCGATCGCCTCGCCGCTCCTCGACAACGTCTCGATCTCCGGCGCGACCGGGGTCCTCGTCAACATCACCGGCGGCGCCGACCTCACCCTCGGTGAGGTGCACCAGATCAACGAGATCATCCACGACGCCGTCGGCGACGACGCGGAGATCATCTTCGGCGCGGTCCACGAGCCGGCGATGCAGGGCGAGATTCGGGTCACGGTCATCGCGACCGGCTTCGACAAGGCGATGCAGCTCGGTGGTGCCCCGGCGGCGGAGCCGATCGTCAGTCCTTCGAAGGGCGCGCCGGTGATCCCGTTCCCGCGGGCGGCGCGCGTTCCGAGCATGACGCCGCGCACGACGCCGGCCGCGGACATCCCGCGTCGGCCGGGTGCGCAGCAGCCGCCCGCCGCCACCCCCCAGCCGTCGCAGGATCTCTCCGACATGGAAATCCCGACGTTCATTCGGAGACAGATGGATTGAAGACCTGGATCCTGCGCTCAGCATCGTACGCGGTGGTGGCGGTCCTCGCCGCCGCCGCGCTCCGTCTTACGCCGCGCCTCGAGCCCGCAGCGCCGGGCCGGCTCCTCGAGCAGCCGTCCCCCGCGGTTGCGGCCCTCGTCCAGCGCACCGACACCCTCGGCCGCGGTGAGACGCTCTACAACCTCCTCGCCCGTGGCGGAGTCTCGGAGATCGTCGCCCGCGAGGCGCTGACCGCGGCCAAGCTGCTCGACCCGCGCCGGATCCCGGCCGGGATGCCCGTCACGGTGAAGTCGCAGCCCGAGGACTCGCTCCCCTCGGAGATCGTCCTCCACCTCGCCGTCGACCGGCTGCTCACACTCAAGCGCACCGACGCCGGCTGGACCGAGACCGACGAGCGGCTGCCCTGGACCACCGACACGATCGCCGTCGCGGGCCGGGTCAACTCGACGCTCTACGAGGCGCTCGATTCCGCGGCCGCCGACCTCCTTCCGTCGCGCGCGCGCGCCGAGCTGGCGTGGACCCTCGCCGACATCTACGAGTACCGCATCGACATGAGCCGCGACCTCCGCGAGGGGGACCGCTTCCGCGCCCTCGTCGAGCGGCAGCGCGCGCCTAACGGCCTCGTTCGCGTCGGCAGGATCGTCGCCGCATCGTTCGAGAACGACGGGGCCGAGGTCTCGGCGATCCGCTTCGAGAGCAACGCGGTCAGCGGGGAGTACTTCGACGCAACCGGACGGTCGCTTCGCGCCCCCTTCCTGCGGGCGCCGCTGTCGTTCCGCCGCATCTCGAGCGTCTTCGGCATGCGCACACACCCGATCCTCGGCGTGAAGCGCGCCCACAAGGGCACCGACTACGCCGCCGCATCCGGAACGCCGGTGCGCGCGGTCGGCGACGGCGTCGTCAGCTTCGCCGGCCGCCGCGGCGGGTACGGCAACGTCCTCGAGATCCGGCACCGCAACGGCTACCTGACGCGCCACGCGCACCTCCGCGGCTTTGCGCGCGGCATGCGCGTCGGCCGCCGCGTCGGGATCGGCGAGACGGTGGCCTACGTCGGAACGACGGGACTGTCGACCGCCCCGCACCTCCACTTCGAGGTGCTGGTCAACGGCGTGCAGCGCGACCCCCGCGTCGCCCTGCGCATGAAGGGCGGCGAGCCGATCCCCTCGGGAGAGCGCGCGAGCTTCAACGTGCTCCGCGACAGGATGATCGCGCTCCTCGACCATCCGGACGCGGGCCGGCTGGCGCTGCGCTGATCCCGCCCCGTACCGGGAGGCCGGGCGCATGATGCGCTGGGCGCTGGCGGCGATCATCGGCCTGATGATCGCCGCCCTGCATTATCGGGGGCTCCTCCGCACCAACCGGTGGCTCGCGGTGCTGCGTGCGCTCGGAGCAGCGCTCGTGGCCGCGATCATCCTCGGCGCTCCCGCCGCGCCTGGGCGTCCTTCGCGGCCGCTCGTGGTCCTCGACGTGTCCGC
>DATAIS010000180.1:0-3495 GCA_036262535.1 Gemmatimonadaceae bacterium | reverse complement strand
GGGGTGCGCAGCTCGTGCGACATCGTGGCGAGGAAGTCGCTCTTCGCCTGGCTCGCCGCCTCTGCCTCGAGACGGGCCGTCTGCTCCCTGGCGAGCTCGCGGGCACGGGCGTCGGCCTCGCGACGATCGGTGATGTCGCGGAGCGAGATGAGCCGCGCCGGGACGCCGTCCCACTCGATCTCGACGACGCGGACCTCGGCGACGGTGGTGCTGCCCGCGCGGTGAACGACCTCGATCTCGGTCGAGGCGCCGGGGACGAGTGGGTGGCCGAAGTCCTCGCCGATGAGCTCCGTCGCGGGCCGGCCGAAGAGCTGCTCGGCGGCCGGGTTCACGAAGAGAATCATCCCCTCGGCGTCGACGATGACGATGCCGTCGGCGAGGCGCTCGACGATCTCGCGCAGCGCCTTCTGGGCGAGGAGGCGCGCCGCCTCGGCCGCGCCGCGCGGGCGCATCGCCTTCGTCACGGAGTCGCCCTCGGCGCGCATGGCTACCGGTCTTCCCGCCGCCGGCGATCCGCCTCGTCGGCGTCGTACGTCACGTGCCCGCTCAGGACGCCGCTGATGTGGGCGAAGGGCTCGCCGATGTGCATCCCCTTGCCATCGATCGTGTACTCGCGGATGCGCGTGTCGTGCGCCGAGCCGCGCATCTTCAGCACGACCATGCCGCGCCGCATGACGCCGAAGGTCTCGACGTAGCGGAGGAGGATGATCGTGTCCGTGAGCGTCGAGATGTGCTTCTCGGTCACCGACGTCCCGCCGAGCAGCGAGGGGGAGGTCGAGGTGAAGAGCCCCGCGGTCTCCTTCTTCTTGAGGAAGGAGGTCAGGCTGATGACGAACTCGCGGAAGCTGCGGATGGCGGAGACCCGCTCGAGCGCCGAGAGCGAGTCGACGGCCACGCGCGTCGGCCGGAACTCGTCGATGATCTGCTGCATCTCGACGAGGTGGTCCTCCATCGCCATCGCGTGCGGGTAGCGGTTGACGACCATCAGCCGCTCCTTCTTCTCCATCGACTGGAAATCCATCCCCCAGGCGGCCGCGTTGCGGAAGAGCTGGTCCTTGCTTTCCTCGAAGGCGAAGAGCAGGGTGCGCTCCTTCGCCTTGAAGCCGCCCTGCATGAACTGGGTGACGAGCAGCGTCTTGCCGGTGCCGCTCGCCCCCGAGGCGAGGATGATCGAGTCGCGGAAGAAGCCGCCGCCGCACATCCGGTCCAGCTCCTTCACCCCCGATGTGACGCGCACGGTGGACGAGCTCTGCGTCAGCTCGATCTCCGAGAGGGGGATGACGATGATCCCTTCGTTGGTGATGGTGAAGGGAAACTCGCCCCGCTGGTGCGGAGTGCCGCGCATCTTCAGCAGCTCGATGGTGCGGCGCCGGCGCTCGTTGTCGAGGACGTTGCGGAGGATGATCACGTTGTCGGCGACGAACTCCTCGACGCCGTTGCGCGTGATGGGCCCGTACTCGTCGGTGCGCTCGCCGGTGAAGACCACCGTCGCGCCGATGCGCTTGAGCGCCGCCGTGATGCGCAGCAGCTCGGCGCGGAGCATCGAATGGTCGGCGTGCTGCACGAAGAGGGCGTCGAGCGAGTCGAGGACGACCCGCTTCGCGTTCGTGGTGCGGACCGCGTGCTCGATGCGGGCGACGAGCGCGCCGAGGTCGTAGGCGCCGACGACGGTGGCCTGGTCGTCGGGGTCGGGGGCCGCGTCCACGAACGCCCACGAGCCCTCCTTCTCCCAGCGGGCGATGTCCCAGCCGAAGCCGAGCACATTGGCGCGCAGCGCGGCCGGCGAGTCCTCGAAGGTAACGAAGACACCCGGCTCACCGGCGGCGATGCCCGCTGCGAGGTAGTGGACGGCGAAGATCGTCTTCGCACTTCCCGCGGTACCGGCGACGAGCGTCGTCCGCGCCTGCGGGAGCCCTCCTTCGGCGATGGTGTCGAACCCGGGGATGCCCGTGCGCAGCTTCGGGAGGTGGCCGTCGCCGGCGCGTCGCTTTGCGTTCATCGGGCCGTCGGGATGTCGGAGGAACCGGCGTCGAGCCCGAGGGCGACGAGGACGCGGCTGGTATCGGAGAGGTCGCCGGTGACGCGACGGCGCGGCAGGGGCTGCTCGCGCACGAGTGTCGGCGTGGTGAGGATGCGTTCCGCTTCGGCCGTTGCCGGCGCGTCGAGCACGTCGATCGTCCGGCAATGCGCGCTTCCGCCGAGATGCTCGGCGCAGATGCGATCGAGGTTCGCCTTGGCTTGCCGCGTACGCGGCGAGTCCCCGGCGACGTAGAGGGTCAGCCGCAGCTGGGTCATGGAAGGAAAGGGGGGCGCGCCGACTCCCGGCGCGCCCCCCGATGGAAGCAAAGGCTGTTCCAGCCAGCGTGCTCTGGTGATCCGCGCTAGGGCTTCGGCAGCTGGATCATCGGCATGGCCGTCGATCCCGAGACCTGCGGCATCTGGCCGTTCCACTTCTTGGCCATCTCGTAGCTGACGAGCGTCCCGGTGATGCTCTCGGCGAGCAGCCGATTCGCCTGGGCCTGTGCGCGTGCCTCGGCGAGGATCGCCATCGCGCGGCCCGCGGCCTTGATGCTGTCGCCGCGCGCCTGGAAGCTGTTCTTCTGGAGCTCGTTCTGCGCCGTCAGCGCCTGCTGCTGCATGACGTTCTTCTGATTGATGGCCTCGATGACCGAGTTCGGCGCCCTCAGCTCGTTGATGGTGAACTGCTTGACCTCGATGCCGTAGGTCGCGAGCCGCTGCGTGAGCAGCGCCTGCGTCCTCGTCACCGCCTCGGCCTTCTTCGGGCCGATGATGGCGGCGATCTCCTCGTTGCCGACGACCTCCTGCAGCGCCTGACGGATCGCCTGCTTCACGTAGCCGTGCTGGATCGTGGCGATGTCGGTGCGGAAGGTCTGGTAGAGATGCGGCACGCGCTGCGGGTTGAGCTCGAACGACATCGACACGTCGAGCGACACCGGCTGCCCCTCGACGCTGTTGACGTTGATCTCCTCGTTGCGCCGCTCCCCTTCGTCGACCGTGCGTGCGAGGACGAGGGTCTGCATGAAGACCGGATACTCCTCGATCCCCGTCGTGAGCGGGTTGCGCATGTGGAGCCCCGGGCCTAACGGCTGCGCGTCGACGCCGCCGCCGGCGCGGCGGATGACGATGCCGACGTACCCCGGGTTCACGTACGTGACCATCTTGGGCAGCACGATGAGCGCGACGAGAACTGTCGCGCCGATGACGACCAGCCGGCCAAGACGCTTCACCGGCGAGCTGCCGGAGAACGACTCAAACCTCGCTGCGTTGCTCATCGACTATCTCCTTGAAGCACTCCGGGCACACCACCACCCCGCTCGGCATCCGGACCATCTGCTCCGGTCGGTGATCGCCGTGGATCGGGCAGCGCAGCTCGGCCGCGCTCTCGATCCGGCGGCGGTTCTGCGCTTGCTGGAGGCGCACGCCGAGCGATGTGTGGTTGGCCACGAAGTAAGAAAGGAGGGCGACCACCGCCGC
>DATAIS010000179.1:0-2210 GCA_036262535.1 Gemmatimonadaceae bacterium | reverse complement strand
TGTCGACCGCCCGCTCGCCGTGCAGCAGGGGAAGGAGATCGTCGACGCGCTCGCAGCTCCCGGCGTCCACTCCTTCCGACGCGAGCGCGCGCACGATCAGCGAGGCGTCGCGTCCGGTGGGAGCGAGGACGGCGACGTCGTGCGAGCCGCGCGCGTCAGGCGCGAGCGCTTCAGCCGGCGCGGTCATCGCCACGCGCTACCGGATCGCTCGCGCGGCGCCGCTCCGTGAGGAGGCTGCGCCGCTCGCCGATGAAGGTCGGCACGCCGGTGAGCACGCCCTGGAATTCGCGCAGCGGCTCGCCGACCTGGAAGCCGCCGTGGGCGACGCGCGCCTCGCGGATGGTGCGCTCGTGGTTGCCGGTCCGCTTCTTCACCACCGAGATCGCCTGGCGCACCTCGCCGCTCGTCTCGAAGTAGCGGAGCAGGATCACGGAGTCGGCGAGGTAGCTGATGTCCGCCGCTTCCTCGGTCGAGCTGCCGAAGACGCCGCGCTGCACGAGCGTCAGGATCGCGGTGACGCCGTGGTTGTGCAGGCAGCTCAGCAGCTCGTGGATCTTGACCACCAGCTGCCGCTCCTCGGGCATCGCCTTGAGGAAGCCGTTCAGGCTGTCGATGACGACGAGCTTCGTGCCGCGCTCGGTGACGCCGCGAAGGACGTGATCGGTGAACTCGCCCGGCGAGACCTGCGTCGGCTCGAATGGCGTGAGCGTGATGTGGCCGACGTCGAGGTGTTCGTCGATGTCCATGCCGAGTCCCGCGGCGCGAGCGCGGAAGGTTCCCTCGCGCTCGTCGAAGAGAAAGATCTCGACGCGGTCGCCGCGGCTCGCGGCAGCGCGCGCGAACTCGGTCGCGAGCACGGACTTGCCGGTGCCGGCGGCGCCGGTGAGGAGGAGGCTCGTGCCGCTCGTCAGTCCGCCGCCGAGCAGGCTGTCGAGCTGCTCCGATCCGCTCGAGACGACGTACGGCTCCGGAATCTCCGTGGGCGCGCCGACACGGATGCGCGGGAAGACCTCGAGGCCGCCGGTGCGGATGGCAAAGTCGTGAAGTCCGGCGTGGAAGCGCACGCCGCGGAGCTTCTTCACCTGGAGCTGCCGCCGTTCGGCGCCGTGCTCGAGCGCGATCTGCTCGAGGCGGATCACACCGTGAGCGAGGCTCTGGAGCTGGGTGTCCGACGCCGCCCCGCTCTGGTCGTCGAGCAGCAGCACCGTGATGCCGCGCGAGGTGAAGAAGTGCTTGAGCGCGAGCACCTGGCGCCGGAAGCGGAGCGGGTCGCGCGCGAGGAGCTGGAGCTCCGACACCGAGTCGAGGACGACCCGCGTCGGACGCCGCTCCTCGACGCGCTTCGCGAGAGTGTCGACGGTGTCCTGGAGCTCGACCTCCGAGGGATGGAAGACGGTGTACTGCGCGGCCGCCGTGAGGACGTCGCCCGCCGCGGCGAGGTCGAGGGTGTCGATCCCCTTCATCGTCCAGCCGTGCGACCGGGCGACGGCGTCCAGCTCGGCCGCGGTCTCCGAAAGGGTGACGCATAGTCCTGTCTCGCCCTTCTCGCGTCCGGCGAGCAGGAACTGGAGCGCGAGCGTCGTCTTCCCCGACCCCGGCGCACCCTCGACGAGATAGAAGTGCCCCTGCGGAAGTCCCCCGCCGAGGATGTTGTCGAAACCGGAGATACCGGTGGAGAGGAGGGCGGGCGGCATCTGGCAATTATACCCTACGCGGTGCCGCATGGTCATCCCTCGCAAGCGGAGGACCCCCCGTCATCCCGCACGCGCGAGAGCGCGTGCTGGGACCTTCTTTCCAGGTCGTGTGAGAGGATCGGGATCGGGGAGCTGAAGCGAACTGCAATCGGGAGCTGGACAGGGAGGCTCCGAGAGGGACTGGAACCGGGAGGTGGGACGCCCTCCTCGGCGAGCGAGCCTCCCACCTCCCGATCCCATTCCCGATCGGCCCCTTCCAATCCCGCATCCCCGTTGCGGTTCAGTCCAGCTCCCAGCTCCTCGCTCCCAGAGGGCCACGAGCCAGGGAGAGGAGGTCCCAGCAGGCGCTGCGCGCCCCCGGGATGACGTGGGGGGGGTGGTGCGCGCGACGGGCTCGGCCGGTATGATCGTGGGCCATGACAGGTCTCGTGTTGATCGTCGGGGCCGGACCGACTGGTCTCGTGCTCGCGATCTGGCTGACCCGGCTCGGCGTTCCGGTGCGGATCGTCGACCGGG
>DATAIS010000178.1:0-3524 GCA_036262535.1 Gemmatimonadaceae bacterium | reverse complement strand
TTTGTTCGGGGTATCCTCCCGGTAGCAGCCGGGACCGATGCCTCCTTCCCTACCCTTCGTCGAGCTCCGCGCCCACAGCGCCTTCTCCTTCGGCGCCGCCGCCGCGGCGCCCGAGGCGCTCGTCCAGCGCGCGGCATCGTTAGGCTACCCGGCGCTCGGGCTCACCGACACCGCCGACCTCGGGGGGATCGTCCGCTTCGCCCTCGAGTGCCGGCGCCAGGGGATCGCGCCCATCGTCGGCACGGAGCTCGTCGTCGACGGCCATCCGCTCGCCCTCCTCGCCCGCGACGCCACCGGCTACCACAACCTCGGCGCGCTGGTCACGAAGTCGCGCTCGGGGCTGCTCCGTTCGTGGACGCCGGCGACCGCGCGCGAGGTCGCGCCGCCGCGCGGACATCCCGCGGTCTCCTGGCGCGAGGTCGCGGCGCGGGCCGCGGGGCTGATCGTCCTCACCGGCCCGCCTAACGGCCGGCTCGCCGCGCTCGTCCGCGCCGGACGCCGCGCCGACGCCGCCCGGCTCGTCGCCGAGTGGCGAGAGGCCTTCGGCGCCGGCAACCTCGCCGTCGAGGTCCATCACCACGCCGCGGGCCGCGGCGAGGAGGCGCTCGCCGCCGCGCTCATCGACCTCGCCGAGCGCGAGCGGGTGCCGTGGATCGTCGCCGGCGACACGCGCTACGTCGACGACAGCGGCCGCGCAGCGCTCGACGTCCTCACCGCGCTCCGCCACGAGTGCACCATCGACGAGGCGGCGACGCGCGGCCTCCTCCTGCCTAACGACGAGTGGGCGCTCCAGCCCCCCGGCCGCATGGCGACGCGCTGGACGGGGCGCGAGGCCGGACTGGCGGCGACGCTCGACGTCGCCGCCAGGTGCGCCTTCGACCTCTCGTGGGTGCGGCCGCCCCTCCCCGCCTTCCCCGTCCCCGACGGCTACACCCCGGACGAGTGGCTGCGCGAGAAGACCTTCGAGGGCGCGCGCGTCCGCTGGGGAGAGCAGCTCTCCGAGGCGCAGGTGAAGCAGCTCGAGCACGAGCTCACGATCATCGGCAAGCTCGGCTTCGCCGGCTTCTTCCTCGTCATGCAGGACGCGGTGCGGAAGGCGCGCGAGCTGCGCATCCTCGCCCAGGGGCGCGGCAGCGCCGCGAACAGCGCCGTCACCTTCTGCCTCGGCGTCACCGCCGTCGACCCGGTGAAGCACGGGCTGCTCTTCGAGCGCTTTCTCTCCGAGAGTCGCGTCGACGGGCTCACCGAGGCGCCGGACATCGACGTGGACATCGAGCACGACCGGCGCGAGGAGCTGCTCGACTACGTCTACGAGCGCTATGGCCGCGAGCACGCGGGGATCGCCTGCGTCACCCAGATGTACAGCGCGCCGACGGCGATCCAGGACGTCTTCCGCGCCTACGGCTATCCGCTCGAGCTGACCTTCGCGCTCTCGAAGCGCACGCACTACTCCGAGGCGGCGCGCGGCGCCGAGGTCCTCGCCGATGGGCTGGCGGCGGAGTTCGGCTTCGACGTGACGACGCCGCGCGGCCAGGCGGTGCTGCGCGCGATCGCCGCCTTCGACGGCCTGCCGCGGATGCGCAGCACGCACCCCGGCGGCTTCGCGCTCTCCGCGGCGCCGATCGGCGACTACTGCCCCGTCGAGCCGACGACGATGGGACGGACGATCCTCCAGTACGACAAGGACGACCTCGACGCGGTCGGCATCCCGAAGTTCGACTTCCTCGGCCTCGGCGCGCTGAGCATGGTGCGGCGCGCCTTCGACGTCCTCGAGCTCCGCACGGGGAAACGTCCCGAGCTCTACTCGCTGCCGCAGGACGACGCCCTCACCTACGAGATGATCTCGCGCGGCGATACGTTAGGCACCTTCCAGATCGAGTCGCGCGCGCAGATCTCGAGCCTCGTCCACACGAAGCCCGACCGGCTCTACGACATCGTCGTCCAGGTCGCGCTCATCCGGCCGGGGCCGATCCAGGCGCGCTTCGTCCATCCGTACACCGAGCGGCGGCGCGGGCGCGAGCCGATCGAGTACGCGCATCCCGCGCTCGAGCCGGTGCTCGCGCGGACGATGGGCATCCCGATCTTCCAGGAGCAGGCGATGCGCATCTCGCAGGTGCTCGCCGGCTACACCGCCGCCGAGGCCGACGAGCTGCGGCGCACGATGGGAAACCAGCGTAAGCAGGCGAAGCTCCTCGCCGCGCTGCACCGTCTGCGCGACCGGATGATCGAGCGCGGCGTCGACGAGCACGTCGCGCAGCGCATCGCCGAGGACCTCGAGAGCTTCGCCAACTACGGCTTCCCCGAGAGCCACGCCTGGTCGTTCGCGCTCATCGCCTACGCGACGGCATGGCTCAAGGCGCACCACCCGACGGAGTTCTACGTCGGCATCCTCAACGCGCAGCCGATGGGTTTCTACTCGGTGGCGACGCTCGTCCACGACGCGAAGCGCCACGGCGTGGTGGTGCGGCTTCCCTGCCTCGCCGGCGGCGCCGCCGACTGCACCGCCGAGGAGACGGACGACCCGGCACATCCCGCGCTGCGGCTCGGCTGGCGCTTCATCCGCGGCATCGGCGACAGGTCGCTCGAGACGCTGACGTCGGCGCGCGAGCGCGGCCCCTTCGCCGGCATCGCCGACGTCGTGCGGCGCGCACGGCTCACCCGCCCCGACGCCGCCGCCCTCGCGCGGGCCCACGCCTTCGCCGCCTGGGAGCCCGACCGGCGCCGCGCCGCCTGGCTCGCCCTCCGCGCCGCCGGCGATACGCTGCCGCTCGCCCCCTCGCGCGAGGACGGCTTCGCACCGCGCCCGCTCGACCACCACGCGGGCGTCGTCGCCGACTACAACGCGTTAGGCCTGTCGGTCTCCGGCCACCCCATGGAGCGCTTCCGCCCCTGGCTGCGCCGCATCGGCGCGCGCGACAGCAGCGAGCTGCTGCGGGCGAAGAACGGCGAGCGCGTCGTGATGGCCGGCCTCGTCACCGTCCGCCAGCGCCCGCAGTCGGCCAACGGCACGGTCTTCATCCTCCTCGAGGACGAGCACGGCCACGTCCAGGTGATCGTCTCGAAGAGGATGGACGAGGAGCACCGCGAGGTGGTCCGCTTCTCCACCTTCCTCATGGTCTACGGCCGCCTCGAGCGCGAGGGCGCCCACGTCTCGATCGTCGGCACCACCTTCCAGCGGCTCGACGACCACGAAGTCGAGGAAGGCTCGGAGCGGCTCGTCTACCACTCGCACGACTTCCGGTAACTGCCGTCGCCGCAGCTTCGCTGTGAGCTGATGCGGAGATTGCGAAGATCAAGGTCGGTCTGGTGCGCCTGACTCGCGCCGGTTCTTCGCAATCTCCGCATCAGCGACCCGCAGGGTCGCGAAACCGTTGCGGCCACAGGCCGCAACTCGCGGCGTCAGCCGCGCCGGCGAGAGGACCAGTGGATCGCGCTGATGCGCCAGCCGGACGCTGTTCGCGTCAGCACCATCAGCTCGACGCCGGCGCTGTTCACTTCGCGGCCGCGGAAGGTGCCCTGTGACG
>DATAIS010000177.1:0-13517 GCA_036262535.1 Gemmatimonadaceae bacterium | reverse complement strand
ACCTTCGGACCCGAGACGACGATGGTGCGCAGCAGCGCCGTGTCGGCGTTGCCGCTGAGGTCCGTGACGATGGCGCGGAACCACATCACCGTGTCCTGCGCGGTGAAGGGACGCGTGTTCACGCGCATGCGGCGCGTGAGCGTGTCCACGGTCTTGAGCGAGGTGTAGTTGAAGACCACCGAGTCGTAGAAGGTGACCGTGTCGGTGGCGCCGAACGCGGGGTCGCCGCGCACGGAGAATCCCTTCAGGATGAAGCGCTTGAGGGCGACGTTGTCGCTCATCGCCGTGCGCACGTCGACGCTGTCACCGACGAGGATCGGCGAGCCCTGGGCGGGGCTGAAGATGTCGGCGACGGGCGGGATCGCGTCGGCGATGTTGAAGCGGACGGTGTCGCTGAGCGAGGTGAGCCCCGTCGCGTCGGTCGCCCGCGCGCGGATGAGGTACGCGCCCGGCGGAAGCGTTCCGAAATCGGGGACGAGGATCTGCGTGCTGCGCGTCGGCCGGTTGTACTCGGCGACGTTCACCGTGTACATGACGGTGAGCACGCCGCCGCTGAGCGAGAGGATATCGTAGCCCGACGACACCATGCCCGACGAGTCGGTCGCCGTGTACATGACGGTGTCGGTCGGCGAGCCGGACTTCATCGTCTTGATCGGCGTCCGCACCGGCTTCTGGAGCGCGATGACGGGCGGGATCGAGTCGAAGATGATGAACTTGAGCGAGTCCGCGGCGATCGCGCCGCGGCCATCCATCGCCCTGGCGTAGACCTTCACCGTGTCGCCCGAGCGGGCGCCGGCGGTGTTGAGGGTCAGGTTCGACGTGTAGCCGGGCATCGCCGAGCGGAACACCGTCGAGTCGACGGTGCCGATCGCGTAGCCCACAGAATCGCGGGTGAGAACGTTGTAGACGCGGAGCAGCGAGATGTCGTCGGAGGCGCTCACCGTCGCGCGAATGGGCGCGCCGTACGGCACGCGCATGCGGATGCGATCGAGCCCCTCGACGCTGATCGTGACCTTGGGCGGGTTGTTGTTGTCGGGGCGCGTCGCGGTGGACGTCGCGTCGCACGCGGCGATCACCACTCCGACTCCGAGCACCACGGCACCGTGGCGCAGCTGCTTGAACGTCATATCAATGCTCCGAAAGAATGAGCCGCCAGGCCGCGCGCTCAGCGCGTCCCGGCCGGGCGGCCGAGCCTGTCTCCGTCATCCACGATGTGCGGCGTGACGAGGATGAGGAGGTCACGCTTCTCCTCACGCGTCAGCGTCCGCCCGAACAGCTTGCCGATCAGCGGCAGGTCGACGAGGAGCGGGATACCCGTCTTCGCGACCGACACCTGCGTCACGGTGAGCCCGCCGATCACCGCCGTCTCCCCGTCGCTGACGAGGAGCTGGTTCTCCGCGAGCTGCTTGCCGAAGGTGAGACCGACGTCGACGCTCGAGACCTGCACGTTCGAGCGCTCGGCGTGCATCAGCATCAGGATCTGGCGGTTCGAGGTGATGTGCGGCGTCACCTCGAGGATGATGCCGGTCTCCTTGAACTGCACCGTCGCGCGCGCGGCCTGGCCACCGACCGCGGCACCGGCATCGACGACGCGGACCGCCGTCTCTTCACCGACGACGATGCGCGCCTTCTTGTTGTCGAGCGTCACGATGCTCGGCTCCGCCTGCACGTCGGCGAGCTGCACTTCCTGCAGCGCGTCGATGAACGAGGTGAGGGAGAACTTGCCGAGCGTCGTCGAGAAGAGGAGCGACAGCGCCGGGTTCGGGACGCGGTTGTCCGCGTTCGCGATCGCGGCGAGCTGGTTGCCGCCGACGCGGAAGGCCGCGGGCGTCTCCTCGGGGTCGAAGTACTCGGTTGGCGTCGAGGTGTCGGGGACGCCGTCGCCGTTGGTGTCGGTGAACGAGAACTGGCTGGGCCGCTGCACCAGCTTGTTGAAGAACGCGCCGCTGCTACCGAGATCGTAGCTGACGCCGAGATCCTCGATGTCGGTGCGGTTGACGAAGATGATCTTCGCCTTGATCGCGACCTGCGGCGTGCGCACGTCGAGATCGCGGATGTAGCCGATCAGGTCATTGATGCGCGACGGCACTTCCGTCACGACGAGCGTGTTGGTCGAGCTGTCGGCCGTGATCCCGCCGCGCGGCGGGCATGCGAGGAGCGGCTGCGCGTTCTGGCCGGGCTGCACCGGCGGGCAGTCGCGCGCGAGCAGGCCGTAGATGGTCGGCACGAGGGAGATCGCGCGGGCGTAGTTCACCGGCACGAGCTGCGTCACGAGCGGCTCGGTGGCCTGCTTGGCGATGATCGCCGCGTAGCTGTCGACCGTGATGATGCCGTGGCCGTCCTCGCTCGCCGCGAGACCCTGCGACTGGAGGATCGAGTTCATCGCCACGTCCCAGGGCTGGTCGCGCACCTCGGCGGTCACCTTCCCTTCCACGCCCTTGCCGACGACGATGGTGCGGCCGGAGAAGGCGGCGAATGCGGCGAGGACGTCACGGATGTCGGCGTCCTGGTAGGTGACGGTGATCCGGGGCTGCTGCGACATCGCGGGATCGGTCGCGAGCTTGACCTGCCGGCGCGGCGCCGGGATGTCGGCCACACTGGCCTCGCTCACGTCGGCGAGGGTGCGGCTGTGCCAGGCGGCGAAGCGCGCGTTCGGCGCGGCGATCGAGATGCGGACGTCGCCGCTGTTGCGGACGACGCTGTAGTCCCGCTTCGCGTCGAGGTCGATCACGACGCGGACGACGTCACGCTTGTACTGGGCGTAGCGGATGTTGCGGATCCCGCCGCGAGCGACCTTGTCGTACAGCTTCGGTCCGACGCCGAGCGTCGCGCCCGAGAGGTCGAGAACGATGCGGTAGGGAGTCTCGAGGGTGAAGTCCTGGACGTCCACGGAGCCGGCGACGCCGATGACGACGTCGGCACGGCCGGTCGCCGGCACGATGCTGACCGACGTCACGGAGGTGGCCCGGGGCGTCTCCTCGGATGCGGCCAGCCCGTCGCGCCCGGAGGCGTGAGCAGGGGCAGAGATGAGGAGGGCCGCGATGGCGGCCAACGACAACGCGCGCGTCATGGAGTCCTCGTATTCGATGAATCACCGAGCGCCAGGATCTCCTGGCGGCTGTATCCGAACTCGTCGATCGTGAAGGTCACGGACTTCGGGCGGATCTGCGCGACGCGCATGCGCCCGATGCTCTGACCGACCTTCACGCGGTACTGGTCCTTCGTGGAGACGTCCCGCATGATGGCCACCGACTTCCGGCCGGTCGGGTCGTAGGCGACGGCGACAAGCTTGAGGTCGGTAAAAGCAGGACGCAGTTCCCCGGTGGCGAGCAACGACAGAAAGGGGTCTCTTCGGCCCGCATCGTCGTAGCTGAAGACCTCGCGGCTGAAAGCGATTTCGGCCTCTGCGCCGCGGGCCTTCTTCGCCGTGTCGCGGGTCACAGCGGCGCCGGCGGCCGACTTCCCGGCAGCCGGCTTCGCGGCGGCCGGGCGCGTCTGCTGGGTGGCAGGCGCGTTCGCGGGGGCCGCCGTCTTCGTCGCGACCGGCTGGCCGGTCTGCTCGGCGATCGAGGCGTTGCTCTTGTTCACCGCATTCGTCGCCGCGTTCTTCGCGGCGCCGAGCGCGGGAATGCCCTGCGCGCCCGCGGTCCCGGCGAGGGCGACGAGCGCGAGGGCGGCGGTGAGGCGAATCATTCGTTGTCTCCCGGCGTCGTCGCCGCGGAAGCGGTGCGGGCGTTCGGCGCGGCCGTCAGGCCGCCCTTCGCCACGTACGTCTGGATGTCGAACTGCGCCTGGATGATCGCGTCGTCCTTGCGGCGGCGGAGCTTCTTCGCGTACTCGGCGTTCGCCGGCATCTGGAGCTTCATGTTCACCGGCGCGATGATGCGCGTCAGCGAGCCGACGTTGGTGAAGAACTCCGCCAGCGCGTGGAAGTCCCCGTAGACGCGCAGCGTGTAGCGGTAGGTGTCGAACTGCTCGCCACCCGTCACCGGCTGCGGCTGGATGTCGTTGACGTCGAGCCCGACGCGGCGCGCCGCCGTCGATACCTGCTCGAGGAGCGTCGGCACCTCGTTGGCGGTCGGCACCAGCTGGCGCATCACCGTCAGCGTCGTCTGGTAGCGCTGCGCCTCCTGGAGCAGCTTCTTCTCGGAGCCCTGCGCGATCTTGAGCTGCGCCTGGCGATTGAGGACGTCGAGCGTGTCGACGTGCTTCTGGATGTTCGCGAGCTCCTCGTTCACCGGCTGCCAGCGATAGGCGTAGAAGCCGTAGATCGCGGCCAGCGCGACGGCGATCAGCAGCGCGAACATCTTGTCCCGCTCGGACTTGAAGACAGCCATGGCTCTACCTCACCGAGAGCGCGATCGGCACGCGCTTGATTGACGTCGAATCCTTCGGCGGCTCGTAGCGGCCGGTGAGCTGGAACTCGGTGACGTCGCGGCCCTCGACGAAGGTCACGGTCGTCTTCACGAGCGTGATGTTCTCGACGAAGGGCGACGCCTCGAGCGACTTCATGAAGCGCGTCAGCGCCTGGATGTCGACGGTGTTGCCGACGATCTGGAGCTCGATCGGGCGAGCGGCGGCGGCGCTGTCGGGGTTCGCCCCCGGCTTCTTCTTCGCCGCCTCCTCTTCCCTCGCCTGCTGAGACCCCGGCTGGAGCGGGACGTCGGTGCCGTTGGACTGCGTCAGCGACGTGAGCCAGGTGTACGGCGGCAACGCGCGGCTGACCTCGTCCATCACGTGCGGCCACACGAAGCGGTTGTTGTCGATGACCTTGATGATGTTCAGCTGGCGGAGCACCGAGTCGCGCTGCGCCTGCGCCTTCTGCATGCGCGTGACGACGATCGCGTACTTCGCCGAGTCCTGGACGGCCTGGCGCTCCTTGGCCTCGAGGCTCTTCTGCCGCGCGAGCTGCTGCGTGTAGAGGCCTCCGATCGCGAGCGCCGCGAGGACACCGGCGCCGACGGCGCCGAGCGCCCACGGGTCGGTGACCTTGGCGACGAAGCTCTTGATGGCCGCACCGATGTCGGCTCCGCCGCCGCCGCCACCGCCGCCCTTCTTCCCCTTCTTTCCCGAGCCTGGGAGGAGATTGATCTCGATCATCGGTCGCTATCCTCGGTCAGGCCGCGCTGCGAAGCGCGAGCCCGATTGGCAGCATCATGAGCGGCGCGACCTCGTCGGTGACGAGGGATCCGAACGCGCCGTCGCGCATCTTCAGGTTCGCGAGCGGATTGGCCTGCTCGACGCGGACGCGAAGCCTGTTCGCGAGCCACTCGGTGAGGCCGGGAATGCGGGCGCCGCCGCCGCAGGTGTAGACGCCGCGCAGCGCGCCACCGGTCCGCGCCGACGAGGCGAGGAAGGCAGCGGCGCGCTCGACGCCGACGGCGAGCTCCTCGCCGCGCGATTCGATCACCGCGTCGAGGTGAGCCGAGCGGTCGTAGCCCTGAAGGAGCTGGTCGGCTTCCTCGGCGCCGAGGCCGCGCTCGCGCTGGAGATCCTCGCGGAAGCGGCGCGTCCCGACGGCGATGTCGCGCGTCAGGATCGGCACGCCGTCGTCGAGGATGTTGATGTTCGTGACTTCGTGGCCGATGTTGACGAGCGAGACGATGCCGCTCATCGCGTCGGGGTGGTTCACCTCGAAGGCGTTGTGGAGCGCGAACGCGTCCACGTCCACCATCGCCGGGTTGAGCCCCGCGTCGGTGAGGATGCGGAGCTTGTTCTCGATCAGGTCGCGCTTCGCGGCGACGAGCAGCACCTGCATGTCGTCGCCCCCGCCGTCGGGGTCGAGGATCTGGAAGTCCAGCTCCACTGACTCCATGTCGAAGGGAACGTGCTGCTCCGCTTCCCAGCGCATCAGCTCGCGCGCCTGCGCTTCCTTGACGCGCTCGATCTGGATCTTCTTGATGATGACGTCGCGCCCGCCGACGGCGATGACGACGCCCTTCGACTTGACGCCCGCCGCCTGGAGGGCGCCGCGCACGGCGTCGGAGACGATGCCGGGGTCCATCACTTCGCCCTCGACGATGGCGTCGGGGAGAAGTGGAGTGATGGCGACCTTCACCAGCTCGGGGGTCTTCTTTCCATGGTCCACCACCGCGACCTTGATGAGACCCGAGCCGATGTCGAGGCCGACCGTCGTCTTCTTGCGACCGAAGAGACCCATGGGAGGGGCGACGAGAATGAGAGACGAGAGCCGAGAAAGCGGCTCAGCGAACAGCGCCGTCTCTCGTGGTGATTGCGGTTACTGCGTCAGCGCACGGTCAGTGTTACTGGCAGACCGGACGTTTCTACCGACAGACACGACCCTGCGGTCAAAAGGTCACGGCAGGGGTCGCCTAAACGGCACGGCGCGCCGGAGTTACCGCCCCGGCGCGCCGTGCTACGAACGCCGCGCTGAGGAGCGCGCGGCGTCGCTTTCCTCTACCACATCTCCGCCCACGGGCGGCGGCGCGCGGGAAGGAGACGCGCCGAGCCGCGGAGCGCGCTCTCGAGCGCGCACCTCGACCACTGGAAGGTCGAGTTACCCTGGAAGATCGAGCCGCCGTCGGCGAACGTCGCGTTGCGGGCCATCACCGCGCCGAAGACCTGCGGGGTACCGTTACCCTTGTTGAAGTCATCCTTCACGACGATCAGGCCGTACCACTGGAAGTTGCCGTTGATCTGCATGTCGCCGTCGACGAGGAGGATGCCCTGGCCGCGGCCGTTGTTGATGTGCAGGTTCTGCTTCGCGTAGATGATCGGGAAGTAGGTCTGGCACCCGACCACCGCGGCGGCATCCCGATTGGGCTCGCCCCAGTTGGTGATGATGTCCGTCCTGCAGGACGTCGCCGTCCCCACCGGCGCGATGTCGCCCGGGTCGGAGGAGAGGACGATGTCGGCGTTGTTCACGAGCGTCGTCCAGCTCTCGTCGCCGTACTTGATGTAGCTCCCCTCGACTCCCGCGTTCGGGTCCTTGTACGTCGGGGGGGTGCCGACGGCATTGGTCGGCTTCTGGACCGTGAGCGTCGAGTTGGGGTTGTAGGCGACCGCCGTCGTGTCGCGCCCGGGGAACTGGGCACAATCCCATCCGTTCGGATTCTTGTTGGCGCCGTAGATCTGGGTGCTTCCCTTGACCTCACCGCCACCATAGAGGGTGACGGCGCCGCCCACCTTCACCGACGGATACGCGAGCCGGAGGACCGCGCTCGTGCGGCGGCGCGCCTCCATCGGCGTGTTGACGCCCGCGGCGCCCTCCGAGACGGCAAGGTAGGTGAAGTCGTTGAGGCGCGTGATGCGGACCTCGGCGGTGCTCTTGTCGCTGTTCACGTAGGAGAACTTCACTTCCTTCCCCTGCGCGATGCTCAGGTTCTGCTCCGTCTGCCACTCGGCCATGGTCTTGTTCAGGCCGTACTCGGCGGCGGAGAAGGAGCGCTGGGCGACGAGCGAGTTGGTGCCGACGCGGAAGTCCTGCGTCGAGGCGAAGAAGGCACCCGCGATGAGCGCGCCGATGACGACGATGGCGAACATGGCCATCGCGAGCGCCATGCCGTCGCGGTTCTTCAGGATGAGCGTACGCATATCAGGTTCTCCTGGGTGAGCGAGTGGCTCAGTTCCCACCCTGGTGGTTGCGGATTGCGATCGAGACGCGCTGGAAATCGCGGTAGACCGACGCCGCCTTGTTGCCGCCGAGCGAGACCGGCGCCTGGGTCTCACCATTCACGAAAAGGTCGACGCGAGCGACGTTGGTGGCGACGTTGGTGACCGCGCCCGTGGAGTCGCGATAGACGAAGGAGAGGCCACTGTTGAGCGTGTCGTTCGACACGTAGGGGCGGTACGGACCACTCACCGGCTGCACCGCGTCGCAGCTCGTGCCGTTACCGCGGCACTCGCGGTAGCCGAGCCACCACTTCCTGTCCGTGGGCGACTGGTAGAGCGCGTAGCGCACGCGACGGACGAAGCGCACCGGGGCACCGTCCACGATCATGTTCGGCAGCGCGGTGAGCGACCCCGTCGGCCCGGAGAGCGTATACGTGTAGCGGTACTTGCCCGCATCCTTCGTCGGATCGGTGAACTGCGCACAGCCCACCACCGTCGAGTCGATGGCGGTGATGGTGTACGTGTTCCAGGTGTCGTCCTGCGTGCCGCCGAGCGAGTCGTTGAAGACGAGCGCCAGGTCGTTGACCTTCGGCCGCGCGAGGAAGGCGGTGAAGGCGCGCCCGTCGGCCAGGTTCATCGGCGTGACGGTGATTATCGCATTGGCGCCGAGGGGGGCGCGCGAGCAGAGCACGGCGCTGCCGATGTTGCCACGGACCTCGAGCGCCGAGTCGGTCATCTGGACGATGTCGCCGTCCACCGAGGAGATGCCGCGGATGTCCACCGGCACCACCGAGGCGGCCTGGCGGATCTGCGCCCGCGTGTCGATGACCTCGGTCGCGCTCTGGTAAAAGCGCTGCTGGCGCATGACGACGGACATGATGCCGCCGGCGATGATGCCGAGCAGCACGAGCGCGACCATGACCTCGACGAGCGTGAGGCCGGCGCGGCGCGCGCGGCGGATACGGATCAGAGCGGGGTGCATGGGAACTCCGAGTGATAGAACTGCTTGCGCTGCTGGCCGCGGACCTTGTAGGTGATCGTGAGGTCCACGCCGATGGCGTTGTCGAGCCGCTGCACGACCCACGACTCGCTCACGTTGCGGGTGGTGACCGGCGTCGTAGAGGACGAGTCGAGCATCGCGACGCAGTTGCCGGTACGGATGCGCTCCATCCGCGAGTAGGCGACGTTGGCGGCGACATTCTGGTGGACAGCGCCGGTCATCTGGCGCGTCACCACCGCCGCGGTGGCGGCGAGGCCGAGGATCCCGATCGACAGGATCACGACCGCGACCATGATCTCGATGATGGTGAAGCCGGCGCGCTTCGCGCGCGGGCGGTGGCGGTGCCTGGTCATTGCGCGCACCCATGGCGGTTGATGAGGCCGATCGCCGACACGCAGATGGAATCGACGAGCGAGTTTCGCTGGAACTTGATCCTGGCGGCTGCGCCCTTCGTCATCCCGCGGCCGTCGAACACAAACGAAACGTCGCCGGAGAGGACCTTGACCTTGAAGTTGCGGTACAGGTTCACCGGGGCGCCCTTCTGCACTTCGGCGCCGTTGGTGGTCATGGTGACGCGCATCGAGTCGCCCGCGACGTAGAAAGTCGAGGTGCGGCCCGAGGCGATCGCCGCTGCGCGTGCGGCGGCGAGGCGCGAGGCGATGCCGTCCTTGGCCGACCGGAGCTGGGCGCGGTCGGTGACGTTGCCCATCTTCGGGAGGGCGAAGGCAGCGACGATCCCCATGATGACGAGGACCGTGAGCAGCTCGATGACGGTGAAAGCAGGGCGTCGGCGCATGGGCATAGGGAGGCTCTGGGTCGTTCGTAAGGCGCGAACGGTGCCAGTGGGCAAGTCGTTGATTCGTCTACAGTTCCAGCCGTGGGAGGGACGAGCGAGGCCGCAATTTGTTTCGGATCGGCAACTTTTTGCGGTCCCTCGTCGACATGGGACTAGCGTCGAGAGAGGTCATCGCTTCGCTCGACGACGGGGGACGGGAGACGGGAGAGGAGCCGATGAGCGACCAGAGACGTGAGAGCGACCGGCATCAGGTTAGTCGCTCACTCGCCGTTCTTTCCCGCGGTTGGCTCCGTGACGAGGGAGGCGGCAACGAGGGATACCTGAGGCAGGTCGCTCCCTCGTCCCCCGTTCCTCTTCGCGGTATCACCCGTCTCCCGTCCCCCGTTGCCGAGCGCCAGCGAAGGCTTCTCTCGTCATCCAGTCCCTCGTCGCGGCGACGGTCAGTCGTCGAGGCCGTAGTCGCGGATCTTGTAGAGGAGCGCGCGGTGCGAGAGCTCGAGGAGCTGGGCAGCGCGGGTGCGGTTGCCACCGGTGCGCTCGAGCGCGCGGGCGATGAGGGCGCGCTCGAGCGCTTCCGTCTGGCGCTTGACCGAGAGATCCTGCGGGGCGTCGGGGTGGCCGTTGCCGTTGGCGCCGGAGAGGTGCGCAGGGGCGGCGAGGTGCACGGCGTCGATCGTCGCGCCGTCGGCGAGGATGATCGCGCGCTCGATCGCGTTCTCGAGCTCGCGGACGTTCCCCGGCCAGGACCGCTCGCCTAACGCGCGCAGCGCGGCAGGCGTGAACCCTGGCACGGGGAGCCTGAGGCGCGCCGCGCAGCGGTCGGCGAAGTGGCGCGCGAGCTCGGGGATGTCCTCGGCGCGCTCGCGCAGGGGGGGCAGGTGGAGCCGCACGACGTTGACGCGGTAGAAGAGGTCGGAGCGAAACGTCCCCGCCGCGACCGCTCCCTCGAGGTCGCGCGACGTCGCGGCGACGATGCGGACGTCGACCGTGCGCGACGCGTTGTCGCCGACGCGGCGCACCTCGCCCTCCTGCAGGGCGCGCAGGAGCTTCACCTGGAGAACGACGGGGATCTCGCCGATCTCGTCGAGGAAGAGCGTGCCGCCGTCCGCCTCCTCGAAGAGGCCGCGACGGTCCTGCGACGCGCCGGTGAACGAGCCCTTCACATGGCCGAAGAGCTCCGACTCGAGGAGCGCCTCCGGGATCGCGCCGCAGTTGACGGCGACGAATGCATTGCCCGCACGGCCGCTCGACGAGTGCACGAGCCGCGCGACGAGCTCCTTGCCCGTGCCGCTCTCGCCGGTGACGAGCACCGTCGAGTCGTGGCGCGCGACCTTGCGGGCGACCTCCACGACGTCGCGCAGCGCCTTGCTGCGGCCGACGATGCCCGTCGCGCCGCGGACCGCGCTCAGCTCCCCGGTGAGCCGGTCCACCTCGCGCCGGAGCTGCTCGCGCTCGACGGCCTTGCGGACGACCAGGAGCAGCTGGTCGGCGCGGAAAGGCTTCGAGAGATAGTCGTAGGCGCCGCGGCGGATGGCTTCGATCGCCGCTTCGTCGTCGCCGTAGGCGCTCATGAGCACGACGAGCGCGCGTCCCGCGGCGGCGCGGTAGCGGTCGAGGAAGGCGAGCCCGTCGAGGCCCGGCATGCGGACGTCGGAGAGCACGATCGCCGCGTCCTCGCGCGCGAGCGCGGCGAGCGCGCTCTCGGCGTCGGGGAAGGTCTCGACTTCGTATCCCTCCTCGCGGAGGATCAGCGACGTCGTGTGGCGCAGCCCCGCTTCGTCGTCGACGACGACGATCCTCACCGGGTCCGTCCCGCGGGGTTGGCGGCGTCGCGCCGTGCGACGGGCAGCATCCCACCCGGGACGCCGCCGAGCGCCGGGAAGAGCGCGTGGAACGCGGCGCCTCCCTCGCGGGCCCGCTGCACCCAGATGATGCCGCTCAGGTTGTCGACGACGCGGGCGACGATGGCGAGCCCGAGGCCGGTGCCCTGCCCCGGCTGCTTCGTCGTGAAGAAGGGATCGAAGACGCGATCGACGTCCTCCTCGGGGATCCCCGGCCCGGCGTCGGCAACGACGATCTTCACGAACTCCTCGATCGGGTGCGCGCTCTGTGCGATCCAGTGCTCGATGCGCGGAGACGGCTTCCGCGGAATGCTGACGAGCGGCGGATCGGATTCGCGCCGGCCGACGGTGCTCACGAGGTCCTGCCGCGGCGTGCGATAGGTGGCGACGGCGAGCCTGCCCTTCCCGCCCAGGGCATCGATGGCGTTGAGGAGCAGGTTGAGCATCATGTGCTCGAGCTCCGGCCGCTCGCCGGCGATCGTCTGCGTCGGGTCGGCGAGGACGAGCGAGAGGTCGATGCGCTCGAGCCGTCCCTGATCGCGCAGCAGCTGGATCGCGGCGGATACGGTCTCGTTGACGTCGATCCGACCCGGCGTGTTGCGGCGGGGCTTCGCGTAGTCGAGGAGGCTGCGCACGATGCGATCGATGCGCGCGCTCTCGCGCCCGATCCCCTCGACGGCGTCGCGGAGCGCGGCGTCGTCGCCGACGCGGCGGCCGAGGAGATCGGTGTAACCGACGATCACGCCTAGCGGGTTGCCGATCTCGTGGGCGACACCGGCGGCGAGCCGCCCGATCCCCGCGAGCTTCTCGACGCGGATGCGCGCCGCCTGCTCGGCGAGGAGGTGGTCGGTCATGCGGTTGATGCTCGAAGCGAGCGTCGCGAGCTCGCGCGACTCCGCGTCGGGAACGCGTCGCGCGAGGTCTCCGGCGGCGATGGCGGAGGTGGCGTCGACGGTCTTCGCGAGCGGCGTCAGGACGAGCCGCTGGATCTGGTACGCGCCGAGGGCGAGGAAGATGACGACGTCGGCGCAGATGAGCAGCGTCAGCCAGATCGCGCCGACGTCGCTGTCGACCATCCTCCAGAACAGAATGACGCAGTTCACCGCGATGGTGAGCGCGGCGACTGCGAGCATTCCGAGCGAGAGCAGGAGCTCGACGCTGACCGAGACCGGTGCGCGCGGCTTCCTCGAGATGATGGCCATGTCCCTTGGGGGACGATGGGCGGGGGGGCCGGGTTACTCCCGCCGGCCCGGGGCTATGCGCTCTTCGCTTTTCGCGTCACGAAACCGCGTCCGCCCTACTTACATGCCGGCTCGCCGTCGCCCGCGCTGGAGACGAGGGTGTTCGCGGTGTTCACGGCGATCTGGCAGCTCTTGCCTGGCACCTGGGTGTGGGTGACCTGGGCCGTCCAGAAGCCCGCGCCGATCGTGATGCTCGGACTGCCGACGCCCGTGGAAGGCTTGAACTTCAGGACCGTGAGGTCGGTGCTGTACTTCACCGAGTCGGCGAAGTAGGCCTCCTCCGCGGTGACGAGGTTACGGAGGTCCGACTTCATCGCCGCGACGTACGCCTTTTCCTTGGTGCTCGCGAACTTGGGGATCGCGATCGCGGCGAGGATGCCGATGATGACGACGACGACCAGGAGCTCGATGAGCGTGAAGCCAGTGCGCGGGTTGTAGCGCATGTGATTTGTCCTCGAGTGATGCCGGCTCCAGCCTCGGCCGCCGGCCACCATGTAGAAGGCAACGCCCATACCCTGTTGCAACGGTGCTGCGGACAAAGACTTACGACCGGCCCGTGGCACGGGTCACACTCCCGCGTCTCCTGAAACGCGAGAGGGCAGTGCGCCTTGCAGGTGATCCGTACAGCCTAACGGCGGTGATCGCGACCGGGCTGGATGCCCGCGCCACGAGCCAGGGGAGGAAACGCAGAACGGCCCGGGCAGTTGCCCGGGCCGTTCGAGGTTCGTGCGAGAACCCAGCGTTTACTTACACGCCGGCTCGCCGTCGCCCGCGCTCGTGACCAGCGAGTTGTTGGTGTTCACCGCGATCTCGCAGCTCTTGCCCGTCACCTGCGTGTGCGCCACCTGGGCCGTCCAGAAACCAGCGCCCACCGTGATGCTCGGGCTGCCGACACCCGTCGACGGCTTGAACTTCAGCGCGTTGATGTCGGTCGTGTACTTCACCGAATCCGAGAAGTACGCCTCTTCCGCGGTGACCAGGTTACGCAGGTCCGACTTCATCGCCGCGATGTAGGCCTTCTCCTTCGTGTTCGCGAACTTCGGGATCGCGATCGCCGCGAGAATGCC
>DATAIS010000176.1:0-3463 GCA_036262535.1 Gemmatimonadaceae bacterium | reverse complement strand
AGCCCGGTCCTGGCGGAGCGCCCGTCGCCTTCGAGGTCGGCATCTTCCCCGTCGCGTCGCGCGAGGCGCGCGCCCTCGGCGCACGGCCGCTGCGGCCGGAGACGTCGGCGAACGCGAGCGCCGGCTTCGCGCTCACGCCGACGCGCGGCCTCAACTTCACCGCCGACTACTTCTGGATCCGCGTCGACGACCGGATCCTGCTCACGACCTTTCTCGGCACGGACAGCGTCGCGTCGATCCTCCGCAACATCGGCTCGCGCGCCGAGGCGGCGCAGTACTTCACGAACGCGCTGAACACGCGCACCCAGGGCGTGGACGTCACCGCCGAATGGCGCTTCGGCGCCGGCCCCGGCTTCGTCACGCTCAATGGCGTCTACAACAACATGCTGACGAAGATCGTCGGTGACATCCCGCTCCCCGCGGAGCTGCGGGGCACCGGCGCCGTGCTCTTCGACCGGTACGGCGAGGGCGGCCTGAACGCGATGACGCGCGAGCGGCCGCGCTGGCGGAGCAACCTGAGCGCGCGATACGAGCTCTCGGCCCTGAGCCTGATGCTCCGCGCGAACACCTACGGCAAGTACACCTCGGCGCTCTACAGCTACAGCGGCGCCTTCGCGCAGACGTACGGCACGAAGACGATTTTCGACGCCGAGGTCGGCTGGACGCCATTCCCGCAGACGAAGCTCTCGCTCGGCGGGCGGAACCTGTTCGACACCTTCCCCGAGCAGATGCTCCCCGACAACAGCTTCGGCCTGTTCCTCTACCCGCCCGCGTCGCCGTACGGGTTCAACGGACGCTACGTGTACGCGCGAGTGGAGTGGATGCCGGCGCACTGAGACCGAACGGCAGCTGCTCAACCGCAACTGCTTTTACCACAGAGGGCCACCGAGGGCCGCAGAGAACTACGCACAGAGAAAAGCTTGGGGGGCGCAGGGTGAGATGATCTCGCCTTACGCCCCCCAATGCAGTTGCGCTTCTCTGTGTCGCTTCTCCTCTGTGGCCCTCTGCGGCCCTCTGTGGTGAAGTAGTTCAGCACACTACCCGGTTGTGTGGACGGTGGAGTGGGAGATACGTTCGACGCCTGACCCTTTCCGGAGCATGAATCAGGTGCGCTCGAGATTGCTCGCTCTTCTCGCCTCGCTCGCGCTCGCGACGCCGGTCGTCGCGCAGCAGCGCGTGCAGTATCCGCAGACGAAGACGGTGGACGTCGTCGACGACTACCACGGGACGAAGGTCGGCGATCCCTATCGCTGGCTGGAGGACCTCAACTCGCCGGAGACCGCCGAGTGGGTGAAGGCGGAGAACGACGTCACCAACGCGTACCTCGCGACGCTGCCGAACCGCGAGCAGATCCGGAAGCGGATCACCGAGCTCTGGAACTATCCGCGCGTCTCGACGCCGTACTGGGAGGGCGGACACTGGTTCTACTCGCGCAACTCCGGGCTGCAGCGGCAGTCGGTGATCTACATGCGCGACGCGCTGAATGGGCCCGAGCGGATCGCGCTCGATCCGAACACGCTCTCGCCCGATGGCTCGATCGCGCTCTCCGGGTTCGTCCCGTCGCCCGATGGAAAGCGCATCGCCTACGGCCAGTCCGAGGGGGGCGCCGACTGGACCACGTACTACGTGCGCGAGCTCGGGGCGGGCAAACAGACGACGGACACGGTGCGGTGGGTGCGCTTCTCCGGCGTCTCCTGGACGCACGACGGCAAGGGCTTCTTCTACGGGCGCTACCCGGAGCCCAAGGAAGGGCAGGCGCTCGTCGGCGCGCTCCGCGACCGGCGCATCTATTACCACGTCATCGGCACGCCACAGTCCGCGGACCGGCTCATCTACGAGCGTCCCGACGATCCGGAGCTCTTCACCGGTGTCGAGGTCGATGAGAGCGGCCGCTACCTGCTCGTCTACGCCAGCCGCGGGACGAGCCCGAAGAACGAGCTCTACATCGCCGACATGGGCAATGCGAGGACGCCAAACGTCGGCGCTCCGATCCGCCCCATCTACACCGGCCACGACGCGGAGTACTCGCCGTTAGGCATCTGGCGTGGCGTGATGTACCTGCAGACGGATCGCGATGCGCCGCGGCGGAAAATCATTTCAGTGCCGCTGGCAAAGCCAGCGGCTTCCAACTGGAAGACGCTCGTCCCCGAGACGAAGAACGTCATCGAGGGCGCGTCGATGGTCGCGGGACGGATCGCCGTCCGGACGCTCGAGGACGTCGCAAGCGTGATCAGGATCTACAACCTCGCCGGCCGCGTGCAGGACAGCGTCGCGCTGCCGGGGCTCGGCACCGCGAGCACGATCTCCGGACGCTTCGAGCGGCCGGAGATGTTCTACAGCTTCACGTCGCCGCTCTATCCGACGACGGTCTTCCGCTACGACTCGCCGACGCGTCGTAGCAGGCCCTTCGAGAAGCCGCAGCTCAAGTTCGACCCGACGAAGTTCGAGACGAAGCGTGTCTTCTACCCGTCGAAGGACGGGACGCGGGTGCCGATGTTCATCACCCACCGGAAGGGGCTCGTCCTCGACGGCAGCAACCCGACGATGCTCTATGCCTATGGCGGGTTCAACATCAGCACCCTCCCCGGCTTCAGCTCGCACGTGCCGATGTGGCTCGAGATGGGCGGCGTCTGGGCGACCGCGAACCTGCGCGGTGGGGGCGAGTACGGCGAGGAGTGGCACCAGGCGGGGATGTTCGAGAAGAAGCAGAACGTCTTCGACGACTTCATCGCTGCCGCCGAGTACCTGATCCGGGAGAAGTACACGTCGCCGTCGAAGCTCGCGATCCAGGGCGGGTCGAATGGTGGCCTGCTCGTCGGCGCGATGCTGACGCAGCGTCCCGACCTCTTCGCGGCCGCGCTGCCCGCGGTCGGCGTCATGGACATGCTGCGCTTCCACAAGTTCACCGGCGGAAAGTTCTGGACGGTCGAGTACGGCTCTGCCGATGACTCGACGGCGTTCAAGTACCTGCGCGCGTACTCGCCGCTGCAGAACATCAAGCCCGGCACCTGCTATCCGGCGACGCTGGTGACGACGGCCGATCACGACGACCGCGTCGTGCCGAGCCATTCGTTCAAGTTCACGGCCGAGATGCAGAAGGCGCAGGGCTGCGATAAGCCGGTGCTGATCCGCGTCGAGACGCAGGGAAGCCACGGCTATCGCCCGACGGACAAGCGGATCGCCGAGCTTACAGACCAGTGGGCCTTCACGGCCCAGAATCTCGGAGTGAGCGCGACGACGCCGGTGACTCCGTGATAGCGGGCTCGGCAGACCTTCGGATTTAATTCCGGCTTGCGACGATTTTTCGTGCGTCGCATATTGATCTCGCGTTCATCGCACGGGTATACGATGAACGGAAGCCTTCTCGCGGGACGCCGTCGGGAGGCAGCGTGTGAAGGGGTTCGACCTTCATACACGAGCTGTGAGGTCGCTGGACACAGCCGTCGTTCCGGGAAACCGGGAC
>DATAIS010000175.1:0-11410 GCA_036262535.1 Gemmatimonadaceae bacterium | reverse complement strand
GACGGCCGCGCCGATCAGCGACAGCGTCGTCGTCGTGAACAGCTGCGGCATCTGGTCGAGCTTCTCGGGATCGACGTGGCCACCGACGAGGCCGCCGATCAGGTTGCCTAACGCGGAGGCCGTGAACCAGATGCCCATCATCTGGCCGACGTATTTCCGCGGCGAGAGCTTCGTCATCGACGAGAGGCCGACGGGACTGAGACAGAGCTCGCCGAGCGTCTGGAAGAGGTAGCTCGCGGTCAGCCAGAGCGGGGAGACGAGCAGTGAGCCTCCGCTCGCGACGACCTTGTTCGCGGCGACGATCATCAGCGCGAAGCCGATCGCGGCGAAGGCGAGACCGAGCGCGAACTTGCCGGGGCTCGAAAGGTCGCGATTGCGGCGGCCGAGGGAGAGCCAGAGTGCCGCGAACAGCGGCGCGAAGATGATGATGAACGCCGAGTTGATCGACTGGAACCAGGTCGCCGGCATCGTCCAGCCGCCGATGTTGCGGTCGGTGAAGTCGCGCGCGAAGAGGTTGAGCGACGTCGGCGCCTGCTCGAACGCGCCCCAGAAGACGACCGCGAAGAGGAAGAGCACGAAGATCACGGCGATGCGCTTCTTCTCGTCCCCCGAGAGCCCGCCGACGCCGATCACGTAGACGAAGAAGAGCACCACCATCGCGAGCGTGATGTTCACGAGCGAGCGGCCGACCACCTGCGGATTGATCGAGATCGTCCCGGTGGCCGCGAGCGCGAAGACCGCGGCGACGACGGCGAGGCCGATGATGAGCGTCAGCTTCGCATTCCGCTGCTGCCGCGCGGCGCGCGCCGGATCCGGGTCGCGAGTCGGCGCGACCGCGATCCCGCGCAGCGTCCGGCCACGGGTGAGCGAGTAGAAGACGAGACCGAAGAACATGCCGATGCCCGCGGCCCCGAACCCCCAGTGCCAGCCTACTTTCTCGCCGAGAAAACCGGTGACGAGCTGTCCGGCGAACGCGCCGAGGTTGATCCCCATGTAGAAGATCGAGAAGCCGGCGTCGCGCCTCGAGCCGCCCTCGGGGTACAGGTCGCCGACGATCGCGGAGATGTTGGGCTTCAGCAGCCCCGTGCCGAGCACGATGAAGAGCAGCCCGAGGAAGAAGGGCAGCTTGCCGCCGGTGGGGCCCGCGAATCCGGAGAGGCCGATCGAGAGGTGTCCCGCCGTGATGAGGCAGGCGCCGACGAAGATCGCGCGCTGCAGGCCGAGCAGACGGTCCGCGACCCATCCGCCGGGGAGCGAGGCGAGATAGACGCTGAACGCGTAGATGCCGACGATCGCCGAGGCCTGGTCGCGGTCGAAGCCCCATCCGCCCTGGGCGAGCGCCGCCGTCATGAAGAGGACGAGGAGCGGCCGGAGCCCGTAGAACGAGAACCGCTCCCACATCTCGGTGAAGAAGAGCGTGGCGAGCCCGCGCGGATGCCCGAAGAAGGCGCGATCCTCGGCGGGGGGGCGTGGCGGCTGGTCGAGCGCCGTGGCCACGGGATCGATCAGATCTTGTCCGCGTCGCGGAGGTGCAGTCACGGATTCGTCTCGTCTGTTGAGGTGGATTGGTCCTGCGCCGGCGTCAGCGCGCTGGAAGCACCGGCTGGTGGAGCGTCGGTTCGTGCGTCGCCCCCGCGGCCCGCTGCGCCTCCCAGGAGACACGCGTCGGCGGCTGCTTGATACACGCCACGAGGTGGTCGCCCCCGCCGGCCTGACCGGACCCGGACATTCTCCCCTTCGGCTCGAGTGGGGGCACGATCTTCGTGCAGGCGGCGTCGCGCGCCGGATGGTGGCAGCGCGGGTTGAAGACGCACCCCGAGGGCGGATCCACCGGCGACGGCACGTCTCCAGCGAGCACGATCCGCGCCCGGCGCGCAGTGGGGTCGGGAATGGGCACCGCCGAGAGCAGCGCCTGGGTGTACGGCATCAACGGCTCGGCGTAGAGGGCACGGCCAGGGGCCGTCTCGACGATGTGACCGAGATACATGACCGCGACCCGGTCAGCGACGTGCTCGACCACCGACAGGTCGTGCGCGATGAAGAGGTAGGCGAGACCGCGCTGGCGCTGGAGGTCCTGGAGCAGGTTGATCACCTGCGCCTGCACCGACACGTCGAGCGCCGAGACCGGCTCGTCGCAGACGATGAAGCGCGGCTCGACGGCGAGCGCGCGCGCGATGCCGACGCGCTGGCGCTGCCCGCCGGAGAGCTCGTGCGGGTAGCGCGACGCGTGGTCGGCGCGCAGTCCGACCTCGTCGAGCAGCCGCCTGACGCGCGCGTCCGCCTCGGCGCCCTCGGCGAGGTGGTGGATGATCAGCCCCTCGCGGATCGCCGAGCCCACGGTCATGCGCGGGTTGAGCGACGCGTAGGGATCCTGGAAGACGATCTGCATCTGCCGCCGCAGCTTGCGGAGCGGCTCCCTGCCTAACGCCCTGACGTCGGTGCCATCGAAGGTGATGGTTCCCGACGTGGCCTCGATCAGCCGCAGCACCGCGCGGCCGGTCGTCGTCTTGCCGCACCCCGACTCGCCGACCAGGGCCAGCGTCTCGCCCGGGAAGACGTCGAACGACACGCCGTCCACCGCGCGCACGACGCCCTGCGGGCGGCCGAAGAGCGACTTGCGCACCGGGAAGTGGACCACGAGGTCGCGCACGCTCAGCAGTGGCGAGCGTCCCGGCGTCGCGGCCGCTCCCACTTCCCGGGGCGCGGCGGCGGTCATCGACCGGACTCCGCGCCGACCGCCGCCGCGAGCGGCACGTGCGGATGCTGGCGTCGCTCCGGCTCGACGGCGAGATGGCAGCGCGAGACGTGTCGCTCACCCACCTGGTAGAGCGGCGGATGCTCGCGCTCGCACCGCTCCCACGCGTACGGGCAGCGGTCGCGGAAACGGCATCCCGAGGGCCACGCCGTCGGCGGCGGCACCGAGCCGGGAATGACGGTGAGCCGCTCGCTGGTCCCGCCGACGCGCGGCATCGCGCGCATCAGCCCTTCCGTGTA
This sequence comes from Gemmatimonadaceae bacterium, assembly GCA_036262535.1. Taxonomy (GTDB): domain Bacteria; phylum Gemmatimonadota; class Gemmatimonadetes; order Gemmatimonadales; family Gemmatimonadaceae; genus JABFXC01. The sequence goes on along the minus strand of DATAIS010000175.1, from coordinate 8,416 downwards.
CGGGTGGTGCGGCGCACGGAACAGCTCCGCGACGGGCGCCTCCTCGACGATCTCCCCCGCGTACATCACGAGCACCCGCGACGCGGTCTCGGCGACGACGCCGAGGTCGTGGGTGATGAGGAGGATCGACATCCCGAGTCGCGACTGCAGGTCGCGCAGCAGCTCGAGAATCTGCGCCTGGATCGTCACGTCGAGCGCCGTCGTCGGCTCGTCGGCGATGAGCAGTGCCGGATTCATGACGAGCGCCATCGCGATCACGGCGCGCTGCCGCATGCCACCGGAGAGCTGGTGCGGATACTCGTCGACTCTCCGCTCGGGAGCGGGGATGCCGACGAGGCGCAGCATCTCGATCGCGCGCTCGCGTGCCTCACGCCGCGATACCTTCGAGTGCACGCGTGCGACCTCCGCGATCTGGGCCCCGATCGTCATCACCGGGTTCAGCGCCGAGAGCGGCTCCTGCCAGATCATCGCGACGCGGTTGCCGCGCACCTCGCGCAGCTCTCCCTCGCCGAGCGTGACGAGCTCCCGCCCCTCGAAGCGGATGCTGCTCGAGGGCTCGATGCGCCCTGGCGGATCGATGAGGCGCAGGATCGACAGCGCCGTGACGGACTTCCCGCACCCCGACTCGCCGACGAGTCCGACCGTCTCGCCGCGTGGGACGCCGAAGGAGACGCCGTCCACCGCGCGCGCGGGGCCGGCATCGGTGGCGAACGTCGTACGGAGCTGGGTGATGGAAAGGAGCGGCTCGGACATCGGCTGCGAACCTATGACGCGTGCGGGCAGGAGTCCACTCCGGTCACGCCACGACGTGCTCGCCGCGGGGATCGAAGGCGTCGCGAACGGAGTCGCCGAGCGCGTTGAAGGCGGTCGCGGCCGCGACGATCGCGATGCCGGGAAACGCGGTAACCCACCAGCACGCGGCCATGCAGTCGCCACCATCCTGGAGGATGGTGCCCCAGCTCGCGCTCGGGGGACGTACGCCGAGGCCGAGGTAGCTCAGCGTCGCCTCGAGCGCGATGACGTTCGCGACGCCGAGCGTCGCGGCGACGATCACCGGAGAGAGCGCGTTGGGCATGACGTGACGCCAGAGCACGCGGCGCCGCGGCACGCCGAGCGCGTCGGCGGCGACGACGAAGTCGTCGCGCGAGAGGGCGAGGACGCGCGCGCGCACGAGGCGGCTCGTCGTGAACCACCCCGTCGCCGCGATGATCACGATCAGCGTCGGTACGGAGACCGCGCCCCAGAGCGCGACGACGAGCAGCAGCAGGAGGAGTCGCGGAATGGCGATCAGCGCATCGAGCACGCGCATCATGACCGCGTCGGTCACGCCCCCGGCGAACGCGGCGACCGCGCCGTAGGCGGTGCCGATCGACGCCGAAAGCAGGGCGGCAAGGAGCGCGATGCTGATCGAGATCCGTCCCCCGTGGACGACGCGGCTGAGGACGTCGCGGCTCAGCGGATCCGTCCCGAAGGGATGCGCCCCGGAGGGCGGCCGCTGCGCGAGCGCGACGATGTCCGGCTGCGCCGACGGATCGTAGGGCGCGAGCAGTGGGGCGAGGAGCGCCGCGAGCACGATGACGACGAGCACCGCCGCCGACACGAGCGCGGTACGGTCGCGACGCAGCCGGCGGAACGCGGCGCGCCAGGGCGACGCCGTCGCGGAACTCAGGAGGAGCGCAGCCGCGGGTTCGCCGCGGCCGTGAGAAGGTCGGCCACGAGGTTGCCGACGACCACCATCGTCGCGCCGATCATCGCGCACGCGATCACGAGCGGATAGTCGCGCGCCGACACCGCGCTCGTCGCGAGCAGCCCCATTCCGGGCCAGGCGAAGATCGTCTCGACCAGCACCGCGCCGCCGAAGAGCGCCGGGAGCGCGAGCCCGAGCAGCGTGATCGTCGGCGCGAGCGCGTTCCGGAGCGCATGGCCGAGCAGCACGGCACGGGCGCGGACGCCCTTCGCCCGCGCCGTACGGATGAAATCCTCCGCCAGCACGTCGAGCAGCGCCGACCGCTGGTAGCGCGCGACTGAGGCCGCGGTGCCGAGCGCCAGCGTCGCCACCGGCAGCGCGAGATGCCGCAGGCGGTCCAAGGTGCGACCCCAAAGGCTCATGTACGGATGCAGCACCGGATCGACGATCCCCGACACCGGGAGCACGCCCAGCGTCTGCGCGAAGACGACGATCAGCATCAGTCCCAGCCAGACCGTCGGGATGGAGTAGAGCACGAGAAGTGTCCCGCCCGCGACGCGATCGAGCGCGCGCCGCGGCCGTGCCGCCTGGAGAACGGCCACCGCGACTCCGAGCGCGAAGCTGGCGACGATCGCCGCGCCCATGAGGAACAGTGTGTTCGGGATCGCGCTCGCGAGCGCGCTGCGCACCGGACGGTGCTGCGAGAAGGACCAGCCGAAGTCGCCGCGCGCGAAGTTCGCGATCCACCGCGCGAACTGCTCGGCGAGCGGCCGGTCGAGCCCGTACGCGCGCCTGAGCGTCGCGCGCGCCTCCGGCGAGAGGAGGCTCGTCTCCAGGCTCCGGTCGATCGGGTCGCCCGGAGCCAGGTGGACGAGGACGAAGGTGATGACGGCGACGAGCGCGACGACGAGGGCGCCCTGCGCGACGCGTGCCGCGAGCAGGCGCCTCACGCGTTACTGCCGCGCCGCGGCGAGGCCGACGCGGTCGCGGTCGATCCGCTGGTCGGCCGGGATCGACCAGTCGGCGAGGTACGCCCACCACGCGTCCGGGCGGAGCATCGCGAGCTTGATCCGCTTGTGCGCGCCGGCGACGAGGTTCGGCTCGTACAGCAGCACGGCGGGGGCGTCGTCGACCCAGATCTGGTAGGCGCGCCGGTAGAGGGAGCGCGCCCTCGCGACGTCGGGCGCGGCGATCGCGCTGTCGATGGCGGATTCGAAGGCGGGATTGGTCCAGGACCCATAATTGTCGCCGCCCTCACGCGCGGCGGCCGCGGACCAGGTCTGCCGGATGCTCGACGGCGTCGCGTCGAAGTGCCACGAGTTGAGCACGGCATCGAAGTCGCGGACGCGCATCCGCTGGATCATCGAGTTCATCTCGACCGGCGCGACGTCGACGCCCACGCCGACCTGCTTGAGCTGCTCCTGGAGGAGCACCGCCACACGCTGGCGCGGACGGCTCGAGGTCGGGAAGATCACCGAGAAGCGCAGCGGGACGCCGTTACGTACGCGGATTCCGTCGCGGTTGCGGGCGCGCCAGCCGAGCGAGTCGAGCGTGCGGTTGGCAGCCGCGGTGTCATACGTCAGCTGCCTGATGCTGCTGTCGGCGAGGCCGTAGGCGCGCGGCGCCGGCGCGAACGGCACGCTCGCCAGGGTGTCATAGATGTTGCGCGCAATCGAGACGCGGTCGATCGCGTGCGTCAGCGCGCGTCGGATCTCACGATTGCCGAAGACCGGGTGCGGGCGCGACCGATTTCTCGGGTCGCGCAGGTTGAGCTGCAGCGACGCGATGTCGACGCCCCCGTACGGCTTCACCTGGATGTTCGGCGATTTCTGCGCCGAGGCGAGCTGGTCGCCGCGCAGGATCTCGTAGAAGTCGGCCTCGCCACTGAGCAGCCGCTGCGCCGCGGTATTCGCATCGGGTGCGACGCTCAGGACCACACGATCGAGCTTCGCCCGCCCGAGGAAGTTCGCGGTGTCGGCTATCAGCTCGACGAGCTGTCCCGGCACCCAGCGCACGAAGCGGAAGCGCCCGCTCCCGACCGGCGCGCGCACGAAGGCGTTGTTGCGGATCGAGGCGCGGTCGGCGCCGCCGAGGATGTGTGCGGGGACGGGGATGATGTTCACCACGGCGGCGAAGAACTGGTCGAGCGCGCGCCGCTTGAACCAGATGACGGCGGTCAGCGAATCGCGCACCTGGACCGAGTCGATGTCGGCGACGTTCGCGCCCTGACCCGCGGCGACGAGCGTGTCGCGCAGCAGATCGAAGCCGAGCCGGACGTCTTCCGCGCGAACGGGCCGGCCGTCGTGCCACCGCGCGCGCGGATTGATCGAGAACGCGATCGACATCGAGTCAGGCGCCCAGGTCCAGCTCTTTGCGAGCCGCGGCTCGAAGCCCTTGTCGCCGAACGGGTTCATCTCCGGCGTCAGCGCCGCGAGCGGCTCGAACAGCTGGTCGGACAGGACCTTGCCGACGATGCTGCTCACGACCTGCGGCAGCAGGAAGTCGGGCTCGAGCGGCACCGTGATCACCACGGTCCCACCAACGTCTTTGCTCAGATCGCGGTCATCGGGCCCCGAGCAGGCGGTGGCGAGAACGAGGACAGCTGCAGCGGCAAAGCGGCGCGTCGAGATCATGTTGGGCGGGATGGTCGCACGTCGATGAGCCGGCTCGAGGGCCGGCGGGTCCACGGAATGAACGCGCAGGGGCGTACCAAAGTCACGCCCGCGGCGGCGCCTCTCAGCGCCGCCACGTCCACGCAGGATCAGCGTATAGCGCACGGAACAGCTCGGCGGCCCGCGCGAGCGCGTCGTCGAGTTGGATCTCGGCAGCGTCGGGATCCTCGAGCTCGCGAACGCTCGCCAGCAGGGCGCTGGCCAGCTGGCGTGCTTCGGGGGCACGGCCGAGCGCCTCGCGCAGCGTCGCCGGTGCCTGCGGCGCGGGACGCGGCACGGTCAGCAGCTCGGCGACGCCGCTCTGGTCGTCGTCGATCAGGATGGAGCCGTGCTGCAGCAGCGCACCCGCGTCGCGCCACTGCGCGCTGCCCACGAGCTTGCGCCCCCCGAGCGCCAGCTCGCCCAGCGTGGGCGTTTCGAAGCAGGGCGCCGCGGTCGGCAGCGGCGCGCTGCCCGACGTCGCCGCGAGCGCCGCGGGCACGCCGAGCGAGCGTAGCGCGTTCAGGAGCAGCACGTTGATGCGGTCGTACGCGGCACGGAGCGCTCCCCCGAATGCCACGGGCGCGGCCACGGCATAGGTGAGCTCCCGATGGTGGAGCACCGCCCGCCCTCCCGTCGGCCGGCGGACCACGTCGATTCCGCGCGCGGCGATCCGCGCGCCGTCGTACGCCCCCGCGGCAACCTGGTTGCGTCCGAACGACAGCGTCGGCCGAGACCATTCATAGACGCGGACCACTACCTCGCCCGTCGCCGCCGCGTGCGCGTGCAGTGCATGGTCGATCGCCATGTTCGTCGCGCCGTCGAGGGGCGGCGTGTGGAGGAGCCGCCAGGCGAGCCGTGGCGGCGCAGCCGATGTCATGCGGAGCGCTCCGAGTGCGTACCTATCGAGGGGGTGCCCCGCTAAATTTAGGGATTGCTTCGACCAACCGGGGCCCCGTGCCCCGCAGAGGAAATAAATGACGAAGAGCACCGCCCGCACGCTCACCGACGACGGCACCTTCATCCCCCGCCACATCGGCCCCGGCGAGCGCGACGTCGCCGAGATGCTCCAGGCCATCGGCCATGACACGCTCGACGCGCTGATCGATGCCGCCGTCCCGGAGCAGATCCGTCTCCGCCGGGCGCTCGCGATCGGGGAAGGGAAGAGCGAGGCCGAGGTGCTCGCGCACATGCGGACGCTCGCGTCCAGGAACCAGATCTTCCGCTCGTACATCGGGATGGGGTACTACGACACCTTCGTCCCCCCGGTCATCCAGCGCAACATTCTCGAGAACCCCGGCTGGTACACCGCGTACACGCCTTACCAGGCGGAGATCGCGCAGGGACGCCTCGAGGCGCTGCTGAACTTCCAGACGGTCGTCGTCGACCTCACCGGGCTCGAGATCGCGAACGCCTCGCTCCTCGACGAGGGGACCGCGGCTGCCGAGGCGATGCACCTCGCGCATGCGGCGAAGGGAAGCGACACGCGCGACCTCTTCTTCATCGCCGAAGACTGTCACCCGCAGACGATCGACGTCGTGCGCACCCGCGCCGCCGCGCGCGGGATCCGCGTCGTGCTCGGCAACCCGAAGACCTACAAGCTCGGGTCCGAGGTGTTCGGGGCGCTCCTCCAGTATCCCGCGACCGATGGCGCCATCCACGACTATCGCGCGTTCGCCGAGGCCGCCCATGCGCACGACGCGGTCGTCGTCGCGGCGTGCGACCTTCTTTCGCTGACGCTGCTCACGCCGCCCGGCGATTGGGGGGCGGACGTCGCGGTCGGCAGCGCGCAGCGCTTCGGCGTGCCGATGGGCTACGGCGGGCCGCATGCGGCGTTCTTCGCGACGAAGGACGAGTTCAAGCGCCTCCTTCCGGGCCGAATCATCGGCGTCTCGCGCGACGCGCGCGGACGGCCCGCGCTGCGCATGGCGCTTCAGACGCGGGAGCAGCACATCCGGCGCGAGAAGGCGACGAGCAACGTCTGCACCGCGCAGGTGCTGCTCGCGGTGATGGCGAGCATGTACGCCGTCTGGCACGGCCCCGAGGGGCTGACGCGCATCGCGCGTCGCGTCCGTCGGCTCGCCACGCTGCTCGCCGAGGGGCTGAGGAAGCTCGGCTTCCAGTCCGGCGACGCGCCCTTCTTCGACACGCTGCGCATCGACACCGGCAAGCTCGGTGCGAAGGAGATCCTGACCCGGGCGAAGGAGCGGAAGATCAACCTGCGCATGATCGACGAGAAGACCGTCGGTATCGCGCTCGACGAGACGACGCGGCTCGCCGACGTCGAAGAGCTGCTGCTCGTCTTCGGCGGCGCCGGCGCCAAGGGAACGCTCGACCAGCTCGGCGACGTCGACGACGCTCTGCCCGAGCCGTTCGCTCGCTCGACGGCGTTCCTCACCCATCCCGTCTTCTCGTCGCATCGCTCCGAGACGGAGATGCTGCGCTACATCCGTTCGCTCGAGGCGAAGGATCTGTCGCTGACGCACTCGATGATCCCGCTCGGCAGCTGCACGATGAAGCTCAACGCCACCGCCGAGATGTATCCGGTGACGTGGCCGGAGTTCGGGAAGCTCCATCCCTTCGCGCCACGCGAGCAGGCGGCGGGCTACACGGCGATGTTCGAGGAGCTCGAGCGCGACCTCGCCGAGATCACGGGCTTCGCCGCCGTGTCGCTCCAGCCAAACGCCGGCTCGCAGGGTGAGTACGCGGGCCTGCTCGTCATCCAGCGATACCATCAGTCGCGCGGCGAGGCGCATCGCAATGTCTGCCTCATCCCGCAGTCCGCGCACGGGACCAACCCCGCGAGCGCGGTGATGGCCGGAATGAAGGTGGTCGTGGTGAAGACGGGGGGCAGCGGCGACATCGACATCGACGACCTCCGTGCGAAGGCCGGGGAGCACGCCGCCGACCTCGCGGCACTGATGGTGACGTACCCGTCCACGCACGGCGTCTTCGAGGAGGGCATCACCGAGATCTGCGAGATCGTGCACGAGCACGGCGGGCAGGTCTATCTCGACGGCGCGAACATGAACGCGATGGTCGGGGTCGCGCGGCCGGGGGACATCGGCGCGGACGTCTGCCATCTCAACCTCCACAAGACGTTCTGCATCCCGCACGGCGGCGGCGGACCGGGGATGGGCCCGATCGGCGTCGCGAAGCATCTCGCGCCCTTCGTCCCGGGGCATGCGGTCGTGCCGATCGGGACACCGACGGCGAGCGGCGCGGTGAGCGCGGCGCCGTGGGGAAGTGCGAGCATCCTCCCGATCTCGTACGTCTACATCAAGATGATGGGTGGGGAGGGGCTGACGCTGGCGACGAAGGTCGCGATCCTCAACGCGAACTACATCGCGAAGCGGCTCGACCCGCATTACCCGGTGCTCTACAAGGGGCTGAACGGCACCGTAGCGCACGAGTGCATCGTCGACCCGCGCGGGCTGAAGGCGTCGACGGGCGTCGAGGTCGAGGACATCGCGAAGCGCCTCATGGATTACGGCTTCCACGCGCCGACGGTGAGCTTCCCGGTCGCGGGCACCCTCATGATCGAGCCGACGGAGAGCGAGCCGAAGGCGGAGCTCGACCGCTTCTGCGACGCGATGATCTCGATCCGCGAGGAGATCGCTGACATCGCTGGCGGCGTGCTCGACCGGCAGGACAATCCGCTCAAGAACTCGCCGCACACCCTCGACCAGGTCATGAGCGACAGCTGGTCGCGCGGTTACTCGCGCGAGCGCGCCGCGTTCCCACTGCCGTGGCTTCGCGAGTCGAAGTTCTGGCCGTCGGTCGCGCGCGTCGAGAGCGCATACGGCGACCGCAACCTGGTCTGCTCCTGCGTGCCCACCGACGCCTACGCCGAGGCGGTCACGGCGTGACGCGTTCGGCGGTCGTGGCGCTCGCCCTGTTCCTCGGGTGCAGAGAGGGGGACCCGGTCAAGGCATGGCGCGGCGGCGGCAAGAGCGCAGCGGCGAAAGCCGACAGCGCGCGCATCGTCCAGCAGGCGATGCACGCGCTGCGCTCCGACACCCTCCCGCTCCGGGTGGATGCGTTGACGCGTGGAAGTGAGGGCTGGCTCGTGCGCCTC
>DATAIS010000174.1:0-1545 GCA_036262535.1 Gemmatimonadaceae bacterium | reverse complement strand
CCAGTCCCTGCTCCAGAACTATGTGCGCGCGAGTGGCGCGACCCTCGATCGCGTCGACGTCGTCGGCGAGGCGAAGGTCGGCGACGACGGCGTCGCAGGGATCCCGGTGCAGCTCACGGCCCACGGCGACATCCACGGTCTCGTCTCGCTGCTCCGCCAGATCGAGGAGGGTGGCGAGCTGCTTCTCGTCGACGAGCTGGCGATCTCGAAAGGCGCCATACGCGAAGACGCCGTCGAGCCGCTCTCCTTCACCCTTCGCCTTCGCGCCGTCTGGGCGCCTCCGACGGAGGCATCGTGAGGGCCCGAATCGTCCCGATCCTCTATGTGCTGGCGGTGCTGCTGGTGGCCGGCGGTCTCGCCACGCCGGCCCTGCTCCAGCGCGGGTGGCTCTCCGCGGACGAGCCGGCGGCCGCCGACGATCGCGCCGATCGCGCGACGCCACCGCGCGCGAGCAGCGCGGCGACTCCGAGTCTGGCGGACGAGGTCGTCGCGACCAATCTTTTCTCGCCCCGGCGGACCGCGCCTCTCGCGCGGTACGGCTCGGATACACTGCCGACGACGCCACGGTCACCCGTGACGAAGCCGGCGCAGCCGGCGATTCGGCTCTTCGGCATCGGGACGACGGGCGAGGGGGCGACGGCGCTGCTCGATGCCGATCCGCGTGTGCCGGGTGCGGAGATCTACCATGCAGGCGATCCACTCCCGGGCGGAGGACGCGTCGAGTCCATCGCCGCCGACCATGTCGTCATCGTGACTCGCGAAGGCCGCCAGCGCATCCGTCTCCAGCAGGACTCACCGCGGCAACAGAGCCCGGTCCCCCCGCAACGATGAGCCTCTCGTGACGATTCGTGGCGCGCGCCCCCTCCGCCTTCTCGCAGTGGCGATCGTTCTCGGCCTTGCGGCGACGACGCCGCTCGTTGCCCAGCAGCCCACGCCACCCGCGCCGGCGCGGCTCAACTACGTGAACGCCGATCTGCGCGACGTCATCCGGTCGCTCGCCGACCTGCTCGGGCTGAACGTCGTGCTGAACAACGTTCCCGCGACGCGGATCACCTTCACCACGACTACGCCGGTGCCGGCCGCCCAGCTCGGCGTGGTGCTCGAGAGCATCCTCGAGTCGAACGGTCTCGTGCTGGTGATGGAGGGCCCCATCGCGCGCGTGATGCCGCAGTCGCAGCGGCCGTCCACCGTCGCCATCCGCGTCGGCACCGACCTCCCGTCGCCGCCGCCGATCGGGCTCGTCTCACAGCTCGTCCCCCTGACGTCGATTCGCGCCGAGGAGGCGGTCGCGCTGCTGCGGCAGATCGCGCCTCCGACGGCGCGCATCGAGGCCGTGCAGCGGTCGAATGCGGTGCTGATCACCGACCGCGGCGTGAACGTCGCGCGGTATCTGGAGCTCCTCAGCCAGTTCGACGTCAGCAACACCGGCGAGGCGGGTCTTCGCACGTACGTGTACCGGCTGAAGCACGCCTCCGCAGAGGAGCTGGCGACGACGCTCAGTGAGCTGTTCGGCATCCAGTACAGTGGCAGCAGCGGCCGCGCACG
>DATAIS010000173.1:0-4869 GCA_036262535.1 Gemmatimonadaceae bacterium | reverse complement strand
GAGTACGACGTCGGCAGCACGACGTTCCTCCAGCGTCCCGACCAGCGGCTCGCCTTTCTACAGATAGGGCGTCAGGTGAACCCGAGCCGCTTCGGCGCTCTCTATCGGACGGAGCGCGCGGCCTTTGCCGCGACGGTGTCGGTGCCGATCCAGGCGGAATGCCAGGACACCCACGACAGCTACTACAAGTTCAACCTCGACCACGCGAACCTTTTCCATCTCGTCCGGCTCGAGGAGGCGACGTCGCCGTACCGCGCGTTCTACGTCAACGCGTACGACGTGCTGCGCGCCTGCACCGGCTCGCACCAGAATGCGCACTTCAACATGGTGGACCGGGCGCTGCGCGGCGCGGATGCGGTGCGCGACGAGGAGACACGCTCGCTGCTCGGGCTGTGGCTCGAGAGGCCACGGCGCGACTACTACAAGGACCTGAGCGGCCAGTATCCGGTCTGCGGCGACCGCGCGTGCACGCCGATCCCGGTCAACGATCGTGTCAACACCGACTTCCTCTGGCAGCGGAGCCCCTTCCAGCTCCGGGGCGGTGGCGCGGGCACGATCGAGACGGCCGCGATCGACTACATCCTGCCCTACTGGATGGCGCGCTGGTACGGCGTGCTTCCCGGCGCCTAACGGGACAAGGCGGGGCGGCTGCCGCGCGAGCTCATGCGCATCCGCCCCGCCCCGCGCGTCGCTCGCCCCCGCGAGTTTCGCGTTGCCGGTGGTCGCGTCGGACGGTGGTGGTCAGCTTCGAAGACCACCGCTCAACGGAGCAGACGATGCGACACCCACGCGCTCTCGCCATGACGCTGCTGCTCGCCGCCGCGTGCAGCGACGCCATCACTCCCACCAGCCCCGCCCCTGGAGACCTCGCGCTCTCGCACGGCCGCGGACACGGCGACCTGTCGGACGTCGGTCTCGAGCTCGTCGCGGCGGGCTTCACCCAGCCCGTCGGGATCGTGAACTCGGGCGACGACAGCGACCGCCTGTTCGTGATCGACCAGGTCGGGCGTGTCATGATCATCCGCGAGGACGGGACGGTGGCGCCGACGCCGTTCCTCGACGTCAGCGCGAAGATCGTCCCGCTGAATCGGTTCTACGACGAGCGCGGACTGCTCGGCCTCGCGTTCCACCCGAAGTTCGAGGAAAACGGGAAGTTCTACGTCTACTACAGCCGCCCCTACGCAGCCGGCGAGCCGCGCCCGGCACCCGGGTATAACCACGTGGCGCGCATCGCCGAGTATCGCGTCATGCTCGGAAACCCCGACCTCGCGGACCCGACGTCGGAGCGCGTCGTGCTCGAGGTGGACAAGCCGCAGTCGAACCATAACGGCGGCACGATCGCCTTCGGGCCCAAGGACGGCTACCTCTACATCTCGATCGGCGACGGCGGCGGCGCCAACGACGTCGGCCTCGGACACGTCGAGGACTGGTACGCCGTGAATCGGGGAGGGAACGGTCAGGACGTCGAGGCGAACCTGCTCGGCAACATCCTCCGCATCGACGTCGATGGCGCCAGGCCGTACGCCATTCCGCGCGACAACCCGCTCGTCGGAAAGCCGGGCCGCGACGAGCTCTTTGCGTGGGGCTTCCGCAACCCGTGGCGCTTCTCCTTCGACAGCAAGGGGGACCACGACCTGATCGTCGGCGACGCAGGACAGAACCGCTGGGAGGAAGTCAGCGTCGCCGTGAACGGCGGGAACTACGGCTGGAACGTGAAGGAGGGGCGGCACTGCTTCAGCACCGCGACCCCCAACGCCGACCTGCCGTCCTGCCCGAACGCGGTTCCAGCGAACAACGGCACGGCAACGCCGGCTGGTCCGCTCATCGACCCGGTGATCGAGTACCGCAACCTGAAGCAGGGCGCAGTGAACGGCGGGATCGGCCTCGTGGTGGTCGGTGGGAACGTCTACCGTGGAAGCGACGTGAAGCCGCTCAAGGGCCTCTATGTCTTCGGCGACTGGAGCGACTCCTTCGGCGGCCCGCCGACCGGCGAGCTCTTCGCGGCGACGCCGGGCGGCCCCGACTGGCCCTTCCGGAAGATCGTGCTCGCGACGAGCCCCGATGGTGAGCTCCACGAGCGCGTGCTCGGCTTCGGCGAGGACCGGCATCGCGAGCTGTACCTCACGACGACCTCGCTCTCCGGCCCTGCCGGGACGACGGGGAAGGTCTTCCGCTTCATCGACGTCACGCGGCATCACGACGACGACGGAGATCAGTAGGAATGGATGGAACACCACGGGGGCGGTGCCTAACGGCACCGCCCCCGTGGTGTTCCGGCTGGCCCTCCCTGCTTACGGCAGTCCTACTGCACAGCGCGGAAAGCGTTGACCCTTCCTGCCCCGTAGAAATCGTCGTTGCCGGGCTTGCCGAGGTCGTCCGCCGACTTCTCGAGGCGGGTGCGGACCTCGGTCGGGCTCAGCCTGCCGTACTTGCCGACGATGAGCGCGGCGACGCCGGCGACAGCGGGGCTGGCCATGCTCGTTCCCGACGCCCAACAGTAGGTGCTGTTGCTAGCCGGGGCGCCGCGGCAGGGTGCCATCACCATGTCGAAGACCCAGCAGCGAGTGGTGACGCTTCCCGAGGGGAAGCGGGGCTTCGAGCAGAGCGCGTTGCCCGGGAGCGCGAAATCGCCGCCCGGCGCGGCGAGGTCGATCGCCGACTGCCCGAAGTTCGTGTACGACGCGGGACGGTCGAGGTCCGTGGAACCCAGCGCCCACCCCATCGGGCCGAGCGCCGACACGGAGATGACGTGCGGCAGCTGCGCCGGGACGAAGACCTGGTTGTTGGTGTGATCGAGGTCGGTGCCGTTGTTGCCGGCGGCGGCGATGACGGTCACGCCATGCTGGTAGGCGTAGGTCGCCGCGCGCGCGAGCGCGACGGTGAGACCGGCCGCGTCGCGGCCCTGGCGGTCGTAGGTCGCGCCGAGGCTCATGTTGATGATGTCGGCCCCGGCGCCGCCTTCGGCGATCGGCGTCGCCGCGTAGTAGATGCCCCTGATGATCCACGACCAGGCGCCGCTGCCGTTGTGGAGCACCTTCACGCCGATGATCGTCGCCTTGGGCGCGATGCCGACCGTACCGATGTTGTTCGCGGGCGCGGCGACGATGCCGGCGACGTGCGTGCCGTGCCAGAAGGTGCCGACGTCCTGGTTGTAGGCGAAGCCGGGGACGAACGACGCCGACCGTGCGACGTCGATGACGCTACGGGCCCCGTCTCTCATGTCGAGATGAGAGTTGTAGACGGCGCCGTCGAGGATCGCGACGCGCGCGCCCGCACCCTGGTTGTGGGCGGGGTCCGCCTCCCAGGCCTGGGGCGCGTGCACCGCATCGGGCGCCCACTGCACGGCGCGGAACGTCTCGACCGCGCCGATCGCCGTCGCACCGACGTCGGCCGTCGCCTCCGCCTCGACCTCACCGCCGACGTTAGGCGCGACGAACTGGACGACCTCATCGCGCGAGACGTCGCGGATGCCGGAGATCCTCGCCGCCTTCGCCGCGAAGTCGGGATCGGCGGAGCGCGCGACGACGACGCCGATCGCGTCCATCGACGACGTCACCTCGCCGCCGGCTCTCGCGATTTCCTCGGCGAGCCCGGGACGCAGCGATGCCGTGGAGGCGACGAGGAGGTAGCTCTCCGCCTCGGCGCTCGCCGCGGCGAGCGAGAGCCCGTCGGTTGACGCGGCCCGCGGCGCGCTGACCGGATCGGCGCAGGCGAACGCGCCGGCCGCGACCAGGATCGCGAGCCGGGTAGAATGAAACTTCTGCATTGTCAGTGGATCCTCCGGTGAAACGGTGGGTGCGACGGGAAGCAGACCACACGAAGACAGCAACCACCCGGGGGAGCGAGTGGTGGATTGCGCGTTGGGAGCAGCGACGCACCGCTTTCAGCCAGCACTGACGCGCGATTCGAGAATTGTGACGCGAATCGCAGGCGGCCGATGTAACCCGCGGAAACAGACGTGTCAAGACTTCGGTCCCGCTTCGTCCGCGCTTGTGGCGGAGCGGGCGGCGCGCGAGTATCGGCGGCGATGAAGAACGATCCGGAGACCGGCGGTGTGCGCAGACGGCTCGAGGCTGCGGCGGAGAGCCTGGTCTACTCGAGCGAGGGCGACCACCCCTTTCATTACCTGGAGCTCGCCGTCGGCGCAGACCGCTGGCCGCCCTCGCCGGCTGCCTTCGCGGAGATGGTCGCTGCCGGCCGGGGCGAGCAGGTCGAGGAGATCGAGCTCCACGAGTTTCTCGCCCGCCACGTCGAGCGCGTGGATCCACTCGATTCGGCGGCCCAGGCGCTCCGCCCCAGGTACGACGCCCTCCGCCACACGCTGCGCACCGAGCTGGATGACCTTCGCGTCTTCCGCGTCGGGCAGGTTCGAGTGCGCTGCTATGCGCTGGGCATCGACCCGGCGACCGGGCGCGTCGTCGGCCTCGAGACGCTGGCGATCGAGACCTGAGTCTGGCGGACGGGGCGACGGGACGCGCGCGTGGATCCTCGGCACCGGGGGTCCACGCGAACCCGTAGCTCGCCGTTCGAACGACGAGGGGGAGGCTCCATCGGAGCCTCCCCCTCGTGTTTCCGGCCGTCGCCTCAGACCACTTCGATCGGATCGTCGCCGAGCGTGAGCTCGAAGGCGACCTCGCGCTCCTGCGGCGAGCGGATGACGTGCTCGGCCTCGTCCCAGCAGCCATGCCCCTCGGCGACGGCGGCGGAGAAGTCGGCGACACGCTCGAGGGCGACATCGCCCCGCTCCGGCGGAAGGTCAGCGCGGTCGACGCGAACGATCGGAACCCCCTCCTCGGCGGCGCGGTCGATGAGATCGACGGCGTCGGCCGGGCGCAGGAGCAGGCGCTCCGCGCCTGTCGCGAGGCTGCG
>DATAIS010000172.1:0-1915 GCA_036262535.1 Gemmatimonadaceae bacterium | reverse complement strand
GCCACTTCTCGAGCTCACGGAACACCAGGAATTCGTCGTGCGCGCGACGCTCGGCGCTGCGGCCCATCTCCTCCAGCTCGTTGCTGTCGGCGAGCATCTCGGACATCACCAGCGCGAGCGACTCGCGATCCTCGGGGTCGGCGACGAGCCGGCCGTCCACGTGGTCGCGGACCTGCTGCCTGACGCCGAACGCGGTCGCGCTGCCTAACACCGGCTTCCGCTTCCACATCGCCTCGGCGACCGTGAGGCCGAAGCCTTCGCGCAGCGAATTCTGCGCGACGACGTCGGAGCAGCGCTGGAGCGCGTTCACCATCAGCGCATTCTCCTTCCGGCGGCGCATCGGCAGGTTGAGGATCGCCACGTCCTTCTGGATGTCCGGCTCGAGCGCGAAGTAACGCTCCTTCAGCTCGGCGAGAACCTCGAGGGCCTCGGGGTCGTCCTTCACACCCGCGGCCTCGGGACCGGCAAGCACGAGGCGCGCGGCGTCGAGGCGGAGCCGATGCCGGTCGTCGCGTGGCGCGCGATCGCCACGGCGCTGCTTCATGACGCGAAACGCGTCGAGCAGCGGGACGAATCCCTTCAGCCGGTCCCAGCGCGAGATCTGGCTGATGATCGGCCGCGCGATGAGGCCGAGATCCTCGGGCTTCGTCGCCGGCGCGAAGCTGCCGTCGGGCTGGAGCCGCATCGCCGGCTCGGGGAAGGGAGGGGTGATGAGCGGCCAGTGCGCCACCGCGAGCTCCGAGTCGCAGAGCACGCCGACGAGCTTGTGCAGCGAGAGTCCGCGGTTCTTGTGGCTCAGCGGGTCGATCGTGGGGTGGATGATGGTCGCGCGGTCGGCGAGGAAACTGGGCACGTACTCGCGCGCGGTGAAGACAGCGTGGTCGTACTGCTCCGCATAGGGGCGGAGGAAGGCCCACGCGTCGTTCGCGTGCACGCTCGGGGTGTCGAGTCCGATGTGGCAGCGCCACACGATCCGCACGCCGAGCATCTGCTTGAGCAGTGCGCCGGCGCCGAGCGGCTGCGGGTCGTGGATGACGACGATGTCGCCGGGGGTGATGAACCGTGCGAGCGCGTCGGCGTTGGCGCGGCTGACCGCATCGTAGACCTCACGATCGCGCGCGCCGAGCGGCGCGTCGGGCGCCGCGCCGTGGATCATGTTGTGGAGCGTCTTGGTGAGCGCGAAGAACTCGACGCGATCGGTCTCGATCACCGCCCAGCGCGCATCCACTCCGAGCTCCCGCAGGATCCCGAGCTGCGTCGGCAGCAGCTCGGCGACGCCGCCGCCGGTGGCGGTGGAGTTGACGTTCCAGATCCGCTGGTCGCGGAGCTGCCCGTTGGTGCGCGACGCGGTTCGCCGCAGCGCTGCGACCGGCGCCGCGAGCGTCGCGTCGGCCGCGTAATCGTCCAGGCGCAGCGTGCTCGCTGCCTCGACCGTCCGTGCCATAAGCCTCCCCGGCTCGACTGGCGATAGTCTCTATTATGCGCGCCGCGTGCCGCGGCTCAAGCATCAGGACAAGAGAAATGGCTTCTCCCTGTGGTCGCTTGCGCTGCCTCCCGGGCGACAGTAGGTCTCAGCATCCCACGGAAAGGAGACAGGGCCATGCCTCCCGCTGCCGCCTCCGCCGCACCCGATAGCGTCGTGCTCATCCACGGCTTGTGGATGACCCCCCTGAGCTGGGAGCACTGGATCACCCGCTACGAGGCGCGGGGCCTTCGCGTGCTCGCGCCGGCGTGGCCCGGGATGGACGCCGGCGTCGAGGCGCTCCGCAGCAACCCGACTCCGATCGCGAAGCTCGACACGGCGACGATCGTCGCCCACTACGAGCGGATCGTCCGCGAGCTTCCGCGTCCGCCGATCATCATGGGACACTCGTTCGGTGGCGCCTTCGTCCAGATCCTTCTCGACCGCGGACTC
>DATAIS010000171.1:0-2488 GCA_036262535.1 Gemmatimonadaceae bacterium | reverse complement strand
TCACGAGATCGACCGAGCCGATGTCGATCCCGAGCTCGAGCGAGCTCGTGGTGACGAGCGCGCGCAGCTCCCCCGCCTTGAGCCGCTGCTCGAGCATCAGCCGCCGCTCGCGCGCCAGCGATCCGTGATAGGGCTGCGCGATCTCCTCGTTGGCGAGGTTGTTGATGCGCCCCGCCATCCGCTCCGCCTGCGCGCGGTTGTTGACGAAGACGAGGGTCGTCCGCGACTGCCGCACGCGCTCGAGCACGAGCGGCGCGACCGACGGCCACACCGTCCCGCCGACGTTGCCGAGGTCGGGCACCGGTGAGCTGATCTCGGTCTCGAGCGTCTTCACGAGCCCGCAGTCGACGATCGTCACGGGACGGAACGACGGCTCGGTCTCGGCTTCTCGTACACCGCACCCGCCGAGGAAGCGCGCGATCTCGTCGAGTGGGCGCTGCGTCGCCGAGAGGCCGATGCGCTGCGCGGGCTGTTCGGTGAGCCGTTCCAGCCGCTCGAGCGAGAGCGCGAGGTGCGCGCCGCGCTTGCCGCCCGCCATGGCGTGGATCTCGTCCACGATCACGGTGCGCAGCGTCGAGAACATCCCGCGCCCGCGCACGCTCGTGAGCAGGATGTGGAGCGACTCGGGAGTCGTGATGAGGATGTGCGGCGCCTTGCGGAGCATCCGTGCCCGCTCGCGCGACGGCGTGTCGCCCGTGCGTACCGCGACCCGGACCTCGGGGAACTTCTCCCCCGCTTTCTCGAACCTCGCCTTCAGCTCGGCGAGAGGCCGCTCGAGGTTGCGCTGGACGTCGTTGCCTAACGCCTTGAGCGGCGAGACGTAGAGCGCGTGGATGCCGTTGGGCAGCGGGCCGTGCAGCCCCTGCTCGACGAGCGCGTTGAGCTCCCAGAGGAAGGCCGCGAGGGTCTTGCCGGTGCCCGTCGGCGCGAGCACGAGCGTGTGTTCGCCGCGCGCGATCGCCGGCCACCCGAGCCGCTGCGGATCGCTCGCCGCCCCGAGCGTCTCCACGAACCACTCGCGGACGATGGGGTGAAATGGCGCGAGGGCCTTGTCGGGACGCTTGCGGCGGGCGGGCATCAGGAGGTCAACTTGCGACGACCGTGCCGGGCGAAGCTACACTGAGCTCCGACGAGCAACGAGTACTGCCCTGCAACGAGATACGAGCAGGTAAACGAGGAAGCCTGAACGAGCAAAACGAGCAAGGAAAGCAACGTTGCCTCTTTTGCTCGTTTTGCTCGTCGCTCGTAGCTGGTTTACCTGCTCGTTTCTAGTTGCAGGCAGCCTTTCCCTTGCTCGTTGTCGGCCGGCGGTCAGCTGAGGACGACCCTCAACGGCGCCCCCGACGGCACGCATCCCTCGTACTGTCGGGTGACCTTCCCCACGATCGCGCCTCCCGCCGCGCCAGCCGCCGCGCCGATGACAGTCGACTTCGTGTTCTTGCCGAAGATCTGGCCGAGCACCGCCCCCGCGACCGCGCCCGCCGCCACCTTCTTCGCGTCGCTCGACTTGGAAGTCGTCGCCAGCTTCTCGGTCGCGTCGGCGGAAGTCGTCACGCCGTTGCCCGGATAGTCCACGTCACCCGCCGAGATCGCGCGCACGCGGAAGGTGATCGTCGAGTGCTCCGGCGACTGCTCGTTCACCTGCATGCTCGCCACCTCGAGCACCACCGTCGAGCCGGCCGGGACGAGCACCGAGCCCGGGCCGCTCGTCTCGGTCACGCGCGCGACGATCTTGTCACCGGGACGGGCGTTGGTGCAGACGCGCGCTCCCGTGCTCATGCCGATCATCGTCCCGGCGAGCGTGCCGACGGAGCCGCGCGGTGACTCGCTGACCGGCGCCGGGGTTGGCTGCACGACGGGCGACTCCGCGCGCGTCGGAGCCGGGGCGGGGCGCTCGGCGACCCGTGTCGGCGTCCGCTGCTGGACGGGACGAGGCGGAGACGTGTTGCGCGCCGCACGCGGCGCCGGCGCCGGAGCGCCGCGCGGATTGAGCGCGGTGTCCGCGGGAATGAAGCCTGGTGTCCCCGACGATGGCTCGCTCGCGAGCGCGATGTCGCGGGCGAGGGCGCTGTCGGAGGCGGTGTCGCCGGAGCGCGCGCAGGCGGCCGCCGCGCCGAGGAGGGCGGCGGTCGCGATGCTGCGCACGGCTGTGAGTGAACCGTTCATCGTCGTCTCGTGCGTGTGGCTCCGGCGTCGCTGCCGGACGCTCCATCCCTCAATACCCCGCGCTTCCGCCACGGTTCGTGACTCCCTGCCAAGGGAAAGGCCTGGTGCGAAGGGCGCCTTCCGAGGCGCCCTTTTTGCATTCGGTTTGTGCGCTTCCGAACCGTCGCGTCAGGCGGTTCGCTCTGGACCCGTGTTGCCCATGACTGATACCACGACGCGCCCCGACGACGAGGCGCGTTTGCCACATGGCGCGCCCCAAGCGGCCGCTGCCGCGGACGACATCCAGGCCGTGCTCGCCGAATCGCAGCGCGCGATCGTCGCG
>DATAIS010000170.1:0-1669 GCA_036262535.1 Gemmatimonadaceae bacterium | reverse complement strand
GGGAAGCCGATCTCCTCCGCGATCTCGATCGCGCCCTCGATCGTCGTCGCGACGTCGCCGCGCGGCACGGGGAGGCCGATGTTCTGGAGGACGCGCTTGGTGTCGTCCTTGTCCTGCGCGATCTCGACGCCGATGGCGCTCGTGAAGTCGGTCATCGTCGCCTGGATCCGGCGCAGGTTCTTGCCGAGTCCGAGCTGGACGAGCGAGCTGTTGTTGAGCCGCCGTACGGGAATGCCGCGGCGCCGTGCCTCCTCGACGATCGCGCCCGTCGACGGGCCGAGCCTGACGCTCTCGTAGAGATCCTGGAGATCCACCACCATGCGATCGAGGTCGGGCGTGTCGCCGACCATCACCGAGCGCACGATGTGCACGGCGTCGCGCATGCTCTGGAGGCCGACTTCCTCCTCCTCGTAGGCGACGATCACCCACCACACGCCCGGATCGCCCGACTCGACGACGCGCCCGAAGGAGACGTCGCTGCCGGTGAGCGTCTGCAGCTCGATGGCGACGTGCTCGAGGATATGCGGGAAGTGCGTCCCCTCGTTCAACCGCTCGACGAAGCCGCCGGCGGTGCCGCGCGTGCACGGGTGCTCGTGCAGCGACGGCATCGCCTCGACGAGCCGCTGCGCGAACCCGGGGATGTCGCTCGACGTGACGTGCTCGAGCGCGCCGAGCCTGATGTCGCAGGCGATCACCGGCGCGAGCCGCCAGAAGTTGGGACCCCGCAGCGCGCGCAGGCGCGTCATGCGGAGCTCGTTGGGGTCGAACGCGGGGCGAGCGGGGGGCGGGGAGTGGAGCGTCTCAGTCATGGGAGAACGGCGCGGTCAGCCCCCGAGGAAGGCAAGACATACGCCAAACAGACGGGGCGGCGGAGCGCCGTATCCGCGCGTCCCGCCGCCCCGTTCCCGCTCGAGTACGCTACTGGACCGTCACTTCCGTCATCATCCCGTGCGCGAGGTGCGGCTTGCCGTCCTTCGCGTCGGGGAGGAAGCAGAGCAGCGCGTATTCTCCCTTCTCGAGTGTCGCGGGGAAGGTCGCGCTGGCGCCCGGCTTGATGCCGGCGACGCCGCCGAGCGGCTGGCCCGGGGGCGGTCCCTGCGGCTTCTCGATCCACTTCGCGACGTCGATCGCCTTCTTCCCCGGCGCGAGCTTCACGAGCGACACCTCGTGCGACTGCGGAGCGGTGTTGACGACGCGGATGACGTGTGCGCCCGCCGTGAGTGGCGCCGAGAGCTCGAAGCCGTAGTCGACGAGCGTCATCTGGAGGTCCGCGTCCTGTTCCACTTTCGCGGCCGACCCTGTTACGACGAACGGCTTGAACATTCCCTTCGCGATGTGCGGCGCGCCGTCGGGGCTCGGCACGAAGCAGACGACGACGTAGTTCCCCGGCGCGAGGTTCATCGTCGCCTCGGCGACCGCGCCCGGCGCCGGCGGGTTCGGGCCACCCACCTCGGCGGCCCACGAGGGGATCGCGGGCGCCGCGCGCAGCGCGGTCATGAGGTCGTCCACCGTCTTGCCTTCGTCGAGCTTGAGGACGTTCGCGTGGTGGAGCTCCTTGCCGCCCGCCTCGAGGCGGATGGTGGTGAGCCCGGCGCGAACGGTGTCGGGGATCTGGAAGGAGTAGTCGTCGGCCCTGACGGTGACGACGTTAGGCGCGGCCGCGGCGGCG
>DATAIS010000169.1:0-2086 GCA_036262535.1 Gemmatimonadaceae bacterium | reverse complement strand
CGCGTGCAACTCGAGTCGATCGGCCACGGCTTCTGGCGGCTCACGGCGCACTATGGTTTCATGGAGT
Source organism: Gemmatimonadaceae bacterium (assembly GCA_036262535.1). Lineage (GTDB taxonomy): Bacteria > Gemmatimonadota > Gemmatimonadetes > Gemmatimonadales > Gemmatimonadaceae > JABFXC01. Next base: position 2,019 of record DATAIS010000169.1, on the reverse strand, counting down.
CGCCGGACGTCGGCGAGATCCTCGAGGCCGCGTCTGCCGCGGGCCTCCATGCCCGGCCGAGCGAGACGAGCTTCTACCTCGGCCGCGAGCGGCTGATACCGACGGGCAGGAGCGGGATGCGGAAGTGGCGGAAGAAGATCTTCTCGCTGATGTCGCGCAACGCGCGCTCGGCGACGGAGTTCTTCAACATCCCCCCGAATCGAGTCATCGAGCTGGGCACTCAGCTCGAGTTCTGATTGCTCGTCAGCAACCAGCAAGTGAACTGCCGGGCAAGAGGCCACGAGGAGGGAATGAGGAACAAGCAACGAGCAAGGCTACCGGCAATGAGCAAACGCGGTCGCTATTGCTCGTTGCAGGTAACCTTGCTCGTTGCTCGATGCTCGTTACCTGCTCGTAGCCGCATTGCAGGGCAGTTCGCCTGCTCGTTGCACCCGCTAGGGCAGCCGCGCATCGCCAGACTGCGGGTCATACGTCGCTCCGGATGGCAGCACATGCATCCGCAGCCAACTCCCGCCTAACGTCGGCGCCCCGGCCTGGGTCACGCGCGCAGAGCGCGCGTCGTACACGATCGCGACGCTCTTCCCGAGCACGCTCCACTTGCCGTCGGGCGTCACGACGAGCGCCGTCGATTCGTCGACGCCGACGCCGACCAGCGACGGATTCTCGAGGACGAGCGTGAGCAGCCGGTTGTGGCGCTTGCGGCGCACGAAGTGCTGGTCCACGATCGCGCCCTCGAGGAAGGCGAAGCCTTCACTCGTCACGACGTTGCCACGCTCGATCGTGAGGTTCGCCTCGCTCGAGTCGGACGGGTAGCGGTCGCCGCCGCGGCGGCGCTCGTCGCCGGTGAGCATGATGCGCGACATCACCGCCGCCCCGGCCGACGTCCCGCCGAAGACGGCACCGGCGCGGTAGCGCTCGTGCATCATCGCCTCCGTCCGCGTCCCCTTCAGCGTCGCCGTCAACCGCGACTGGTCGCCACCGCCGAACCAGACACCGGTCGCGCGCGCGACACGGTTGACCACCGAGTCGGTGCCCGCCTCCTCGCGCGTGATGTAGAGGCTGATCGCGTCCACGCCCATGTCGCGAAGCGTCTTCGCTTCCTCTTCTCCGCTCTCCCGCCCTTCGGAGCTGGCCATGGCGAAGACGACGATGCTCGCCTTCCCCGGACCGCCGGCCAGCTGGACGAACCGCTCGCGGAGCTCGGGCGGCCGCGGCCCGCCACCGACGATCACGAGGGAGCCGCGAGCGCTCGCCGGCGCGGGGGCGGTGCCGGCGGGCGTCCCGCCGCAGCCGGCGGCGATGCCGAAGGCGGCGAGGGTGGCAACGTGGAGGAAGGTCCGGCGCGGAATCGTGATCGGCATGTCTCCGGTGAAGTCGAGTTGGCGGCCGAATCTCCAACGGCGCACGCGGGGCGTCAACGGCCCTTGCCGCCCGGCGCGACCGGGGAGCACCTTCCCCTCCGCACTCTCCACTTCACCCCGCCTCATGATCCGATCGCTCCCCACGCGCGCGGCCTTCGCGCTCGTCCTCGCTCTTTCGTCCACCCGCGCAACCGCCCAGGGGCCGGCGATCGCCGACTCGATCCGCGACGACCGCAACTTCTCCTTCTACGATCGCGGGCCATACCGCGCCGGCATCCCGCGTCCCGAGACGATCCTCGGCTACAACGTCGGCGAGATGAACACCCAGTTCGCCATGCAGGAGAGGGTCCTGCTCGCGATCGCCGACGCCGCGAAGGATCGCGTCGCGATCGAGGTCCTCGGCTCGAGCTACGAGCGGCGCCCGATGCGCTTCTACATCGTCTCGGCGCCGGAGAACATCGCGCGGCTCGACCAGATCCGCCGCGACCTCGACCGCATCGCCGATCCGCGCGGGGTATCGCAGGGCGAGCTCGACGCGCTCGTCGCGCGGACGCCGGCGGTGGTGATGATCCACGAGAGCGTGCACGGCAACGAGGCGCCCGGCTTCGAGACCGCGATGCAGACGCTCTACCAGCTGGCCGCGAGCGAGGAGCCGGCG
>DATAIS010000168.1:0-11050 GCA_036262535.1 Gemmatimonadaceae bacterium | reverse complement strand
TTCGTGATACGTTAGGAGGGATGGCGCAGACGACCGATCCGATCCTCGACGACCCCGTCGCGCGCGCGCTGCTCGAGCAGCGCCGCGACGACGCCGAGCGTCTTCTCAATCGCGTCCGGATCGTCGTCCTCGTTCTCCTCGCGGTCGCGGCGCTCGCGTATGCGCCGGCACTCTCGCCGGCGCTGCGCACCGCGAACGCGATCGTGCTCGTCCCCACCATCACCTGGGCCCTCCTCCAGCAGCTCTGGCTGCACCGGCGCGAGCGGCTTCCACGCTGGCTCTCGGTCGTGAATCCGATCGTGGACACGACCGCCGTCAGCGTCATCATGCTGGGCTACGGGCTCGCGTCGTCGGCGGCGCTGGCGCTGAAGAGTCCCGTCATCCTCGTCTATTTCCTCGTGCTCGCCTCGCGCACGATCGCGTCGTCGGTGCGCGCGGCGGCCGCGGTCGCGGCGCTCGCGGTCGTCGAGTACGCCGCGATCGTTGCCTTCTTCGTCTTCAGCGGGCGCGTCGGACCGCTCACCGATCCCGTGACGGCGTCGATCGGTCCCTCGGTCGCCCTGCTCGACGAAGCGGCGAAGGTGCTCTTCATCGGCCTCTGCGGCGCCATCGCTGCCTACGCGGCCGGATGGTACGAGCGGCTCGTGCGGAGCTATCTGCTCGAGACCCGCGAGCGCGCCAGGGCGCAGGAGCAGCTCGCCGAGGCGCAGCTCCACTCGCTGCGGCTCCAGCTCAATCCGCACTTCCTCTTCAACACGCTCAACGCGATCACCGCGCTCATCTCGAGCGAGCCGCGAGGCGCGGAGAAGATGGTGACGGGACTGAGCGAGCTTCTTCGCGCCTCGCTGCATTCCGTGGACGAGCAGGAGGTGCCACTCGCGCGCGAGCTCGACCACCTCCAGCTCTACGTCGACATCCAGCAGACGCGCTTCGGCGACCGACTCGGCGTGACCTTCGACATCGACCCGGCCACGCGCGGCGCGCTCGTGCCGAGCCTCGTCCTCCAGCCGCTCGTCGAGAACGCAATCCGGCACGGGATCGCGCCGCGCGGCTCCGGCGGCAACATTCACGTTCGCGCCTCACGCTCGAACGACGACCTGCTGCTCGAGGTGCGCGACGACGGGATCGGCGCCGAGATGGAGAACGGCCGGCTCGCGCGCGAAGGCGTCGGCCTCGCCAACACCCGGGAGCGGTTGCGCCGCCTTCATGGGGCACGCCACGATTTCCGCTACGAGACGAGCCCCGGAACAGGCTTCACGATCCGGGTGACGCTCCCCTTCCGAACCGCGGGAGACGAGACATGAAGGTGCCCATTCGCGCGCTCGTCGTGGACGACGAGCCGCTGGCGCGACGACACATCCGCAGTCTTCTCGCCGACGACAGCGAGGTCGAGGTCGTCGGCGAGTGCGCCACCGGCGTCGAGGCGGTGGACGCGATTGCCACCCAGCATCCCGACCTCGTCTTCCTCGACATCCAGATGCCGGAGCTCGACGGCGTCGGAGTCGCGGAGACGGTCGGCGCTGAGGCGATGCCGCTGACGATCTTCGTCACCGCGCACGACGACCGCGCACTCGACGCCTTTCGCGTCCACGCGCTGGACTACGTGCTCAAGCCGGTCGAGCGCGAGCGCTTCGCGACCGCGCTCGCTCGCGCGAAGGAGACGCTCCGCGGCCGGACGGTGCGCGATCCGGGGCGGCTCTCGGCGCTCCTCGCGGCGTGGCGCGCGTCGCCCGAGGGGGCGGCGATCACCGCGAACCGCCTCATCGTCCGCGTCGAAGGGCGGACGATGCTGATCCGACCGCGCGAGATCGACTGGATCAGCTCCGACGACAACAACGTCCACATCTACATCGCCGGTCGCGACGTCCGCGTGCGCGAGACGCTCACCGCGCTCGAGGAACGGCTCGCGCCGACGGACTTCGTCCGGGTGCACCGCACGGCGCTCGTCAACGCGCGGCGGGTCGTCGAGATCCGGCCCTCGCCCCACGGCGAGTACGTCGTCGTGCTGGCGAACGGCGCACAGGTCCCGACCGGGCGGCGCTACCGGGACGCGGTGCGCGCGATGATGAAGAAGCAGTGAGATCGCGGTTGCGTCCGGCGGTACACGCCCTAGCTTGGACCTTTCCCGGACCCGCCCACTCACCTCGATGCGTCCCCCTTTCCTGCTGCTCCTCGGCGTGCTCGTCGCCGGCTGCGGGGACGCGAACACGCCCGAGCCGGATCCGATCCTGCCCCACGCCGCGCGCGTCCGGGCGGTGAACTTCCAGTTCTTCGAGCAGCAGACGACCATCCCGGCCGGCGACACGATCTACTTCATGATCGCGAACGGCACCCACAGCGTGCACTTCGACGTCACGGGCGCCCCGGACAGCGTGCCGAGCACCCCGGCGGCGGCGATCGCGAAGCGGCGGTTCACGGTGCCCGGCACGTACCCCTTCCACTGCAGCCGGCACAGCAGCCTCGGAATGCAGGGGGTCATAACGGTGACGCAGTGAGCGCCGCACGCCTGACGGCGGCGCTCCTTCTCGCCGCGTCGGCGGCACGCGCGCAGGACTGCCATCCTGGGAAGAATTCGAACGAGGCGAAGCTGCTCGCCTTCTACTCGGTCCCGGTCGCCTTCTCGCCGCAGCTCGTCGGTCCCGGCGCCGACAACGCGCCACGCTTCTTCGTCGGCGCGGATGCGGCGTACGTCCCGACGCCGGATGCGGCGCTCCGGATAACGTCCGAGTGCTTCATCCCGAAAGACCACACGACGCACCTGACCTCGATCTTCCCGCGGCCGCGCATCGGTGTGCGTCTTCCCTTCGGCCTCTTCGGTGAGGCCAGCTACCTCCCGCCCGTCCGTATCGCAGGCGCGAAGGCGCACGTCTTCAGCGCCGCCCTGTCCGGCGAGGCGATGGTCTTCCCGGGCGACGCGGGCGTCGCGGTCGTCACGCGACTCCACGGAACCGTCGGCACCATCCAGGGGGCGATCACCTGCTCGCGCGCCGCGCTCCGTCCCGATGATCCAGCCGATCCCTGCTTCGGGACCCAGCCGTCCGAGGACACCTTCCATCCGAACATGCTCGCCGGCGAAGCGATCGTCGCACGACGCTTCGCTCGCCGCGGTGAGCTGTACCTCGGGGCGGGGACGACCTGGTTACGGCCCCGCTTCCAGGTCGGCTTCCGCGACGGCTTCGGCGGCCTCGAGGACACGCGACTCGTCGTGAACCTCAACCGGACGAACGTGTTCGGCGGCGGAGCGGTCCGCCTCGCGGAGCGATGGTTGGTGACGGGCCAGGTCTACACGGCATTCTCCGACGCGACCGTCGCGCGGGTGGGGGTGGCATGGGAGGGGAAAGGCGCGGCCAGAGAGTGACGGGAAGGGCTCCCGCGGAGTCTTTCCTGCGGCCTCCATCCCCTCCGGACAGCACTCGATGAGCAGTACTACCGCGCCGCGCGGCTCGACCACGTTTGCAGGTACCGCCCCCGCGGCGGTCTTCCCGCTCGAGATCTCGGTCGTGATGCCCTGCCTCAACGAGGCGGACACCATCGCGGCCTGCATCCGCAAGGCGAAGCGGGCCCTCGCCGAGCATCGCATCGAGGGCGAGGTCATCATCGCCGACAACGGGAGCCTCGACGGCTCGATCGACATTGCCGAGCGCGAGGGCGCGCGCGTCATCCACGTCGATCGCCGCGGCTACGGGGCGGCGCTGATGGGCGGGATCGAGGCCTCGCGCGGCCGCGCCATCCTCATGGGCGACGCCGACGACAGCTACGACTTCAGCGAGCTGCCCAAGTTCGTCGCGAAGCTCCGCGAGGGATACGAGCTGGTGCAGGGCTGCCGGCTTCCCGCCGGCGGCGGCACGGTGCGCCGCGGCGCGATGCCCTTCCTCCACCGCTGGTGGGGGAACCCGATGTTCTCGTGGATGGCGCGGCGCTGGTTCCGCGCCCCGATCCACGACGTCTACTGCGGGATGCGCGCCTTCACGAAGGAGCTCTACGCGCGGCTCGACCAGCAGTGCACGGGGATGGAGTTCGCGACGGAGATGATCCTCAAGGCGAGCCTGATGGAGGCGAAGATCGCCGAGGTCCCGATCACGCTCCACCAGGATGGCCGCAAGGCGCACCCGCCGCACCTCAAGACCTTCCGCGACGGCTGGCGCACGCTCCGCTTCTACCTCATCTACAGCCCGCGCTGGCTCTTCCTGCTGCCGGGCCTCATCCTCGCCGCGTTAGGCCTGGCGGGCTACGGCCTGGCGATGCCGCAGACGCGCATCGGACCCGCGACCTTCGACGTCAACACGCTGCTCTTCGCGAGCCTCGCGATCGTCTGCGGCTACCAGTCGGTGCTCTTCGCCGCGCTGACGAAGGTCTTCGCCGCCGCCGAGGGGATCCTTCCCCACGACGACCGCGTCGAGCGCATGGTGCGTGTCCTCAAGCTCGAGCGCGGGCTCGCGCTCGGTGGCGTCGCGATCCTATGCGGCGTGGCGATGCTCGCCACCGTGACGCTCCAGTGGAGCGCACGGGGCTTCGGCGCCATGAACTACGCCGAGTCGCTGCGCTGGACGATCCCGGGAATGACGCTCACCGTGCTCGGCTTCCAGACCGTGCTCTGGAGCTTCTTCCTCAGCATCCTCGCCCTGAAGCGGAAGTGAGGACGGTGGTGAAGCGTCCGTCGCCGGCGGCGGAGTTCGACGCCCACGCGGCGCGCTACGAGCAGGAGCTGGCGCAGGGACTCGACGCGACCGGGGAGGGAAAGGAGTACTTCGCCGAGGGCCGCATGCGCTGGCTCGCGACCCGGTTGAGGCGTCGCGGCGTCCGCGTGCCGGGAACGGTGCTCGACTTCGGCTGCGGCCTCGGCTCGAGCACGCCGCTCTTCTTCGATCACCTTGCGGCGCGCCACGTCGTGGGCGTGGACGTCTCCGAGGGGCTGCTCGAGCGCGCCCGCGCCACCTATGCGGGCGACCCGCGCGTTCGCTTCGCCACGATCGAGGCGTACGACGCGCCGGCGAGCGCTGACCTCGCGTTCGTGAACGGCGTCTTCCACCACATCCCGGTCGGGGAGCGTGGCAGCGCCCTCGCGTACGTCCGCCGCACGCTGCGGCCGGGGGCGTGGTTCGCGTTCTGGGAGAACAATCCGTGGAATCCCGGGACCCGGTACGTGATGAGCCAGATCCCCTTCGACCGCCACGCGATCACCATCGCGCCGCCCGACGCGCGGCGCATGCTTCGCGAGGCGGGCTTCGACGTCGTGGAGACGACGTACCGCTTCTGGTTTCCACGCGCTCTGCGGGCCCTCCGCCCCTTCGAGTCGGCGCTGACGCGCGTGCCGTTCGGCGGGCAGTACCTGGTTCTCTCGCGCACGCCGCGCACGTGACGACGGCGTTCGTCATCGTGCTCGCGACGCTGCTCGTCGCGCGCTTCGCCGCGCCACGCGTGCCGCCGCTGCGGGCCGCGGGCGGCCGGGTGATGCAGCTCCTCGAGTCGCGCTGGGCGCCGCTCGCGGTCTCGCTCGCGACGATGGTCGCGCTCGCGTACGCGTGGGGCTCGTTGAGTGCGATCCCGGTCGTGCACGACGAGGCGTCGTACCTGCTCCAGGCGAAGATCTTCGCGATGCTGCACTGGACGGTGCCGCCGCCACCGATCCCCGAGTTCTTCGAGCAGTTCCACGTCTTCGTCGTTCCCGCGTACGCATCGAAGTATCCGCCGGGCCACGCGTTGCTGCTCGTGCCGGGAATCTGGCTCGGCGCGCCGGGGCTGATGCCGGTGGTGATCTCCGGGGCGACGGCGGGGCTCGTCTTCGCGATCGCGCGCCGCGTCGCGAACGGCGCGGTCGCGTTCATCACCTGGCTGGTCTGGCTCTCGGCGCCACTCGTCATGGCGCTGTCGACGTCGTACTTCTCGCAGACGACGTCGGCGCTGGCGTGGATGCTCGGCTGGTACGCGCTGCTGCGCTGGCGCGCCGGCGAGGAGCGCTGGCTCTACGTGGTCGCGGCGAGCGTCGCGTGGCTCGGCATCACGCGGCCGCTGACCGCGGTGGCGTACACGATTCCCGTCGGGCTGTACGTGCTGGCACAGGTCACACGCACGCGGCGCTGGCCGTCGCTGCTGCGGCCAATGCTGGTCGGCGTCGCGCTCCTTCTCGTCATTCCGCTCTGGAGCGCGAAGACGATCGGCACCGCGCGGACGACGCCCTACAGCTTCTACTCGGAGCTGTACTTCCCCTGGGACGCACCCGGCTTCGGACTCGACTCGACGCCGCCGTCGCGAGCGCTGCCGCCGGACATGGCGTGGATCCACGAGAACACCGCGCCGCTGCACGTCGGCTACGTTCCCGCGGCGCTGCCGGGAGCGTTCGTCGAGCGCGCGGCGCAGGTGGGGCGCGACATGTGGGCGGGGCGCCGCCTCGTGCTCGCGGTGCTCGCCGTCGTGGGACTGGCCGCGATCGGCGCCGAACTGCTCTTCGCGCTCGCGACCGGCGTGCTGCTGCTCGGGGTGTACCTGTCGTTCCTCCACTCGCCGCTCTGGTCGCTCTACTACATCGAGCTCCAGCCGGTGCTGGCGTTCCTCACGGCGCTCGGCGCGTGGAACCTGGTGCGTGCGCGATCGCTCACGGATCTTCGACGCCCCACGCGGGACGTCGGCCCTGGCGAGCGCGGGGTCGCGGGCGCCGCATTCCTGCCGCTGGCGGTGGTCGCGCTCCTCTGCCTCGTGCCGGCGATGCGCGAGCGGCGTGCGCAGGGCGCGTCGGCGCGCGAGTACCAGGAGCGCTTCGCGAGCGCGGTGCGGTCGATCCCCTTCCCGAAGTCGATCGTCTTCGTCCGCTACGGCCCGGACCACAACCCGCACGTCAGCCTGATCCGCAACGATCCTCCGTTCGACAAGGCGCGGACGTGGATCGTCTACGACCGCGGCCGCGACAACCTCCGCCTCATGGCGAAGGACCCGGAGCGCACCCCGCTCCTCTACGACGAAGCCCGCCACCAGATCCACCTCTTCGACCCGGCGCGCGATACGCTCCGTTAGTCACGTCTGCAGCTGGTACCGCAACTGACACTACAAACTGCTTTAGGGCTTAATGGGGTAACGGCAACTGCGGTTGTGTGCCCGAGGGCGCAGAGACGCAGAGGGCTGCCGCTCGGTGAGTTGCACTCGCCCCGCTTGCCCCAAGGACTCATGGAGCTTTAGGGGCATTAGTAACTGCACACGCCGGCAGTTCGGTGATGGGTGTGCCGTCTCTGCGCCTCCGCGCCCTCGGCCACTCCAAAGCGCGGTTGCAGTTACCCATCAAGGCCCAAGCAGTTGGAGTTGCCGTGCAAGTTGCGGTTGCAGCAAAGCCGCGGGCGATCCAAATAGGAGCATGGCCGACATCGGGGTCCTGATCGTCCACGGGATGGGCGTGCAGGAGGCGGATTTCGCGGATGGGTTCATCCGCGAGATGCGGAAGCGCGTCGCGAAGCTCGGTGTCGCTGATGACCGCATCGCGTGGCGCGCGGGGTGGTGGGCCGATCTCGTGCGCGATCGCGAGGACAAGCTCTGGCGCGACCTCTCGCGCGGCCACGACCTCGACTACGCGAAGATCCGTCGCTTCATCATCAGCCACTTCGGCGACGCGCTTGCCTACCAGCGGGTGCCGACGCCCGGCGCCGACGTCTACACCCTGCTCCATGGGCGTATCCGTGCGCACCTCGCGGCGCTCCGCACACAGATGGGTGGCGACCGGCCGATCGTCGTGCTCGCGCACTCGCTCGGCGGCACGATCGTTTCGAACTACACGTGGGACGAGCAGCAGCATCCGACAGCGGGGGCGAGCGCGGTCGAGCAAATGCGGACGCTGGCGGGGATCGTGAGCTTCGGCTCGAACATCCCACTCTTCACCCTCGGCCTCCCCGAGGTGGTGGCGATCGGCTTTCCCGGCGACATGCTCCCGCCGGCCGTCGCCGCGGCGGCGAAGTGGCTCAACTTCTACGAGCCCGACGACGTCCTCGGCTTCCCGCTCAAGCCGTTGAGCCCATCCTACGACGCCGTGGTCCACGCCGACACCGAGATCAACGTCGGCGGCCTCCTCGCGTCGTGGAACCCGCTCTCGCACGACCAGTACTGGACGGACAACGACTTCACTGCGCCGGTCTCGAAATTCATCGCACAGATCGCGGTGGCGGCGGGTTGAGAACTGCGTCGATTTGAACCACAGAGTACACAGAGCGCACAGAGAATGATTTTGGGGGTGTGAGGGCGAGATGGTCTCAACCCCGGGCACCCCCAAACAGGAACTCTGTGCTCTCTGCGACCCCTGTGGTTCAACAGCAGCTGAAGGCCCCTAACGGCTGACCGGAGTCCGCCCCCGCGCCTCCACCGGCCAGCTCGTCTCAACCACGTCTCCCCGCAGGCCGTGGATCTCGTCGAAGAGGCTGACGACGTAGCAGACGTGGTTGGGGACGATGCGCACCATGTCGCCGATTCGCGGCGACCAGTCGCTGTCCTTCGGCAGGTCGACGATGCCGTGCTCCTCGGACATGCGCGTCACGACGAGCTCCGGCCGGTCGAGGAGCGCGCCCCAGCCCTCGCCCTCCGCGCCGCGCAGCGGCTCCCTGCCTAACGACTTGGAGCCCGCGTCCACCACCACCTGTCCCGGTACGCTCGTGCTGATCACCGTCGCGAGCACCGTCAGCGCGCAGTCGTCCCAGGAGCAGGCCCCGACGGCGGCCGTCGTGCGGTCGTTGTAGACGTAGGTGCCCGGCCGCACCTCGGTCATACCCTCGATCTCGTGGGCGCGCCACGCCGCGGGCGTCGATCCGCCGCTGACCACCGGAGGAGCGAGACCTTCCCCCTCGAGCACGCGCAGCACCGCCGCGAGATCCTCGTTCAGCTTCTCGAGCGCGGGGCCCTGCTCGCGCACCGGCTCGCGGATGTGTCCCGGGTAGAAGGCGATCCCCGCGTACTTGAGCGGCGGACTGCGCCACACCTGGCGCGCCAGCTCGACCACCTCCTTCGGCGTCGCCACCCCGACGCGCCTCATCCCGAGGTCCACCTCGACGTAGACGCCGACCTCGCGGTCCATGATCCGGGACGTGCTCGCGAGCTGGTCGACGGCCGTCGCCGAGTCCAGGGCGACCGTGAGGCGCGTCTCGCGTGGAAGGGTCAGCAGCCGCGCCAGCTTCGCCGATCCGATCGGCGGATGCGCGAGCAGGAGGTCGCGCGACACCTCGCTCATGACCTCCATCTCCCGCGGCGTAGCGCACGTCAAGCCGATCGCGCCGAGCCGCACCTGCTCGGCGGCGATACGCGGCGACTTGTGCGTCTTCACGTGCGGCCGCAGGTCGAGCCCGTGCAGCGCCGTGTAGGTCGCCATCGCGTCGAGGTTGTGCGCGAGGATGTCGAGGTCGACCGCCAGTGATGGCGTCTCGAGCTCGTCCACGCGCCGCGGGATCGGCGTCTCGTGAAAGCGCGGAATGGTCGCGCCGCGGCGTCCTCCGATCGGCTTCATCTCAGGCGCCGAGGCGGATGACCTGGCCGGTGACGTCGCGCGCGGCGTCGGAGCAGAGCCAGCGCACCGCGTCAGCCACCGATTCGAGCTCGACGTACGACTGGTCGCCGCCCATGCTCGCGACGTTCGCGGCGGTGCGGATCGACGTCGGCGCGACCGCGTTCGCGCGCACGCCGTTCTTCCATTCCTCGGCGCTCACCGCCCGCATCAGGGTCAGCACGCCGGACTTCGCGACCGCGTAGGCGCTGATCTCGGCGACGCGTCCGCCGGGGAGCGCCGCCGCCGAGGCGAAGAAGACCGCGCTCCCCCGGCCGCGGCGGAGCGCGGGGAGAAAGGCGCGCGTCGCGAGATAGGCGGTGGTGAGCGAGATCGCGATCTGGCGATGCCACACGTTCGGGTCGCTCTCCGCGACCGGGCCACTCATCGCGAAGCCGCCGGCCGCGTTCACCAGCGCGTGAAGGGGTGCGTCGCCAAGCAACTCGCGCGCGGCGCGGGCGGTGTCGTCGGGGTTGGTGAGGTCGGCAACGGCACCCCGTGCCCGATGTCCCGCAGCCTCGAGCTCGCGCACCCGCTCCTCGACCATCGATGCCTCACGGTCGATCGCCGCGACCGTCACTCCCTCACGCGCGAACGCGAGCGCGAGTGCCTCTCCGACCTGCCCCGCGCGGCCGATCCCGGTGATGACGACGAGACGCTCGCTCATTCACCGGCAATATGACCCGCGTCGCGCGGACGCGTAACCGCGTCAGCTCCGTGGCGCCTCGTCGGCGCAGGCCGTGCCGGTCCATGAAGGAAGGTTGCCCGGCTCGGCCTTCTCGCAGCGCTGCACGCGGATGGTCGTCCCGGTGGCCGCGTCGATCGCCCAGACCTCGCGAAACGGATACGGCTGAAGCATTCCGTCCCGCATCGGTGGCTTCAGGTCGCTCCCGCCCAGTGCGACGTACACGCGACGCGAGTCGCGAGACCACCCCATCACGCTGAAGAGACCCTCCGGCATGTCGATGAGCGAAGTGCTGGGGCTGGCAGAGCGGATCGAATCCACCGTGATCGAGCGGCCACTCCGGAGGTCGATCACGCGCCAGGGCTTCATCGCGAGGATCATCCAGAGGAGAACGCGCCGGCCATCCGGACTGAACGACAGCCGCATCTCCTGCTCCAGTGGATCGGACGGCGCCCAGATGACGCTGTCGCCTCGCATCACGCGCCAGCTCTCGACGTGCGATGCCTGATCCGGGATCGGCAGGAAGAACGACCCTGTCGACTCGACCATCCCTGAGTACGGCCTCCGCGTGACGTGCACACGCTCCACCATCGTCAGGCCCCCATCGAGGGGGCGCGAACGATCGTATTCGACGTCGATCGAGAAGGCGACGATCCAGCCGATGATCGCCAGTGCCGAGATCTGCCACCATTTCCAGTGCCACTTCGCCATCGTCAGCCTCCGAAGTCGTCCGCGCAGGGCGTGCCATCCCAGTTCTGGCGGTCGGCAACCAACTGCTCGCAGCGTTGCGTCCGCGTCGTGCTGCCGTCGCCGGCGTCGATCGTCCAGAGCTCGCGATAGGCCACGTACCGGCCGGCAGC
>DATAIS010000167.1:0-1531 GCA_036262535.1 Gemmatimonadaceae bacterium | reverse complement strand
GAATCGACGGAAAGGAGCCGCGCCAGCGCCGCGGTCGTCCGCGGGAGCGCGGCGTGCCACCCTGCCCGGAGCTCGGCGGCGGAGCGTCCTTCGGCGGCGGCGACGAAGCGGAGGCGCATGCTGTCGATCGCGGCGGCGCGTGCGCGGCCGACCGCGAGCTCGTCGATCGACCGCCACTCGTACGCGTCCTCGCCTAACGCGCGGAGGTGCATGACGTGGCGCGAGTCGCCTGTCTGCGCCGGCGCCGGCGTCGCGCCGTCCACCTCGAGCAGGTAGCGCCCATCGGCGAGCGTCGTCCCGCCGACGACAAGCGTGCGCACATCGCCGGCGCGGCTCGTCCAGACGATCGTGTCGTCGTAGATGCGCGATGGCACGAGCGATCCCTTCACGTAGCGCGGACGGACGACCTTGAGGCGCTCGGAGCGGTCGAGGGGTCCGAAGCGGAGGGCGAGGGCGCGGAAGAAGTCGCCGGTGTTCGCGCGCGCGGCAGCCGGCGTCTCGCCGAGTGTCGCGGCCGGGGAATGCCCGCAGGCGAGCGCCCCGCCGACGAGGGCGGCGGTCAGCAGAAGGCGGGTGACGGATGCGCGATTCACGGCCCGGATGCTACCCTAGAGACGGACGAACGGACAGCCCGCGGGGTTGATCGGCGCTTTGTTTCCCGGTATTTTTCAGGTCCGCCCGATCCAGCCTCGGCGCGGAACGATTGCCCCTTGGTGTAACTGGCAACACGCCTGACTCTGGATCAGGAGAGTCCTGGTTCGATCCCAGGAGGGGCAACTAGAGACCCGGCAAGCTCCTCGGAGTTTGCCGGGTCTCTCTTCTTTCGCACCGGCCGGCCGGGCGACAGTCGGCAGGTTAGTGGCTCGCGACAGCGGAACGAGCCAAATGCCGTTCCCATCACTCCCTCCATCGCGCGCCGGCAGGTGCTCGCCGGAGCGACGCGCTGCTCCTAGCTCGGGCGAGCTTCGGGGTTCGATCCGTGATTGTGCGCCGCCGGCAGCGAGTGCCCGTGATGACCACTCTGAGAGCGCCGCGCCGCGGCGAATGCGGCCGGCTCGGCGTCGAACTTCTTCACGCAGCTCGTCGAGCAGAAGAAGTAGGTCTCACCCTCGAACTCACGGGTCGCGGCCGCGTCGGCTCGGTCGATCGTCATGCCGCACACCGGATCGAGTACCTGGCCCTGCGTCTCCTCCTGCATCGCTGCCTCCGTCGAGGTGGGAAATACGTTGAAGCTGAACATCATGCCGGCTTCGATGTGCTCGGCGATGTGACAGTGGGCCATCCACCGCCCGGGGTTGGTGACCTCGAGCAGGATGTCCACCGTCTCACCCGCGCGCACGAGGACAGTATCCTTCCACGCCAGGTTGGTGTCGGGCGCGCCATCTCGCGCGAGAACGATGAAGCGACCGGCGCCGTGGACGTGGAAGGGGTGGTGCATCGGGTGGTCCGATTCCATCTCGTTGACGAGCCGGATCTTCACCCGGTCGCCGACGGCGAACGACCAGCTGATGGCGTGGTTCTCTGCTCCGGT
>DATAIS010000166.1:0-11757 GCA_036262535.1 Gemmatimonadaceae bacterium | reverse complement strand
ATCGGGCCGTCGGTGAGGACTCGCTCGTCGCCCGCGTCGAGGGGACGAGCCGCGGCAAGGAGCGCGGCGTCGATTTCCGCTATCGCCGCGTGGCGTGCACGCCATAACGACGCGTCGCATGCAGCCGCGCGAGGTCGCGCGACGACGGATCGCGAACCAGTTCCTCCTCGTCACGCCGCACGCGACGCCGGTGGAGGTCGTCGCAGCGCTCGGTGCGGTGCAGGCGCAGGACTATCACGGCGCGAAGTGGGGCGTCGCGCAGCGCACGACGGGCGCGACCGACGCGGACCTCGAGCGTGCCGTCGCCGGAGGGGTGATCATCCGCACCCACGTTCTGCGGCCGACCTGGCACTTCGTCGCGCCCGCGGACCTGCGCTGGATGCTCGAGCTCACCGGGCCGCGCATCGCCAACGGGATGCCGGCTCGGCACCGCGAGCTCGAGATCGACGCCGCCGTCAGGCGCCGCGCCAGCCGCGCGCTCGCCACCGCGCTCCGGGACGGCCGCCACCACACCCGCGCCGAGATCGCCGCCGTTTTCCAGCGGGCGGGCATCGACCTCCGCGACCGCCAGCGGCTCGCGCACCTGCTCATGCTCGCCGAGCTCGACGCGCTCGTCTGCAGCGGCCCGCTGCGCGGCAAGCAGTTCACGTGGGCGCTCCTCGACGAGCGTGTCCCCTCCGCGCCGAGCCTGCCGCGCGACGAGGCCGTCGCCGAGCTCGTGCGCCGCTACTTCACGACCCGCGGACCGGCGACGCCGCACGACTTCGCCTGGTGGTCGGGGCTCACCACCGCCGACGCGAAACGCGGGCTCGAGATGCTCGGGGCGGCGATGGAGCGCGTGGTGGTGGACGACCGCGCCCACTGGTTCGCGGCCGACAGCGACCCGCCGGGGGGCCGCGCGCTCCGCGCGCACCTGCTGCCGAGCTACGACGAGCTGTTCGTCGGCCTCCGCGACCGCAGCGCGCTCACACAGGCGGCGGAACGCGCCGGCGTTGCGGACGACGCGCTCCCCCTCGGCGGCCCCGCGATCACCCTCGATGGCCAGGCGGTCGGGACCTGGAGACGGACGCTGCGCGGTTCGACAGCGCTCGTCGAGCTCGCGCCGATCGTGAAGCTCGCGGACCGCGCACGACGCGCGATCGCTGCGCAGGTCGAGCGCTACGGCGCGTTCCTCGGCGTCTCCGCGCGCCTCGCCTAACGTCCCGCCATCCAGCGCGCCCGACGGAGCCGCTGCGCCTCGGTCGCGCCGGGCCGCTCCTCGAGCTGCACCTGCGTGCGCTCGAAGCCGGTGACCGGCACCGGGACGGTGAGGGTGCGCGCGCCGCGGCGGATCGTCACCCGTGCCGTGTCGCCCATGCGGAGCTGCGTGAGCATCGCGCGCAGGTCGCGCCATTGCGCGACTTGCTGCCCGTTGAAGGCGATCAGGCGATCGTTCGTGTGGATTCCTGCACGCGCCCACGCATTTGCAGGGTTGGTGATGAGCACGCGCAGCGTGTCGGAGGGCGTCGGGTTCCACGCGAGGAGGCGCAGGTCGCGCGACGGCTCGCCTTGCGGCTCGGTCTGCGGCACGCGCGCCAACCGCGCGCGCAGCCCGATCGCGCGCAGGTAGTCGTCAACAGGGATCTCGCCCGCCGCGCGCACGAAGCGGTCGAAGAAGGTGCGCACCGTGCAGCCACAGACGTCGGCGACGGCGCGCTCGACGCCCCGTCCCGTGAAGCCGCTGTCGGCGCTGTAACGACGCATCATCAGCCGCATGACGTCGTCCATCGAGCGCGCATCGCGCGTCCGTTCGCGGATGAGCAGGTCGAGCATCGTGCCGATGATCTCGCCCTGGTTGTGCGGGCTCGGATCATAGTCGCCGAGCTGCCCCGGCTGCCCACCATACTCCGCCCAGCTCGCGCGCTCGGGGGAGATGGCCGTGTTCCCCGGGTTGTTGAGGTACGCCGAGAGCACACGCTCGAGATGCCGGACGCGCGCGCTGTCGTTCACCGGCGCGCCCGCGCGGCGGGCGAGGGCGTCGGCGTAATACATCGTGAGCCCCTCGCTGAACCAGAGCCCGTATGACCTTCCAGTCTGGCGCGGCGAGACACCTGTGCGTTCTGCGGGACGGATGCGCACCAGATTCCAGGCGTGGACGTACTCGTGCGCCATGTCGGCGAGAACTTCCGCCATCCCGCCACTCGCGAGCGCTTCGCTCGGCGCGCCGATCGTCACCGAGTTCAGGTGCTCGAGCCCCCCGTACGAGTCGTCCTCGAACATGTAGACGAACTCGCGGTACGGCGCGCGGCCGAAGAGGGCGATCGCCTCACGCGCGATCCCCTCGACATGACGCACGAATGCCGCAGTGTCGAATGGCGCCGCGTTCGGCGAGGGCCAGTAGACGACGCGGTGCGGCACGTCGTCGATGGCGAAGCTCCAGTCGCGCAACCGCCCGACCATGATCGGCGAATCGACGAGCGCGTCGACCGATGGCGCGAAGTAGCGGTGCCTGTCGCTCGTCGGCGTGAGCCCCGTCGCGATCGTCCAGTCGTGCGGCACATCGACGAGCACCTGCGCCGGCGCCAGCTCGGCGCCGAGGACGTAGAGGAAGCTGTGCGCCCCACCGACCAGCGCGCCTGTCGGCGCGATGAAGGGACGCCACGACGCACGCGGCCTGCTCTCGAACGGCACGCCGACGCGCCAGCGCAGCGTCACCTCGCCGCCCGCGCCGACGACGCGCCAGATCGAGCTGTCGGTCCGCACCACCGACACCGTGCCGCCACGCGACTCGGCGCGCAGCGCGCCCATGAAGCGCCAGAAGCGGTCGTCGTACTCCGGATGCGCCGCCATGGCGACGCGGAAGGTGTCCGGCACGTTGCGGACGCGCATCTCCATCGCGAAGCCCGCCGTGTCCGAGGGATCGACGCGCAGCGTGTACGACACTACCGGCTGCGTCGCGGCGTGGCGCACCTCGACCGCGTCGGTGAAGTGGCGAAAGGGATGCTGCGCGAGCGCGGCGGCGGGAAGGAGGAGTGAGAAGGCAGCCAGCTTCACGGCGGGGTCTCCGGAAAGGATGTGTCGATGATACCGATGGGTCGGGCCACGGCAACCGGCACCTTACGGGGGGCGGTTGCGTTGAGATATGGTAAGAGAACGGCAACTGCCGCCCTGCAATGCGGTAACGAGCAGTGAACGAGAAACGAGCAGCGAGCAAGGCTACCGGCAACCAGCAAGCTCCGTCGGTGTTGCTCGTGGCCGGCGACTTTTCTCATTGCTCGTGGCTCGTTCGCCTGCTCGTTCACTCGTTGCGGTAGCGTTTCTGCTCGTTGCCCTCCCGAAGTACATGTCGACTCAGATTCCTCTCTCCCGATCGCTCTCCGACCGCTACGCGATCACCCGCGAGCTCGGCCAGGGCGGCATGGCGACGGTGTACCTCGCCGAGGAGCTGAAGCACGGGCGCGAGGTCGCGATCAAGGTGCTGCACCCCGACGTCGCACCGAGCACCGGAGCAGACCGCTTCCTGCGCGAGATCGGTATCGCGGCTCGGCTCTCCCATCCGCATCTCGTCCCGCTCATCGACTCGGGCACGGCGGACGGGATGCTGTACTACGTGTCTGCGTACCTCCCCGGCGGGTCCCTGCGCGACCGTCTGAAGCAGGAAGAGCGGCTTCCGGTGGAGGAGGCGCTGCACATCGTGGCCGACGTCGGCGCGGGGCTCGACTTCGCGCATCGCGCGGGATTCGTCCACCGTGACGTGAAGCCCGCGAACATTCTGTTTGCCGACGGCCTGGCACTTCTCGCCGACTTCGGCGTCGCGCGCGCGACCTGTGCGCCGAAGGGAGAGCAGGTGACCGGAGCGGGGTTCGTCGTCGGCACCCCGGAGTACATGTCGCCGGAGCAGGCGAGCGGCGAGACCGAGCTCGATGCGCGCAGCGACGTCTACAGCCTCGCCGTCGTCGTCTACGAGATGCTCGTCGGCGAGCCGCCGTTCACGGGTCCCTCGCCGCGGGCGATAATGGCGAGGCAGGTCACCGAGGAGCCGCGCCGGGTGCGGATGGTCCGCCCCGAGGTGCCGGCGCCGGTGGACGCGGCGCTGGCGCGCGCGCTGGCGAAGGATCCGGCCCAGCGCTTCGCGTCGGTCGCCGACTTCGTCGCCGCGCTCCAGGTCGAGGAGCCGGTGCGCGGCCGTCACGCCGGCGTCGCGACGCGCAGCATCGCCGTCCTCCCCTTCGTCAACGCGAGCCCCGACCCCGAGAACGAATATCTCAGCGACGGCATCACCGACGAGCTGATCGACGCGCTCACCAAGGTCGAGCGGCTGCGCGTCGCGTCGCGGACGTCGGTCTTCGCGCTCAAGGGAAAGCAGCTCGATGTGCGCGCGATCGGCGCGCTGCTCGACGTCGGCGTCGTCCTCGAGGGAACGGTTCGCCGCAGCGGCAATCAGCTCCGCATCACCGCGCAGCTCACGTCCACCGGCGACGGAAGCCTGATGTGGTCGCAGCGCTACGACCGGCGGCTCGACGACGTCTTCGCGATCCAGGACGAGATCGCGCGCACGATCGTCAACACGCTGCGCGCGACGTCCTTCGCCGACCTCGCCTCGCCCCCCGCCGAGCGCCACAGCGGCAACCTCTCCGCGTACCGGCTCTACCTCAAGGGACGCTTCGAGTGGAACCGCCGCACCCAGGAGGGGATCGCGAACGGCATCCGCTACTTCGAGCAGGCGATCGCCGAAGACCCGAAGTACGCACTCGCGTACGTCGGCCTCGCCGACTCGTACGCGCAGTGGGTGGACTACCGCAGCGTCCCCACCGACCAGGGCTTCGAGGCGGCGAAGAAGTACGCCAAGCTCGCGATCGACCTCGACGACTCGCTCGCCGAGGCGCACTCGTCGCTGGCGTGGAGCCTCTTCGTGCACGACTGGGACTGGGACGGCGCCGAGCGCGAGTTCCGGCGCGCGGTTGACCTCAATCCGCGCTACGCGGGTGCGCACCAGTGGTTCGCCTTTCTCCTCGCGTCGAAGGCGCAGTTCGGCGAGGCGATCGTCGAGTCGCACACCGCGGTGGAGCTCGACGCCGGCGGCGTCTCGCCGCGCCGCTCGCTCGGCTGGATCTACTTCTATGCGCGCCGCTACGACCAGGCGCGGCACCACATCGAGCGCGCGCTGGCGATGAACCCGAACGCCGAGGAGACGTATCGCGTCCTCGGGCTCGTCGCCGCGCTCGACGGCGACCTGGACGAGGCGGTGCGCGTGCTCGAGGAAGCGATCACGATGCCCGAGTCGGGCAGCTACACCTACGGAACGTTAGGCTTCGTCTACGCGCGCGCCGGTCGCGAGCGCGAGGCGCGGAAGGTCCTCGCCGAGCTCGAGGCCCAGGCGAAGCGCGACTACGTCTCGCCGGTCGCGTTCGCGACGCTCCACCTCGGCCTCGGCGACGTCGAGCGCGCTCTCGACGCCGCCGAGCAGGCTTACGAGCACCGCCGCGGCTGGCTGACGTACATGCGCGTCAACCCGCTCATGGATCCGATGCGTGGCCACCCGCGCTTCGCCGCGCTCATGAAGCGCATGAAGCTGACGGGATGACGGCCGGCGGGTGGTGCTCGTCCTCTGGGACATGACCACCCGCACACTGATCGTCGCCGTCACGATGGGACTCGCCGGCTGCGGCGACGCCGTCCGCGAACGCGACGGCAACTTCTCGATCTCCGAGACCGCATCGTTCGGACCGCACACCTCCACGCGCGCTTCGCTGCGACATGGACGGAAGAAGCTCACCTCCAGCCTCATGTCCTGGAGCGTGGACCCGCGCAACCCCGACCGGATCGTCTTCGAGGCCGTCGAACCATGCGGCGCCTGGTACTACGATGGGCAGGCCAAATCCCTGCGCCGCGTCGGCGGCCGTAATGACTATGTCGAGCCGCGCGCGGACCTCAGGAGCGGTCACAAGCCCGACAGCATCGAGGTGGCGCAACGCGCCGCGAAGTGGTCGCCGGACGGGATTCACTTCTGGCTCACCGGCCTGAGCCTCGCGGTCGTGGACGGCCGCACCGGCTCGCGGGTCCGGATCGACACCGCGCTCTCGACGCGCGATGGCGGCCAGGTCAGCATCATGCCGCTCTCCTGGTCGCCATCCGGGGATCGTCTGGCGATGGTCGTCACCGCGGGCTCGGTCGACCAGGATCTCGTCGAGATCTCGTTGTCGCCCTTCGAGGCCAGGTATGTCGCGACGATCGCCGATTCGAATCCAGCCGCCTGGGGGACGGGGGAGGGCTTCCAGTGGGTGGACGAAAGGCTCCGCGTCGCCACGCGGCGGAACGTCGTCGAACGCCCGGCCAGTGCCCGGGGCTGGCGATTCGCTCCACCCTCGAAGCCCGGGCCCGCTATCCCCGAACCGTGCGACGAAGCCCCGTAATGTGAGCTCACGGGGCACCTGGTAGGGACGCCGCTCCCGTCAGGCAGCGGCGGGCGGTCCGAACCAGGTCGTGAGCGCCTCGGCGAGGCCGCGCTCCATCTGCTCTCCTACCCAGGCGACGTGTCCGTCGGGGCGCACGAGCACGGCGCTCGGCGCGTTCACTGCGCCGACGACGGGAAGCTCCCACGCGCCATCGTAGGTCGCGTCGATCGACTGCACGCGGCCGGACCACGGCTCGACACCGAAGTCACGCGGTTCGCCGAAGCGAATGAGCAGCGGCCGCGCGTCGTGCAGGAGCGAGAAGACGCGGCGCGGGCCGTCGGCGGTGACGATGTCCAGATCGGGCATGCGACGGCCGAGCAATGGGTGTCCCTCGCCCAGGTCGTAGTGGATGTCGAGGCCGGCCATCATCGCGCCTAACTGCCGGCGTGTCGTGTCCACACCGAGCATCTCGCCGACGATGTCGCGCAGGAACGCGGTGCCGTCGTCGGGCCGGAGGAGCGCGACCTGCGCCATCGAGTTCCGCAGCACGCGCGCGCCGATCGGGTGGCGCTCGGCGTGATAGGTATCGAGGAGGCTCTCCGGCGAGATCCCTTTCACCACCTGGGCGAGCTTCCATCCGAGGTTCACCGCGTCCTGCACGCCGGTGTTGAGGCCCTGGCCACCCACGGGGTAGTGGACGTGTGCGGAATCTCCCGCGAGCAAAACGCGGCCCTTGCGGTAGGCCGCCGCCTGGCGCGCCATGTCTGTGAACCGCGAGATGAACTTCGGGCTGTGGACGCCGTAATCGGTGCCCCAGACGGCGATGAGCGCCTCGCTGAGATCGCGCAGTGTCGGCTCGGTCGTGGCGCCGCGACTCTGCTCCGTCACCATGACGCTCACCGGGCCATGGTCGGCGAACACCACCTTGCCGTCCCTGATCTCGTACTCCAACCGACCGAAGGCGTGCGTACCCTTCGCGTCGCGGTGCATGCCGAGCTTCGGCTCCGTCGTCACCTCGACTTCGGCGATGAGGTTGCTCACCGTCGCGTCCCAGCCGGGGAAGTCGATGCCGGCAACCTTCCGTACCGTGCTGCGCCCACCGTCGCAGCCGACGAGATACTGCGCAGTAAGGCGCTGGCCGTCGGAGAGCCGGACGTCGGCGCCGGATTCGTCCTGCGTGAACGAGGCGACCTCGCCGCGGTGGACCGGCACGGCGAGCTCGGCGACCCATCCGGCGAGGATGCGCTCGATGTGCTTCTGCCAGAGCGCGAGCCCGTAGTTGTGCCGCGTCGGGAGATCGCTGATGTCGAGGCGGGACATCGCGAAGCCGTGGACCTGCGCGCGCTGTCCCTCGGCGAGGAAGCGATCGGCGATGCCGCGCTGATCGAAGACCTCGAGGGTGCGCGACTGCAGGCCGCCCGCTCGCGCGCTGGAGAGCTCCTGGTCGACGCGTCGCTCGACAATGGCGACGTCGACCCCAGCCAGCGCCAGCTCGCCGGCGAGCATCATCCCCGTCGGACCCGCTCCAGCTATCACCACCGCATGCTGTGTCATCGATTGTGATCTGTGTCACGTGACCCGGGGGGCTCCCGGGAGTCGGCTATAGAGGCCGCTTTTGTCCAGCGGTCCGAGTCCTCAACCCCAGGGATCCATGTCCACATACTCCAAGCCGCTCGGCGGTTTCTCGCTCGACAAGCTCGCCGCGATGCTGCGCGGCAGCTCGACGGTCCGGGTGGTCGACGTCATGTGGGTGCCGACCGTCTCGGCGCTGCTCATCGTCGCCTCTGGCCTCGTCGGCTACTGGCTCAAGCAGCCCTGGCTCTTCGCGGGCATCGGCCCGTCAGCATACATGATCGCGAGCGCGCCGAGCCAGGAAACGTCGCGCTTCCGCAACGTCGTCGTCGGCCACCTCGCGGCGATCGCCGTCGCCTACGTCGTCCTGCTCGTTCTCAACGTGCACAGCACGACGGCGCTGCTCGCCGCGTCTAAGCTCTCGCTGCCGCGCCTCTGGGCGAGCGCGATCGGCCTCGGCCACCTCGCGCTGGTGCAGCCGCAGCTCAAGGCCTATCACCCGCCCGCGGCCGCGACGCTGCTCATGATCACGCTCGGCCTCTTCCGCACCACCGGCCGCGCCCCGCTCGCCCTGATGGGCGGCGTGGTCGTCGTGGCCGTGCTCGGAGAGCTCCTGAATCGCCTTCGTCCGTCGCGCGCCCGGTAACCGCCCGGAACGGTACCTCCCGCGACGACAGAGCCCCGGCGGTGCACCCATGCACCGCCGGGGCTTCTGACTTCCCGGTCGACGAGGGACCAGGGTCGAGAGAAGTCATCGCTTCGCTCGACGACGAGGCGCGTTGGCGTCAGGCTCGTTGGCGAGGCGCGTTGGTGTCAGGCTCGTTGAAATCTGGTACAATCGAATTTCAACGAGCCTGACACCGTTCCCCGCGCACCCTCGCACCACCGGGGCTTCTGCGTTCTGACTTACTGCTCGACGGGGGACTAGCGTCGAGAGAAGTCATCGCGTCGCTCGACAACGGGGGACGGGAGTCGGGAGAGGAGCCGATGAGGAACGGGGAACGTGAGAGCGACCCGCATCAGGTATCGCTAGTCCCGCACGCTTTTCCCGCGGTCAGCTCCGTGACGAGGGAGGCCGCGACGCGGGATACCTGAGGCAGGTCGCTCCCTCGTCCCCCGTCCCTCCTCGCGGTATCACCCGTCTCCCGTCTCCCGTCGCCGAGCGCCAGCGAAGGCCTCTCTCGTCATCTAGTCCCTCGCCCCTGAGCGCCAGCGAAGGCCTCTCTCGTCATCTCGTCCCTCGTCCCGGCCTAACGGCCGCGATTGAGCCGGACAGTCAGCGTGCCGTCGGTTTCGACGGCGACGAGGTCGTTCCAGCCGTCGGCGTTCATGTCGGCGGCGAGGATGTGGAGTGGGGTGCCGCCGACGGTGCCGGTCTCCGGTGGGGCGAAGGTGCCGTCGCCACGGTTGCGGACAATCGTGATCGAGCGATCCGTCGCCGAGCTGACCAGGACGTCCACGTCGCCATCGCGGTCCATGTCCGTGGTCGCGAGGGAGCCGCCGCGAACCGCGAAGGGCGTCGGCGTGCCGAACGCGGCGGCGCTCGTCCGCAGCACCGAAAGTCCGTTCGCGCGGTCGGGACGCAGGTAGGCGACGTCGGCGCGACGATCGCCGTCGAAGTCGGCGCAGGCGACGATCGCAGTCTCGTCCGGACCGACCGCCGTCGAGCCGACGCGCGCCGCGCCGAAGGTGATGTCGCCCTGGCCGGGAACGATCACGAGCGACGACGCGGCGACGCTCGTCGCGACGACGACGTCGAGATGCGCGTCGCGGTTCACGTCACCGGCGCAGGCGCGGCCGCCGCCGCTGAACGTCGCGTGATAGTCGAGGATGGCGATCAGGTCGCCGTTGCCGTTCGCGCCGTGAACGAGCATGCCGAAGCCGCCCGCCGCCTCCTGATGGATCACCGCGACGTCGGGCTTGCCGTTGCTGTCGAAGTCCCCGACCGCGAGCCCGCGGCCGTCGCCGGCGAAGGGCAGCGTCGTCGCGACCCCCGGTCCGCCCGCGCTTCCCTTCCACACCGAGATCGCGCTACCGCCGAGGACGACGAAGTCGTCGTAGCCGTCGCCGTTGAAATCGAGGACGGCGACGTCGCGCTGGTCGGACGGCGCCGTCAGCGCGCCGACCGGGGCGATGCCGGTGGCGGTGCCGCGGAAATAGCGGACCTCCGACGCTGCGGGCGCGAGCAGCAGCGCGTCCATCCGTCCGTCGCCGTCGAAGTCGCCGACTCCGATGCCCGCGGGATTGGGACGATTGGTGGTGAGGCTCGCCGCGGCGGCGAAGCCGCGCCACGTCGGCTCGACCCACTTCAGCGCGACGGCGCCGACGTCCCGCTCCGGATGCTTCGTCAGGTTCGTGCTCGCACCGCTCTGCATGTCGAGCACGAAGACCTCGGCATTGCCGCTGCTCGAAGCGCTGTAGAGGACGTTGCCGTCGGGCGCGCGCGAGATGTTCGTCGCGCTCGCGTCCACCGGCCAGGACTTGTACTGCGAGCCGTCGGGGGCGACGGTGCCGATGATCCGACCCGTCGTCGTCGATGCGAGGAAGGCGACGTTCGTACCCCCAGGCCACCACGCCACATCGACCTCGCGCTGGTTCGCGGCAGTCACGAGCTGCGTCGGGCTCGTGCCGTTGATGTTCACTACCCAGAGCCGCAACGAGCCGCCGCGGTCGGAGAGGAAGGCGATCCGCGTTCCGTCGGGCGACCACACCGGTTTCCGATCGACGAACGTCGCGGGCGACGGGTCCACCGTCAGCTGCTGCAGCCCGCCGCCATTCACGTTCACCAGCCAGATGTCGTCGTTGCTCCCGGGTGCCGATCCGTCGAAGGCGAGTCGTGCTCCGTCCGGCGACCAGGACACGCTCTCGATGGCGCGGTCTCCCTCGACGACCGCGTGCCGATTGCCGCCCTCGCGATCCATCACCCAGAGATGGACACCCGTCTTGGTGTCGAGCAGGTAGGCGATGGTGCGGCCATCCGGCGAGGGAACGAGGTTGCGCGCCCCCTCGGGAACCGGGAACTCGCCGACCATCGTGCCGTCGATCGCCATCGTGTAGTAGCCGCGGCGGCCGGCGAGGTCCTGCCGCTCGACCAGATACTGGTAGGTGCCGCGCGGAACTTCGGTGCCGGTGTCGTCGCGGCTGGGCGGGACGACGAGATCGTCGAGGCAGGCGGTCAGCGCGACCGCCAGCAGGGGAGCGAGGTATCGCATTCGGGGGGGATGTCGGGTCCTCTGAGGAATCTACTGTCTGGTACGCTGATGCTCGACTACGCCCGCGATCTCGCCACCAGCGTCGAACGTACGACCCGCGCGCTGTCGCCGGTTTCAGCGGAGGCGGCGGCGCGCCGGCCGGCGCCGGGGAAGTGGTCGGTGAAGGAGATCATCGGCCACCTCGTCGACTCGGCGCTCGACTGGTTCATGCGCGACTACGTCGGGCACCTCCACCACCACCTGCGCCAGGTCGCCGCGCTCGTTCCCCTCTCGTCGCCATGACCGGCCGGCGCCCTGACTCCGCTCGACATGACGTTGCTGGCGTTAGGCGCGCTGCTCGTCTTCATCGAAGTCGGCCTAGCGACCGACGGCAACTGGCCGAAGATGCCGCGCGTCGCCGTCGCGGGCGCGGGTTACGTGGCGACGCTCGCCGTGCGCCGCCTCTCGCTGGTGCCCGCGGCGTAGCTCATGCGTGAGGCGAACGCATGACGACGAAGCTCGACAAGCCGCTCAAGCGCGAGATCGAAGTGAACGGTGTCTCTTTCACCGTGACGCTGACGCCCGAAGGGGTCAAGGTCGTCGAGAAGGGGAAGCGCAAG
>DATAIS010000165.1:0-9287 GCA_036262535.1 Gemmatimonadaceae bacterium | reverse complement strand
CCGGGCTGCTGCGCGGGGGATGGAGTGGTCGATGCCTTCGGCTTCGCGCACGCCGCGCCGAATGCGAGCGAGGCGAGCGCCAGGAGTCGGGGACTCTGTCGCATGGGGATGTCGAGGAGTTGTTCGTGGGTGAGCTCTAATTACGTAGCGGCCGGACCGGCCGTTGGTAAGAGCCCAGGCGCGGGGCGGGGCCGGTTCTGCGTTCTATCGCCGGCCCGGTCGACGCGGAGGCGCGGAGGCGCGGAGAACTGCCGCGGAGACCAAAGCGAGATTGACTCGCCCCGCTTGCACCAAGAGCGTTGGGAGCCATGCACTGCTGGGGAACGCAGATGACGCAGATGAACGCAGATCGACGGCCGGTTGATCTGTGTCATCTGCGTCATCTGCGACCACCAGCGGTTGCCGTGCTCCGCGCCCTCCGCGGACCTCCGCGCCTCCGCGTTGAACCGGGCCGGCGCAACAGCCCGGATCGTCAGCCGGGCCGGCGAGCGGAGGCGTCGCCGTCGTACTCGGCTTTGGGCGCCGGCTGGTCGCGGCCGACCTGGCCGACCCTGATCGCGGCGCGGCCGTAGCTCTCGGGGCGGACCGGGGAGCCCATCGCGCCGCGGATCATGTTGAGCTGGCCGACGTGGGTGAGGGCGTCGGCGATGGGGCCCTGGAAGATCGCGCCGGCGGGGTTGCCTAACGGCCGCTCGGAGGCGAGCCGCTCGTCGAGCCGTCCGAGGAGGCGGAAGAAGCGATCGACTTCGGCGTCCCACTCGCCGATGCTGTTCGCCGCCCACGTCCACTTGCCGTCGGCGATGTGATTTGCCCAGTCGAAGAGGTCACCGAGGTGGCCGACGAGCTGGAGCGGGGTGCGCGACGTCGGGCTTATGCGGTAGTCGGCGAAGCCTGGCGGCACGTGGCGCAGCGCCTTGGCAGCGCGATAGGCGAGCGTCGCCAAGGTGTGGCGGAGGAGAGTGCGTTCTTCGCCCGAGTCGCTCATGGCCCGAAGCGTCCCATCGTCAGGGTGACGTGCGCGCCGTCGCTGCGGACGATGTAGAGGTCGCCGTGCTCGGTGTCGGCGAGCGGACGCGCCGACGTCGCGCCTAACGCGCGGGCGATGGCGGGGATGGTGTTGCTGTGGCCGACGACGAGCACCGTCTTCCCCGCGTAGCGCTCGCGGATGAGCGACGCGACCGCCGCGACGTGCTGGTCGAGCGGCCCCGTCGCGACGACCACCGGCTCGAGACCGCGCTTCGCCATGAAGGGCGCGGCGGTGAGGCGGGCCCGCTGGAGCTGGGTGGTGATCACCGCATCGACGCGGACCGTATCGAGGACCTGCACCAGCGCTTCGGCGCGCGCCATTCCCGCTTCGTTCAGCGGCGGATCAGCAGTCTGGTCGAGACGCTCGGCGTGGCGGGCGAGGATGACCGTCGTGCTCGCGGGGAGAGCGACGGCCGTGGCCGGAGCGGGCGCGGCCGGCTGCGGGGCACTCGCCGCCTGTGACCGCGCGCACGCCGTAAGTGCAAGTGCTACCGAAAGATAAGCGAAACGTAATGTGCGTCGCATCGGAACCGGTGTAATTGGAGAGTCCCAAAACTGACGCCCGGTTCACAGGGTGTCCATCGTCACGGATGTGCTCGTTACGAACGCGTGGCACTGCCGTCAATGAATACCGGCCAGTCACGCCGGGTAGTTCGTCGCACCGTTGCTCAGGAGGCACCCGATGTTTCGTACTCTCGCCGTGGCCGCAGTGATCGCGGCGCTTCCCCTCGCCCGCGCGGGCGCCCAGTCGTCGGCGACGCCAGAGCGTCCGGTCGGCGTGCTCGCGCCCGTGACCGTCACCGCGCGGCAGCCTGGCCTCTTCGGCCGCGCCGCATCGATGGACGCGGACCGGAATCAGCTCGGTGCCATGAAGTCCGAGAATGGCCGATTAGGCGCGGTGCTCGACCGTCAGGAGAAGGAGATCGTGAAGCTCGAGTCGCGCCTCGCTTCGGCGAAGGCCGAGAACCAGCGCAAGGTTGCCGCGATCGAAGCGACCGAGCAGCAGGTGGCGGAGCTGAGGAAGCGCAGACTCGCGCTCGAGGCACAGCTGGGCGGACAGTAAGGCGGCTCTTAGCTATTAGCCGTTAGCCGTTAGCTGACAAGACACGAGGGACGAGCGAACCTTTCCGGTTCCTCGTCCCTCGTTAGCTAATGGCTAATAGCTAACAGCTAACAGCTTCGGTTCAGTACTTCCACGTAGCCTCGGTGCCCGCCGGCGCCGTCCTGTCGAGCCGCTCCCTCACCCACGGAAACACCATCTGCACGTAGCGGAGCCGCGAGTACGCGTTAGGCCGCGTATGGTCGCCGTTCCAGCAATGCTCGGCGCGGTCGCCGTAGTCGACGATGGCGTCGGCGGGCGGGTCGGCCTTCCTCAGGAAGTCCTCGGCGAGATAGACGGCGTTGTTGAGGTAGTAGTTGTCCATGTCGCCGACGTAGATGCGGAGCTTGCCGCGCAGCTTCGGGCCGAGTGTCTTCCAGTCGCGCTGGAGGATGTGCGAGAGGTCGTAGTGCTCGCGCCAGTAGCTCGCGACCTCGCGGTCGATCGCGCCCGTGCGCTTGTCCCAGATCGGCTTCGGGTAGCCGTCGGCGCCGACGGGGGAATAGACCGCCTGCCAGATGTCCCACTGGTCTCCCGAGCGTCCCTTCGTGCCTAACGCGAGCTCGCGGTGGTTGGCCTGCTCCATCGTCGCGTCGATGTGGCCGAGCCAGTTGCGATGCGCTGGGCGCGGCACGCGGTTGAAGGGGCCCGTTCGGTAGTAGGCGTTCGTGTCGGAGTAGATGTTCACAACGGTGTAAGCCCGAAAGTCTATCGGATCGGGACAGGCCACCCAGGCGCCGTTGTACTCCTCGGGATAGAACATCTGCACCGCCATCGCCTCCCAGCCACCCGTCGACCCGCCGAAGGTGAAGCGCGCCCACCCCTGGCCGATGCCGCGGTACCGCCGCTCGATCTCGGGGATCAGCTCGTACTGGATCGCGTCGCCGTAGGGGCCGTTGTTCTCCGAGTTGACGGCGTAGGAGTCGTCGTAGTAGGGCGTCGGGTGCTGGATTTCCATGAGAAGCGCGCGGGGAAATCCCGCGCTGGTCCAGTCTCTATACAGCTGCCACGCGGCTTCCTGCTGGATGCGGTTGTAGCCGGCGAGGTTGAAGCGCGCGCTGAAGTCGGGCTTGAGCGTCGAGTCGGGCGGCGTCTCGCGCCAGTCGCCGAGCTCCGAGGGGAAGTGCCCGTGATTGACGACGAGCGGCCAGCGGGCGTTGGGATGCTCGTCGAATCCCGCAGGGAGGAGGACCCAGGCGGCGAGATAGGTGTCGCGTCCCCAGAAGCGAGATAGCCGCTCGCTGCGGATGCGCACGTACTTGACCCACTTCGTCTCCTGCTTCGCGAAGTCCTCGACCGCGGGGATCTCCTGGTCGAGCGAGATGCGGACGACTCCCGCGCGCGCGGGATCGACGCGCATCGCGCGCGGCGTCGAGTAGAGGTTTCCCGGCTTGCGATTCCACTGCTGCCCCTCGCCGCGGTCTGGCGGGAGCTTGACGGTGTGTCCGTCACCGCGCTTGAAGGTCTCGTAGCGGTTGACGAGCGCCTGGACGCGATAGCTCCGGGCGGGGACGTCGCGCAGCGAGGAGAGCGGATAGCCGAACGCCGACGCGTCGACGTACCGCGTCTCCCCCGAGCGCCAGTTCTCGACGTCGACGCCGAAGACCTGCGCGCTGCGCGGACTGTCGGCGACCTGGAAGCGCGGCTCGCCGCTCGTGTCAGCCGAGATGAGGAGCAGCAGCCGGCCATCGATCGGCGCGCTGCTCCGCGAGGTGGGGAATGTGATCGCGAAGCGGAGCCCGGGGCGCGACTGCGCGAGGAGCGGCTGGGCAGCCAGCAGCAACGCCACGGTGAGACCGTACGGGGAGATTTTCATGCGGCAATCGTGCGCCATCCGGGGACCGGCGTCAAACCGAGCTGTGGAAGGACCGGCCGCTCGGGCGGACAAGTACGACGAAGGTTCATGCGGATTCTGCGGATGAAACGGATCCCGCGGATGAACTGCCGGGGGCATGCGAGGCGAGACCGTCTCTCCCTATCGAGTTGGTGTCAGGCTCGCGAGTTGGTGTCAGGCTCGTTGAAATCTGGTACAATCGAATTTCAACAAGCCTGACACCAATCCCCCCAATCCCCACGCCTCATCCGGCTGAACCTTCGCCGTACCGGCTAGCCCGAGGGGCCGCTGCGCTGGACGGAGCGTGGTGTTCGCCCCGCGGCGTTCGCGGTCCGCCCCGAATTCATTGCGGGTTTCCGCTCGCAGCATTTGCGTGCTCCTCACACTCGAGTCGAGGGAGGGAGACATGCACCAGCGGAAAGTACTTGCCGGACTGGCGGTGATCGTGGCGATCGCGGCGTGCAGCGATGATGATCCGACGGCGCCGAAGCCCGAGCAGTTCGTCGCGACGCTGAACAGCGCGAACGAGATCCCCACCGCATCGGCGCCGGCGGTCGCGTCGAACGCGACGGGAACGAGCACGATCACGATCCAGGGCAACACGATCAGCTGGACGACGACGACTACCGGCTTCAGCGCCGGCACGACGGGGCCGGGGGGCGCCGCGGCGCCGACGTCGCACATCCACTTCGGCGGCTCGACGGTGAATGGTGGCGTCATGACCAACCTCACCGCGACCATCAATGGCACGGCGAGCGGGACCGCGACCGTCGTCGACTCGGTGCTCACGCACATCCGGTCTGGCAACGCGTACGTGAACATCCACACCAACAATCGCGCTGCCGGCGAGATCCGGGGCCAGCTCGTGAAGGTCCAGTGAGCTTCGCGGCGCGCCGCCCGTTGTTCGACATCCCGCGCGCGTGCGACATCCCACGTGGCGCATGCGTGACGGCACTGGTGGCCGTCCTGTCCGTCATGGGAGCGAGAGCGGCGGCGGCGCAGTCGCTACTCGAGCGCTCACCGAACGTGACCGGGGGATGGGTCGGCGCGCCCGGAGCTCTGCACTTCAACTTCCTCCATCGCTTCAGCAGCGGCAGCGCGCCGGCGCGCAAGGTCACGAGCTCGCCGACATTCCTCGTCGCCGCGGGGCTACCCTGGAACGCCCTCGTCGGCTTCAACTACGCGACGAACTCCGACCTCGCGCCGCGCTACCCTAACGAGTACGAGCTGCTCGCGCGCTGGGCGCCCTTAAGCCGCGACGGCGGCTTCGTCGCCGACGTCGGGATCGAGGGCGCGTACAACGTCGCCGCACGGAGCGCCGACGCCGAGCTTTCGCTCGCGCGCGCGATCGGACCGGTACGGATCATCGGCGCGGGGCGCTTTCTCTCCGACGCGCTCGGCCGCGGCGAGTCGAAGTTCGCCGCGGCGGGCGGCGCGGTGCTGAGGCTGGGCCGCTGGATCGCCGTCGCCGGCGACTACGCGGCGATGCTCGAGCGGCCGACCGGGGTGAAGCCGGCGTGGGGCGCGGCGCTCCAGCTTGCGATCCCGTACTCGCCGCACACCTTCTCGCTCCAGGCGACGAACGCCAACACGGCGACGCTCCATGGCTCCTCGGTCGGACACGACGAGGTGCGCTACGGCTTCGAGTTCACGATCCCGGTCACGTTAGGCAGGTACTTCGGGCGCCGGGCGCGGACGGCACAGCGCGACACCACCGTGCGCATCGCCGTCGACAGCGCGGTCATGGGGCCGGCGGATACAGTCGCGCATGCGATGCCGGTCGAGGCACCGGTCGAGCAGCCGACGCCGGTTCCATCGCCCACGCCGGCGGACACCGCGCGAGCGATGGTGACGGCCGACAGCGTCCCCCCGGCGGCGGCGACGACGCCGTCGCGCGCTCCTATAAAAGCGCAGCAGGCACGATCGCGGAACGCGATCGTGCGTGCTGCGATGAAGCAGCTCGTCTTCACGCCGAAGCGCATCGAGATCGCGGCCGGAAGCACGGTCGCTTGGCGCAACGACGATCCGCTTCCTCACACCGTGACCGCCGACGACGGCCAATGGACCTCGGGCATCATCGAGCCCGGGGCGACCTGGCGGCGGCGCTTCGACCGCCCCGGCACCTACGCCTTTCACTGCGATCCGCACCCGTTCATGAAGGGTGTGATCGTCGTCAAATGATCGGGACGCGCAGGCTTCGCCACGTCGCCGCCCTCCTCGTGTCAGGAGCTGGCCTCTGGGCGGTCGGCTGCATCTCCGAGCGCGCGACGGCGACCGGGCCGGGGAACGGCAGCGGAGAATGCCGCGTCGCCGTTGGCGGTCCGATCGTCGGCACGACCCAGGCGCTGATCGCGATCCGCAACTACGGGTTCCATCCCGACACGATCCGCGTCAAGGCCGGGGCGAAGGTGACGTGGCTGAACTGCGAGGACGCCGGCTTCGACGCCCACACGAGCACGTCGGAGACCGGGCGCTGGCAGTCGACGTACATCGGTCCCGGGGATTCGTTCACGCGCACCTTCAACGATGTCGGCGCGTTCCCTTTCTTCTGCGAGCCGCACCCCTTCATGCGCGGGGTGGTGCTCGTCGAGCAGTGACCATGGTGCTGGGGCGGGAGGGGCGTTTCACCAGTTGAGGGCTGGCCCTCTCTCGATTGGATCCTTCCGCTCCAGTGCCACCAACTGCCGCTCGGGTGGACCAGTACGACGAAGGTTCATCCGGATTCCGCGGATGAAACGAATCCTGCGGATCGCTCCTCCTGCTGGTCCTGCTGGTGTCAGGCTTGTTGAAATCTGGTACAATCGAATTTCAACAAGCCTGACACCGATCCCGGTCTCCGATCCCGGTCTCCGATCCCGGCCCCGGGGAGCCGCGAGTGTCGAGGCACAGATCCGCAGGATCCGGATGCATCCGCCTCATCCGGATGAACCTTCGTCGTAACGGCCAGCCCGAGCGGCTGTTACTTCACGGTCGCGAGCGCCCGCCCGATCGCGGCGACGATCTGGTCGATCTGATCCGTCGTCGCGACCAGGGGTGGTGACAACACGATGTTCTCCCCTGCGGCGCGGACGAAGACGCCGGCGTCGTAGCAGGAGAGGAATACCTCCGTCGCGCGAGCGCCCACCGCTCCGGCGCGCGACTCGAGCTCGACGCCGCCGACCAGCCCCAGGTTGCGGACGTCGATGACGTGGGGCTTGCCGCGCAGGGAGTGCAGTGCCTCCTCCCAGTGCGGCGCGAGCTCGGCGCCGCGCGTGAGCAGGCCTTCGCGCTCATGGACGTCGAGCGTCGCAAGCGCGGCGGCGCAGGCGAGGGGATGGCCGGAGTAGGTGTAGCCGTGAAAGAGCTCGACCCCCTGCCCGACCGCGTCCACGATCGCGTCGTGGATGCCGCGGCGCGCGAAGACGGCGCCCATCGGCACGGCGGCGTTGGTGATCCCCTTCGCGACGGTCATCATGTCGGGCACGATGCCGAAGAAATCCGCCGCGAAGGGGGTGCCTAACCGTCCGAAGCCGGTGATGACCTCGTCGAAGATGAGGAGGATGCCGTGCCGGTCACAGATCGCGCGCAGCCGCTCGAGGTAACCCCTGGGCGGGATCAGCACTCCCGTCGAGCCGGCGATCGGCTCGACGATCACGCACGCGATCGTCTCCCCCCCGCGCTCGCGGATGACATCCTCCAGCGCGTCGGCGAGCTCCGCGCCCTTCGCCGGCAGCCCGCGGCTGAAGGCGTTGCGCGAGAGGTCGTGGGTGTGCGGCAGGAGGTCGACGTGCGGCAGCAGCTGCGCCGCGTACGCCTTGCGATTCGGCTCGATGCCGCCGACCGAGATGCCGCCGAAGTTGACGCCGTGATAGCCGCGCACGCGCCCGACGAACCGCACGCGCTCGTCGTCGCCGCGCGCGCGATGATAGGCGAGGGCGATCTTGAGAGCCGTGTCCACCGACTCCGAGCCGGAGTTGGTGAAGAAGACGCGGTCGAGATCTCCCGGCAGCAGCTTCGACAGCCGGTCGGCGAGCCGGAAGCTCGACGGGTGCCCCATGTTGAACGCGGGAGCGTAGTCGAGCCGCGCCGCCTGCTCGGCGATCGCGCCCGCGATCTCGTCGCGGCAGTGTCCCGCGTTCACGCACCAGAGCCCCGCCGTCCCGTCGAGGATCCGCCGCCCGTCGCTCGTCGTGTAGTACATCCCCTTCGCCGCCACGAGCAGCCGCGGCGCGCGCTTGAACGCCCTGTTCGCCGTGAACGGCATCCAGTGCGCATCGAGCGACAGATCTTCCGTCAGCGCCGCGAGCTCGCCCGGTGATAGTGTCTCGGTCATTGCTCAGTCCATGGTGAACTGCCGCTCGGGCTGGCAGTTACGACGAAGGGTCAGCCGGATGAGGCGGATCTTCCGGATCCTGCGGATCTGCTCCTCGGCACTCGAGGTCCCTCACACCGGCCCTTGACGACTGGGGGCAAGCGGGGAGAGATGGTCTCGCCCCGCTTGCCCCCAGGCAGTTCATCCGCAGGATCTGTTGCATCGGCAGAATCCGGCTGAACCTTCGTCGTACGGGCCAGCCCGAGCGGCAGTGTCAACGCGTCCACTGCGACGAGCTCCGCGGCGGCGTCTGGCACTGCGGCCACTGCTGCAACTGGCCCGACGGCGCCGCCGGCATGACGCGCCGATCGCGCGGCACCGTGCGCTCGTCCTCGCTCGCCAGGTACACGAGCATCGCCGTCAACGTCGCGTTGTTCTTCAGGTCGTCGAAGACGATCTTGTCGAAGGTGTCGCGGTTGGTGTGCCAGGTGTACGTACCGTAGTCCCAGCTCAGCGAGCCGAGGTTGAAGGCGGGGGCGCCGTAGCAGATGAAGGACGCGTTGTCGCTCCCGCCGGCGGACGGCGAGCCGGGGAAGGTCAGGTTGAAGTGCCGGCTGATCTCGGCCGGGATCCTGGCCAGCCAATCCGCGTAGATCCCGCTCGCGCCGACCAGCCCCGAAGGCGAGACGTTGACGACGCGGCCGGTGCCGTTGTCCTGGTTGAAAAGCGCCTGCAGTCCGCGCACAATCTCTGGATGATCAGCCGCGAAGGCGCGCGAGCCGACGAGCCCCTGCTCCTCCCCGCTCCAGTGGCCGACGAGAATCGTCCGCTTCGGACTGGGATACACGGTCTTGAGGATGCGCATCGCCTCGAGCATCGTCACCGTGCCGGTGGCGTTGTCGGTCGCGCCCGAAGAACCGTCCCACGAGTCGAAGTGCGCCGAAAGCATCACGTACTCGTCCGGCTTCGCGCTGCCACGAATCTCGGCGATGGTGTTGAACACCGGGACCTCGCCGGTCGCCTGCGACTCCG
This sequence comes from Gemmatimonadaceae bacterium, assembly GCA_036262535.1. Taxonomy (GTDB): domain Bacteria; phylum Gemmatimonadota; class Gemmatimonadetes; order Gemmatimonadales; family Gemmatimonadaceae; genus JABFXC01. The sequence continues at coordinate 5 of DATAIS010000165.1, read as the reverse complement.
CCTCG
>DATAIS010000164.1:0-2293 GCA_036262535.1 Gemmatimonadaceae bacterium | reverse complement strand
CGCGAGCAGGATCGCTCGGCGTACGCGTTAGGCCTGGCGCAGGGCCCGATGCGCGCGTCGCTCGCCGAGATGACGCGGCGGTACGGGGCGGACCTGGACGCCAACTCGCACGGGCAGAGCTTCCTTCGCCTCTTCCGCAGCCGCTGCGTCCCCGAGGGACTGCATCTGCTCGACGAGCCCGAGGCCGCGCTCTCGCCGCAGAGCCAGCTCGTGCTCCTCGCGCTCCTGATGGACGTGACCGCCCGCGGCGCCCAGTTCATCGTCGCCACACACTCACCGATCGTCCTCGGCTACCCCGGCGCGCAGATCTTCAGCTTCGACCAGACCCCGCCGGCAACGGTCGAGTACGAATCGCTCGACCACGTTCGCATCACGCGCGACTTCCTCAACGACCGCGAGCGGTTCCTGCGCTACCTGCGCGAAAGCTGACAGGCTGTCATCCCTCGCGAGCGCAGCTTCCTGTCATCCCGCACGCGCGAAGCGCGTGCGGGGACCTACTCTCACTGTCCTGGGGATCGGGAGCGGGGAGCTGGAGCGAGCTGCAATCGGGAGCTGGACAGGGAGGCTCCGAATGGGATCGGGATCGGGAGGTGGGGACGACCGCTTCATGCACACGACCGTCCCACCTCCCAATCCCAGTCCCGATCGGCCCCTTCCGATCCCGCATCCCCGTTGCGGTTTCAATTCAGCTCCCCGCTCCTCGCTCCCCAAAACGGGCCACCAGCCAGGGACAGTGGGTCCCAGCGGGCGCTGCGCGCCTGCGGCATGACACACTCGCTCACCGCACGGGAATCTCGAGCCGCACACCGGTAACGGTCGTCTGGCTCGGCACCCGGCTTGGCGTGATGTACGGGCTGTCCACGTTCGACAGCTCGACGCGGACGACGTGACCGTCGGGCGCGCGCCAGTAGTTGCCATAGGTCAGGATCGAGACGTCGACGTCGCCGAGCGGGACGCCGGGGGCGCGAGACTCGAGTGTGTAGGTGCCGCGCGTGATCAGCTCCTTCGTCTGCGCGATCGGGTCGACGTCGTAGATGCGGACGTCGAGCTGGACGCGATAGGCGACGGTGAAGGCGTGGAAGGAGACGGTCGGCTGACCGGCAACCACCAGGTCGGCGCCATTCGCAAGGTCGCGCACCGGGACTTCGTACGACGCGAGGCTGCCCGGTACGACCGCCGAAGGCGGTGGTGTCCACGAGGGAAGGAATCGGAGCTCGCGCGCCCCCTCCATCACCAACGGATCCCAGAAGAATCCGGCAAGCGGGTCGCTGAGAGGATTCACGAGCACGGCGGGAAGCGCATCGAAGCTCTTTGCGACGGTGGCCGTGGACAGCTCCTGCAGTGTCGGCACGACGATCACGTTCCTGGGATCGAAATCCTCGTCGCGCGGCCGGGTGAGCGCGGCGTGGACCACGTTGGGCGGAGCCGCGCCCTCGTTCCTGAGGTAGTACCCGAGCCAGGCCTTGATCAGACTCACCACGTAATCGATCTCCCCGGGCTTGTTGCTCGCGCGCGGATGCCCGAGGTCGCCGAGATAGAGCGCAGCGGGGTACGCGGGGTCGATCGTCTGGAGCGCGAGCAGCATTCGCTTCCCTTCGACGAGCGGAAAGAGATCGTCGGTGAAGCCCTGGACCATGAACACCGGGAGACGATCGCGTGCTGCACCCTTCCAGAAGTCCTTCCGCCACCAGATCGAGCGGTAACCGGCCATGCCATCGACGATGCTCGCGAAGACCGGGTCGGCATCGTTAGGCTCCTCGGCGTTGAGCCACGCGTGCCAGGCCATGAAGTACTCGGGGTAGTTCGGGTAGAGCCGCGCGGGATCCTTGCGCAACCCGGACGCATAGAGCCCGTTGACGTAGGTCAGCTTGAGGCCACCGGGATGGTCGATCCCTTCGCGCTCGCGGCCGTTCGGCATCAGCGCGTACACGAGATCGCTCCATGCGGCGATCGGCACGACGGTGCGGATGTGAGCGAGTCGCCCGCCGGGTGTAGCGAAGGTCGGCTCGAGCGCGGCGAGCCAGGAGTGGCCGCCGCCGTAGGACGCTCCCGCGACGGCGATCGCGTCGGCGTTGATGCCGAGCTCCGTCATGTCGACGACCTGCGCGATCATGCTGTGCAGGTCGCCGATCTCAGCGTTGAGATCGGCCAGGTTCACCTGGCCCCAGGAGTCTCCGAAGCCGCGCGTCGAATAGCGCAGCACCGCATAACCTGCGTCGAGCAGAGGTGCGACGATGTCCCCCGAGCTCGACTTGCTCCCGCCGTAGCCGTGCACGACGACCACGAGCGGCAC
>DATAIS010000163.1:0-6580 GCA_036262535.1 Gemmatimonadaceae bacterium | reverse complement strand
GGTCCCGACGACCATGTTGGTGCCGGTCGAGTCCGTATGCGTCGCCACCGCCCGCGCGATCCCGAAGTCGGCGACGATGGCGTTGCCATGCTCGTCGAACAGGATGTTGTCGGTCTTGACGTCCCGGTGGATGACCCCTTCGCGGTGGGCGAAGCCGAGCGCGCTCGCGACGTCGATCGCCATCCGGATGAGCATCGGCTCCGGGAGCTGCGTCATCACGTTGAGGCGATCGGCGAGCCCCTGGGGCAGATAGTCCATCGCGAAGAAGACGGCGTCTTCCTCGCGACCGACCGCATAGATCTTGATGATGTTCGGGTGGCGGAGCTTGGCCGCCGTGCTCGCCTCGCGTCGAAACCGCTGCTCGAACTTCTCGTCGCCCGCATATTGCGGCTTGAGAATCTTGAGGGCGACGGGGATCTCGAGCTCGGGGTCGTACGCCTTATAGACCCACGCAAAACCACCGGCGCCAATGATGGCGTCGACGCGGAAGCGTCCGAGAGTCCGGCCGAGATAGCGCTCGGGCAACTGAAGGGGGCGTCGGGTAAGGCTTTACAGGCGGTCGGAGCATCAGTAAATTACCGTGCTTCAACCGATTCGGCGCGAGTGACGCCGCGGGTGCGGAGAATATACATCATGGCATTGCAAAAAGCATCGACGATCGAGAAGTACCGCGCGCATGGGGAGGACACCGGGAGCACCCGCGTCCAGGTCGCCCTTCTCACGGAGCGCATCAACTACCTCACCGACCACTTCCGGGAGCACAAGAAGGATCATCACGGGCGCCGTGGTCTCCTCAAGATGGTCGGCAAGCGTCGTCGGCTGCTCGATTACATGAAGCGGACGGACCTGGCGGGCTACCGCCAGATCATTCAGGAACTTGGACTGCGCTACTAGAGCCAGGGCAAGCCACACGCGCGCGGACGCACCTTGTGCGGGCCGCGCGCTTTGCGTTCATGCGGGTCACTGAGCAACAAAGCGGATAAAAAAAGAGAGCAACGATGCAGCGGATCGAAAAGACGTTCGCCGGACGCCCCCTCGTGATCGAGATGGGCCGGATGGCAAAGCAGGCGGCAGGTTCGGCGACGGTGACCTTCGGCGAGACGATGGTCCTCGCCGCGGTGAGCGTGAGCGACAACATAAGCCCGCTCCCCTTCTTCCCACTCACCGTCGAGTACAAGGAGCGCTCCTACGCCGCCGGCAAGATTCCGGGCGGCTTCATCAAGCGCGAGGGACGTCCGCAGGACGCGGAGATCTTATCCGCCCGGATCATTGACCGAACGATCCGCCCCCTCTTCCCCGAGGGGTTCAAGAACGAGGTGCAGGTCTTCGTCTACGTCGTCTCGGCGGACCAGGAGAACGACGCCGACATCCCGGCGCTGCTCGCCGTGAGCTGCGCGCTGAACGCGTCGAAGATCCCCTTCGCGGGATCGATCGCCGGCGTCCGCGTCGGCCGCGTCGAGGACAAGTGGATCATCAACCCCACCTTCCAGCAGCTCGCGTACTCCGACATGGAGCTCATCGTGTCGGCGTCGCAGGACTCGATCGTGATGGTCGAGGGTGGCGCGCTGGAGATCGGGGAGCGTGACGTCGTCCAGGCGCTGACGATCGCCCAGCGCGGCGTGCGCGAGCCGATCGGCTTCCAGGAAGAGATCCTCGGAGCGGCGGGCCGCGCCGAGAAGATGAAGTGGACCAGGGCCGAGGTCGAGCCGACGATCGCGTCGCGCGTGAAGGACCTCGCCCAGGGCAAGATGGTCGAGGCGATCAACAGCGCCGACAAGCACATGCGCGTGGACGCGGTCGCCGCGGTGAAGCGCCAGGCCGCGGAGTCGCTCGCCACCGAGTTTCCGGACGGATCGAAGGCGGTGCACGAGATCCTCGGCGATCTGGAGTACCGCGCCCTCCGTGACCAGGTCCTCGACACCGGCCGCCGCGTCGATGGCCGCGCGCCCGACGAGGTCCGGCCGATCACGATCGACGTCGGGCTGCTGCGGCGCGCCCACGGCTCGTCGCTCTTCACGCGCGGCCAGACGCAGGCGCTGGTCGCCGTGACGTTAGGCACGGCGAACGACGTCCAGCGGCTCGACACGATCGACGAGCCGCAGGAGACGACGAAGTCGTTCATGCTCCACTACAACTTCCCACCGTTCTCGACCGGCGAGGTGCGCCCGGTGCGCGGCACGAGCCGGCGCGAGATCGGCCACGGCAACCTCGCCGAGCGCGCCCTGCAGGGGGTGCTGCCGGCGTTCGAGGAGTTCCCGTACACGATCCGCATCGTCTCCGACATCCTCGAGTCGAACGGGTCGTCGTCGATGGCATCGGTCTGCGGCGGCTCGCTCGCCCTCTTCGACGCCGGCGTGCCGATGCGCGCCGCCGTCGCCGGCGTGGCGATGGGGCTGATCAAGGAAGGGGAGAAGTACGCGATCCTCACCGACATCCTCGGCACCGAGGACCACCTCGGCGACATGGACTTCAAGGTCGCGGGCACCGAGCAGGGCATCACGTCGATCCAGATGGACATCAAGATCGAGGGGCTCTCGCTCGACCTCATGACCGAGGCACTCGACCAGGCGCGCCGCGGGCGGCTGCACATCCTCGGCGAGATGAAGAAGGCGCTCCCCGAGCCGCGCGCGGACCTGTCGCCGTACGCCCCGCGCATCGTGACGCTGCAGATCAACCCCGAGAAGATCGGCGACCTGATCGGGCCGAAGGGGAAGACGATCCGCGGCATCCAGGACGAGACCGGAGCGGAGATCACGGTCGACGACAGCGGCACCGTCACCATCGCCGCCGTCGGCGGCGAGGCGATGGAGCGCGCGCGACAGATGGTCAAGGCGATCACCGCCGAGCCGGAGATCGGCGCCAGCTACACCGGCACGGTGAAGAGCACGACGGCGTTCGGCGCTTTCGTCGAGATCATGCCGGGCACGGAAGGCCTCGTGCACATCTCCGAGCTGCAGCACGGCCGCACCGAGAAGACCGAGGACGTCGTGAAGCGCGGCGACACGGTCACGGTGAAGCTGGTCGACCGCGACGAGCGTGGACGCCTGCGCCTCTCGATGAAGGCGCTCGTGCCCAAGCCGGAGGGGATGCCCGAGGAGAGCGGCCAGGATCGTCCACGCCGCGAAGGTGGCGAACGCGGACGCGGTAATGGCGGCGGCGGCGAGCGGTCTGGCGGTGGCGGCCGCGAGCGGCAGATGGCCGCCGAGGGCGCCGGCCGCGAGGAGGGCGAGGGCGGCGAGGCGCGCGGGCAGGGGGGTGGCGGCAGTCGCCGCGGTGGCCGCGGTGGCCGCGGCGGACGCGATCGCGAGCGCGGTGAGCGCAGCGACCGCGGCGGCACCGGCGGGGGTCAAGACAGCGAGTGAGCACGAGCATCGCGTCGGCGGCCCCGCTCCGCCGCACGGTGCTCGCGAATGGACTGACCGTGCTCTCGGAGTCGATGCCGGGAGTGCGGTCGGTCGCGTTCGGGGCATGGGTGCGCGCGGCGTCGATCCACGAGCCTCGCGAGGTGATGGGTGTGTCCCATCTCCTCGAGCACATGGTGTTCAAGGGGACGAGCCGGCGCACGGCGCGCGAGATCGCCCTCTCCCTGGAGCAGCTCGGCGGCTCCCTCGATGCCTACACGGCGCGGGAGCACACCTCCTATCAGGCGCGGGTGCTCGACGAGCACCTCGAGCAGGCGGCGGACGTCATCGCCGACCTCGTCTTCGACCCGGCGCTGCGTGCGGAGGACCTCAAGCTCGAACGCAAGGTGGTCCTCGAGGAGATCAGCATGGTCGCCGACACCCCGGACGACCTCGTGTTCGAGCTCCACAACGAGGCGATGTGGGGAAGCCATCCATACGGCTACTCCATCCTCGGAACGCGTGACACGGTGTCGCGGCTCGGCGTGCGCGACCTCGCCGCGCTGCATCGGCGGGCCTACCATCCGGGTAACATCGTCGTCGGCGCGGCCGGGCATCTCGAGCACGACGAGCTCGTCGAGACGCTCGAGCGCACGGGATGGGGAGACCCGGCGGCACGCGGCGAGTCGTCGCTCGCGACGGTATCGCCGGTGGCATCGCCGCCGGTGGTGCGTCACGTCGAGCGCGAGGGTGCGCAGACGCACACGGTCATCGGGTCCGCGACCGTGCGCTACGCCGACGCGCGGCGCCACGCGATCGTACTCGTCGGCGTGCTGCTGGGCGGGGGCATGAGCTCGCGCCTGTTCCAGCGGGTGCGTGAGGAGCTCGGGCTGGCCTACTCGGTGTACGGCTACCAGAGCTTCCACGTCGACACGGGAACGCACGGCGTGTACGTCGGCACCGCGCCCGAGACGGCGCGGGAAGCGACCGACGCCATCCTCGAGGAGCTGGGCAAGGTCGCCCGCGAGGGACTGAGCGCCGCCGACCTGGCGTCGGCGAAGTCGCAGGTGAAGGGGCAGCTCACCCTCTCGCTCGAGAGCCCCTCGTCGCGGATGTATCGCGCGGCGGGCACGGAGCTGTACGGAGAGCCCTGGCGCTCGCTCGACGAGGTGCTCGCGCTCATCGACGCGATTAGCTTGGAGGAGACCGCGGCGGTGGCAGAGGAGTTCTTCGACCCGGCGCGGCAGACGATTCTCAGCCTCGGCCCGACCGCCGCTGCCTAACGGCCGGGGCGGCGCCGCGATCCGACGATTCCCGACCCAGCCTGCCAGCAATGAAGATCGGCGTTCCGAAGGAGATCAAGACCAACGAGAACCGCGTCGCGCTCGTCCCCGCGGGGGCCGAAGCGCTGGTCGCGGCCGGCCACAGCGTGCTCGTCGAGCGCGGCGCGGGGGAGGGAAGCGGCTTCCCCGACGACGTCTACACGCGCGCCGGCGCGAGGATCGCGCCCGACGCGGCGACGGTCTGGAAGGACAGCGAGATGATCATGAAGGTGAAGGAGCCGATCGAGCGCGAGTGGCAGCACATGCGCCGCGGCCAGGTCATCTTCACCTACTTCCACTTCGCGGCCGACGAGAAGCTGACGCGCGCCCACATCGACAGCGGCGCGATCTGCATAGCCTACGAGACGGTGGAGCTCCCCTCGCGCGAGCTGCCGCTGCTGACGCCGATGTCCGAGGTGGCTGGCCGGATGGCGGTCCAGGAAGGCGCGAAGTACCTCGAGAAGCTGTTCGGCGGACGGGGCGTGCTGCTCGGCGGCGTGCCGGGCGTGCTGCCGGCGAAGGTCGTCATCCTCGGCGGTGGCGTCGTCGGCATCAACTCGGCGAAGATGGCGGCGGGGATGGGCGCGCAGGTGGTGATCCTCGATCTCTCGCTGGAGCGGCTCCGCTACCTGAGCGACGTCATGCCGGCGAACGTGCAGCTGCTGCACAGCAACCGGTTCGCCGTCCTCGAGCAGATCGTGGACGCCGACCTCGTCATCGGCGGCGTGCTCGTGCCGGGTGCGAAGGCGCCGAAGCTCATCCGCCGCGAAGACCTCAGGACGATGCGCCCCGGGAGCGTGATCGTCGACGTCGCCGTGGACCAGGGCGGGTGCGTGGAGACGATCAAGCCGACGACGCACGAGAACCCCACGTACGTCGTCGATGGCGTCATCCATTACGGCGTCGCGAACATGCCGGGCGCGGTGCCGCGCACGTCCACCTTCGCGCTCACCAACGCGACGCTCCCGTACGCGCTCCAGCTCGCGAACAAGGGCTGGAAGCAGGCGCTCCGCGATAACGGGGCCCTGTTGCGCGGCCTGAACATGGTGGACGGGAAGGTCACGTATCCCGGCGTCGGCGAGGCGTTCGGCCTGCCGGTCGAGGATCCGAAGAAGTTCATCGTCTGACGGCGATGGGCGGCGCGTCGCCGGCGCGGCCGCTGCCGCTGGTCCTCTGCTATCACAAGGTTGACCGGCGCCTCGAGCTGGGGGTGACCCGGATCTCGCCGCGCCGCTTCGCGCGGCAGGTCGAGCGCCTGGCCTCGCGCGGCTGGCGGGCGATCACGATCGGCGAGCTGCTCGCGACCGCCCGCGGGGAACGCGACGCGGGTCCGCGCGAGGTGGCCATCACCTTCGACGACGGATATCGTGCGCTGCGCGAGCACGCGTTCCCCGTGCTCGCCGCGCTCGGCTGGCCGGCCACCTGCTCGGTGATCACCGACTACGCGGGACGGCTCAACCGCTGGGACGTCGCCTACGGGGGTCGCCGCTTCGCCCACCTCGCCTGGCGCGACCTGCGGCGGTGGGAGGAGCGGGGGATCACCTTCGTCTCGCACACGGCGACGCACCCGCGGCTTTCGTGGTGCGACGACGCCACGGCTACGCGCGAGCTGGCGAGATCGCGGGCGGCGCTGCGTGCAGCGTTAGGCGGCGGCGGCTACCGGATCGTCAGCTATCCATTCGGCGTCGCCGGGCCACGCGAGCGACGGCTGGCGCGCGAGGCCGGCTACGATGCGGGGCTCGCGCTCGCCGGTCGCTGGGACGGGGACGTCATGGCGGTCAACCGGCTCCCGGTCTATCCATGGGCGCTGCCGATTCCGGGACAGGGGATGCTCGGGCCGGTCGAGCGGTGGGGGGCCTGCGTGGCGAATCGCTGCGCCGTCGGCACGACGCTCTGGCAGCGGCTCCGCGGTGCGGG
>DATAIS010000162.1:0-1517 GCA_036262535.1 Gemmatimonadaceae bacterium | reverse complement strand
TCGCGCATCAGCGTCACGATCCGCGCCAGGACGCTGTCGCTGCCTAACGTCGTGGCGCGGTAGCGGAAGGAGCCCGTGCGATTGATCGTCCCGCCGATGACACGGGCGCCCGGCGCCTTGGCGACCGGAAGCGACTCGCCGCTGATCATCGACTCGTCCACGGCGCTCTCCCCCGCGATCACTTCGCCATCCACCGGAAGCCGCTCGCCGGGACGGACGACGATCGTGTCGCCGCTCTGCACCGCCTCGACGGGGACGTCGCGCTCGGCGCCGCCGCGGAGCACTCGCGCCGTCTTCGGCTGGAGGTTGACGAGGGCGCGCAACGCGTTCGCCGTGTTGCGCTTCGCGCGCGCCTCGAAGGCGTTGCCGGTGAGGATGAGGGCGATGATGATCATCACCGCCTCGTAGTAGACCTCCGGCGTCAGGCCGTTGCGCAGGAAGAGATGAGGCGCGATGGTCGCGACCGCGGAGTAGAGGAAGGCCGCGCCGGTGCCGATCGCGACGAGGGTGTTCATGTCCGCCGAATGATGGCGGAACGCCGACCACGCCCTCGTATAGAAATGGCGGCCGGCCCAGCCCATGACGCCGAGGGTCACGAAGAGCAGTAGCCAGTTCAGCCACATGAAGTGGCCGAGCGCCATCGCGGCCATCGCCGCGACGCCGATGACGCCGCTCACCAGGGCCTTTCGCGTCAGGTCGCGGAGCTCGCGCGCGATTGCGCGGTCGCGCTCTTCCTGCTCCTCGAACGCGGAACGATCGGGCGGCGCGAGCTCGGCGCCGTAGCCCGTCGCGCGGATCGCCTCGACGAGACGCTCCGGCGTGACCGCGGCGGGGTCGTAGGTCACCGTCGCGTCGTGCATCATCAGGTTCACCGACGCGTCGGCGACGCCCGGCTCGCGCTGCAGCGTGCGCTGCACGCGCGCCTGACAAGCGGCGCACGTCATCCCGCTCACCGGGATCCTGATCGTCGCCGGCACGTCCGGCTTCGCGCTGCTCGTCATGTCAATCCTCCACCACGAGCGCGCCGTGCAGCATTCCCATGCCGCAGGTGAACTCGTACCGCCCCGCGCGTGGCGGGGTGACCTCGATCGCCGTCTTCGCTCCCGTCGGCAGGTAGCGTCGGATCCCGAAATCGGGGAGTACGATCTCCTCGCTGCAGCTCGAGTCGTCCTGCCGGTCGAAGACAAGTCGAAGTGGCTGCCCCGCCTTCGCGCGGATCGCTGACGGCGTGTAGCCGCCGCGCACGACGATCGTCGCCTCCGCAGCTCCTCCGCCCGTCGGCGCCGCGGTGGCGGGCGCGACGCGCCCGGCGCGGAAGAAGTACCAGTTCACCCACGCGATCGCGCCCGCACCGGCGGCGACGACGAGCCACTCCGTCCCGCTCATCCCCCCGACTCGCGCCACCGCTTGGTGTCCACGACCGAATAGCCCTCGTCCGCGATCGCCTCCGCGATGGCGTTCTCGTTCGCGACCCCGGCATCGAAGGTCACCATCGCCGCGCCGACCTGCACGTCGTC
>DATAIS010000161.1:0-2144 GCA_036262535.1 Gemmatimonadaceae bacterium | reverse complement strand
GGATCGGCGGTCCCGCCGATCTCTTCTTCGAGCCCGAGAGCGCCGACGAGCTCGCCGACGCGGTGATCGCCGCCCGCGAGACCGGCGTTCCCTTCTTCGTGCTCGGCCTCGGCGCCAACATCCTCGTCGGCGACCGCGGCTTCCGCGGGCTCGTCATACGAAACACCGCCCGGCACTTTTCGTTCGCCGCGAACGGCAAGCTCTGGGTCGAGAGCGGCGCGATCGTCGCCGACATCATCAAGGAAGCGATCGCCCGCGGCTGGTCGGGGCTCGAGCACTACGTCGGCATCCCGAGCACCATGGGCGGCGCGATCTGGCAGAACCTCCACTTCCTCTCGCCGGCCCCCGCGCGCGAGCGGACGATGTTCATCGCCGAGGTCTTCGAGAGCGCAGAGCTGCTCACCGAGGACAGCGAGCGCATCACGGTCGACCGCGAGGGGATGAAGTTCGGCTACGACGACAGCATCCTCCACCACCGCCACGACATCGTCCTCTCGGCGACCTTCCAGCTCGAGAAAGGCGACTCCGACGTCATGCATCGCATCGCGCAGGAGAACCTGAGCTGGCGCGGCGGGAAGCACCCCTGGCTCGAGTGGCACCCGAGCGCGGGCTCGATTTTCAAGAAGATCGAGGGCGTGGGCGCGGGCCGCCTCATCGACCAGTGCGGCCTCAAGGGCTACCACATCGGCGACGCCCAGATCTCGCACATCCACGCCAACATCATGGTCAACCTCGGCCACGCCACCGCGAAGGACGTCCGCGCCCTCATCGCGCACGCCCAGAAGTCGGTCGAGGAGAAGTTCGGTCAGAAGCTCGAGCCGGAGATCGGGTTCATCGGCGAGTTCTGATTTCCCCTGGGTTCTCTCGGCGAATCAACCACAGAGGGCCGCAGAGAGGCAGAGGCTACGCAGAGAACTGCAACTGCTTCCTTGGGGCGTAAGGGCGACATGGTCTCGCCTTACGCCCCCAAGCTTTTGCACTTCTCTGCGGCCCTCTGCGGCCCTCTGTGTCTCTGTGGTGAACAACAGCACCGGCGCCTAACGCGCCGCCGTGCCCTCCGCCGCCTCGACGGCCTTTTCCCACGACACGATCGCCGCGTCGAGCTTCCGCTTGGCGGCATCGAGCTCCTTGCCGAGTGAGGCGGCCTTCCGGGTGCCGTCGGGGGTGGTGTAGAGGTCGGGATTCTCGAGCGCGCGCGTTAGCTCGCCCACCTTTGCCTCGGCCGCCTCCACGGCGCGCTCGGCATCTTCGACCGCGCGCTGGGCATTTCGCGCGGGTTTGTCGCCCCTGTCCTTCTGCTCGGCGCGGCGGACCGTCTTCTGCCGCTCGTGGACACGCCGCAGCTCCTCCTCTTCTTCGGCGGCGACGGCAGCCGCGTGTGCGCGCTCGGCGCTCGCGGCCTCCCACTCCTCGAAGGTGCCCGGGAAGTCGGTGATGTGCCGGTCGTGCAGCACCCAGACGCGATCGACGATCGCGCGCAGCAGCGCGCGGTCGTGGCTCACCAGCAGCACCGTGCCATCGTAGCGCTCGATCGCGTCCTCGAGGGCCTCGATCGACTCCACGTCGAGGTGGTTCGTCGGCTCGTCGAGGACCAGGAGGTTGGCGCCGCTCAGCATCATCACCGCCAGCGCGAGCCTCGCGCGCTCGCCGCCTGAGAGGACGTTCGTCGTCCGCAGGACGCTGTCGCCCGAGAAGCCGAACCTGCCGAGGTGCCCCTGGATGGGGCCGCGTGCCCATGTCGGCCGCAGGTCGGAGATGACGTCGTAGAGTGTCTTCCCCATCGGCACGTTACCGAGCTGCTGGTCGTAATAGGCGACCCTGATCGAGCCGCCGACCTTCACCTCGCCCCCCTGCGGCGGCCGTTCGCCGACGATGGTGCGCAACAGTGTCGTCTTGCCGGCGCCATTGGGTCCGATCAGTCCCACGACTTCGCCGCGATGGATGCTCGTCGAGAAACCCTCGAGCAGCGTCCGATCCTCGACGCCGACCTTCACCTTGTCGGCGACGATCACCTGGTCGCCGCCGCGCTCGTTGATGCGGAGGTCGAGCGACATCACACCGGCGTCACCCTCCACCCCGCTCAGTCGCGGCAGGCGCTCGAGCCGCTTCCTGCGTCCCTTCGCCTGCTTCGAGTTCTGTCCGGC
>DATAIS010000160.1:0-3441 GCA_036262535.1 Gemmatimonadaceae bacterium | reverse complement strand
CCCCTACACCCCGGGGAACAACTTCCACGTCGCCGTCCAGTGCGACACGGTCGCCGAGATCGAGCGGGTGTTCGCGCGCTTCGCCGAGGGAGGGAGCGTGACGCTCCCCCTCCAGTACACCTTCTGGGGCTCTCGCTTCGGGATGCTCACCGACAGGTTCGGGGTTCACTGGATGTTCAATTGTGAGCCGACCCAGGATGGCTGAGCTGCACGCCGTCCCGGTCGCCGGGTCGCTGGTGACGCTGCTCTCGGAGCTGCTCGACGGCCCACCGCGCGGCGGCGACGCGTACATGCTGAACGGCGGCGACGAGGGTCTGCTGCGCTCGGTGGACAAGCTGTCCCCTGCCGCGGCGTCGGCACGTCCGACCGGCGGCGCGTCGATCGCCGCGCACGTGGACCACCTCGTCTACGGACTCTCGCTGCTCAACCAGTGGAGCGGCGGCGCGAACCCTTTCGACGACGCCGACTGGACGGAGAGCTGGACGCACATCGAGGTCACCGACGAACGGTGGCGCGAGCTGCGTGTCGCGCTGCGTCGCGAAGCCCGGCAGTGGGTTGACGCGGTCCGCACCTCAGGCGACGCCGATCCTGTCGCGCTGAACACGATCGTCGGCAGCATCGCCCACCTCGCCTATCACCTCGGCGCGATCCGGCAGATCGACCGCTCGATCCGCGGGCCCTCGGCGACGGGTGCCTGACGGCGGCGGGCCCGCCGCGAGACCTCGCCATCGTCCCGGTCGTCCTTTTTGTGGATGGAGCCATCCCCCCGGCCCATCCGCCAACTTCGACCGAGGGTGCTCTGGTGATCATCGTCTGGCGTGGCCTTGGCTTCCTGGTGCCGGTGTTCGTGGTGCTGTCGCTCCTCGTCACATCGCGCTTCCCGCAGCACGAGAGCCTCGCCGGCGGGTTGGCGTTGCTCGCGTCGGCGGCGATCCTCTGGCCGATCGGACACAAGCTCAATCGGGAGCAGAAGGTGCACACGCTCTTCTGGATCCCGATGCAGTACTGGGCGATCGTGCTCGCCGTCTTCGCACCGCTGGTGATCTTCGGCAACCGCTAGGCAGCTGCACGAAATGAGGCGCCGCGCACGCTTTCGTGCGCGGCGCCTCATTTTCTTTCGCACGGCAGGGCGTAGATTTTCCGGACCATTCCAGGACGTGACGACCATGCCGAAGAGTCGCAGCACCGCGAACGCCACCGGCAAGTCCCCGTCGCAGCTGATCGATGAGCGCATCGAGGAGCTCGGCGACTGGCGGGGCGAGATGCTCGCCCGGCTGCGCGCCCTCATCCGGCAGGCCGACCCTGAGGTCGTCGAGGAGTGGAAATGGGGCGGTCCGGTGTGGTCGCACGACGGGTTGATCTGCACCGGCGAGAGCTACAAGAAGGCGGTGAAGCTCACCTTCGCGAAGGGTGCCTCACTCCCCGATCCGGCACGCCTCTTCAACTCGAGCCTCGAGGGCAACACGCGGCGCGCGATCGACTTTCACGAGGGCGACCCGATCGACGAGCGGGCCTTCACCTCGCTCATCAAGGCTGCCGTCGACTTCAACCGGAAATCGAAGTGAAGCGCGGCAAGGCGCGCGCCGGCACGAAGCGCACTGTCCTGCTCAGCGGCGGGAATCCGCAGATCGCGAAGGCCGATGGCGACGCTCCCGTGCAGGCGTACATCGCGGCGATGCCGGGATGGAAGCGCGGCATTGGCGAGCGTCTCGACGCGCTCGTGACGTCGGAGGTGCCGGGCGTCCGGAAGGCGGTGAAGTGGAACTCGCCGTTCTATGGCGTCGAGGGTCGCGGCTGGTTCATGTCGTTCCACGTCTTCGCGCGCTACGTGAAGCTCACCTTCTTCAAGGGAACGTCGCTGCGTCCTGCTCCGCCCGGCGGCACGAGCGAGGAGGCGCGCTGGATCGACATCCACGAGGACGATCTCGACGAGGCGCAGATCGCGAAGTGGGTGAAGCAGGCCGCGAAGCTGCCGGGCTGGGATCCGTCCTCGCCCCGTTCGTAGCGGCTGTCGGAGCGGAAAGCGTCAACCAGCAGCGATCTGTGTCTCCAGGAGCGCGAGGCACTTCGCCGCTAGCGACGCGGTATCGTAGCGCGAGCCGTCGGTCGCCTCCCACAGACACGCGTCCGCCGCCGGCGGCTCGATGGGACGGAGCACGAGATCGGCGACCATCGTTGCCCCTTTCGGGGGCCGAGCGCTTCCTCGGCGCGCAACCTTGCCGCGCCAGACCAGGACGTGGAGCTCTCCGAGCACCGCGGCCTTGGTCGCATCCGCGAACCAGGAGACGCTGACAGCACAGTCGGCTGCCTGAAGCAGGCATCCGGTCGGCGTCCGATGCTGCTCGACGGCCCCCTGCAGCCGGGCAACTCGCGTCAACACGCGTTCAGGCGCGAGCTCGTCGAGCAGCTGTGTGACGGACCGTTGAACGGCACTCCTCGTCTTTGCACTTGGCGGCGCGTTCCATTGAAGCGCCCTGGGATTCGTCGAGTCGGTCATCGTGCCTTCAATCTACTCAATGACAAACGGCTGGAGGGGCGGGCGGGAGCCGCAAGTCCATTTATTGAACAGAGCGTCGCGGCGCAGCGCATCGGCACCGGCAGTGACAGTGCGCAAGTCGTGGCCATCCGCACACACTGATCGATCGTGGCGCGTTCATCGACACATCGACTCCAGCTTTCTCGGTGCATGAAGAAGATCGGCTTTCTTTCCTTTGGGCATTGGAGCCCTTCGCGCCAATCGGCCGCGCGGTCCGCGCGAGACGTCCTGCATCAGTCGATCGAGCTGGCTGTCGCGGCCGAACAGCTCGGCGCGGATGGCGCGTACTTCCGCGTCCATCATTTCGCCCAGCAGCTCGCCTCTCCTTTCCCCTTGCTCGCGGCGGTCGGCGCGAGGACGAAGCGCATCGAGATCGGCACGGCCGTCATCGACATGCGCTACGAGAATCCCTTCTACATGGTCGAGGACGCGGGCGCCGCGGACCTGATCAGCGACGGCCGTCTCCAGCTCGGGATCAGCCGCGGCTCTCCGGAGCAGGTGATCGACGGGTGGCGTCACTTCGGCTACGCGCCACCGGAAGGCGGGACCGACGCGGACCTCGGCCGTCGTCACGCCGAGGTATTGCTCGAGCTCCTGAAGGGGAACGGGTTCGCCCGTCCCAATCCGAGGCCGATGTTCCCGAATCCACCAGGCCTGCTACGACTCGAGCCGCATTCGCCGGGACTGCGCGAGCGCATCTGGTGGGGCTCAGCGTCCAACTCGACGGCGAAGTGGGCCGCGCAGCATGGAATGAACCTCCAGAGCTCCACGCTGAAGGAGGACGAGTCGGGCGAGCCCTTTCACGTCCAGCAGGCGCGCCAGATCCGCGTGTTCCGGCAGGCGTGGAAGGAGGCCGGCCACGCACGCGAGCCGCGCGTCTCGGTGTCCCGGTCGATCTTCGCGCT
>DATAIS010000159.1:0-15306 GCA_036262535.1 Gemmatimonadaceae bacterium | reverse complement strand
GACCCGCTTCACCGTCCCCTTCCCATCCGCCTCCACGGAGACCATCCCGCCCCCGGCAGTGCCGGTCACGCTGCGCGACTCGAGCTCCTTCTGGATCTCCTCGAACCGCGTCTGCATGTCCTTCGCCTGCTGGACGAGCTTCAAGAAATCAGCCATGCGTTGAAGCTAGGCCCCCGCCCGGGCTGGTGGAAGCGTCGCTGGCCGGGGCTGTGAGCTATTAGCTGTTAGCGTTGAGCTACTGCGTTTCTCGATAAACGCCGTTGCTGAACGCTAATAGCTAAAAGCTGAGAGCCGCTATTCAGTCGAGCAGTTCGAGGTCCAGCGCATCAATCGCCGCCCCCAGCACCGGGTCCTTCTTCGTCAACGAGGCGACGCGGTCGGCGCGGACGGATTCGTCGGTGATGCGCCTGGGCGGTGTGGAGGGGGCGACAGTCGGAACGCGAACGATCAGGCGATCGACGCCGCTGAACCAGGTGCGGATCGCGTCGAGGACCTCGTTCTTGCCGCTCTCCAGCGCCTGGATGCGGATCTCGTCGGGCTCGTCGAGGGCGATGGTGATCGCTCCCTGCGCGCTGACCGCGGCGGGGGTGCTCGCTTCGACGGCGGCGGCGAGGAGTGCGCGGCCGTTGCTGCGTAGCCGGGCGACGACGTCGTCCCAGCGCTCGGCGAGGCGGTTCGCATCGAGCGGTGGAAGCGTGGTCGAAGCCCGCGCGGGGGGCGGGGGGGCGTCCGGCGTCCGCTCCGGCTCGGCGGGCCGGGGCTCGGGGGCGCGAGGCGACCGCGCGTCGTCGGCACGGCGTACGGGGGGAATGCTGCGCGGCGTCTCGCGAGGCGGAGGCGGCGCCTCCCTCGGGATGCTCGCGCCACTCCCGCCGAGCCCCCGGATCACCTCCTCGAGCGCGACGGTGCGGTCCATCAGCGCGAGGCGGACGAGGAGCGTCTCGAAGAGCAGCTGCTGCTGGCCGCTGCGCTTGAAGCGCGGCTCCATCTCGCCGATGATGCTCAGCATGCGGAGCAAGTCGGCGCTGCCGAGCCGTCCCCTCCGCGCGGCGAGCGACTCGGCGAGATGCTCGGAGACGTCGCCCGCGTTTCCCCCGAGCTCGACCGCGAGCTGGGCGCGCAGGATCTCCGCGAAGCCGGAGAACAGGAGTCCGAAGTCGATCCCCATCTCGGCGAGTCGGCCGACCGCGCCGAAGACGTCGGCGGCGCGACGCTCGGCGACGACGTCGAGCAGCGCGACGTATTCGTCCTCGGGTACGAGACCGAGCGCGTCGCGCACGCGCTCCGCGGTGAGCCGTCCCGCCGCCATCGCGAGCGCCTGATCGGCGAGCGAGAGCGCGTCGCGCATCGAGCCGTCCGCGGCCCGGGCGATCATCGCCAGCGCATCGCTCTCGCTCTCCACCCCCTCCTCGCGCAGCACCGATGTCAGGCGCGCGCGAATCTCGGCGGCGCCGATGCGCTTGAGGTCGAAGCGCTGCAGGCGGCTCAGCACCGGCGCCGCGGCCTGGGCGATCTTCTGCGGCTCCGTGGTCGCGAAGACGAAGACGACGCGCGGCGGCGGTTCCTCGAGGATCTTGAGGAGCGCATTCCACGCCTCGCGCGTGAGCATGTGCGCCTCGTCGACGATGTAGACCTTGTAGCGCCCCTCGCCCGACGGCGCGTACATTGCGCGCTCGCGCAGCTCGCGCGCGTCCTCGACACCACGGTTGGACGCGGCGTCGATCTCGACGACGTCGAGCGAGGCGTCGCCCCGCCAGATTCGTTGACACGACTCGCAGGCGCCGCACGGCTCGCCGTCCTCACCGCGATTCGGGCAATTCAGCGCCATCGCGAGCACGCGCGCGAGGGTCGTCTTCCCCGTTCCGCGCGGCCCGCAGAGCAGGTAGCCGTGCGCGACCCGCCCCCGGGCGATGGCGCCCCTGAGGGTGTTCGAGACGTGCGACTGGACTGCGACCGACGCGAAGCTTTTCGGGCGGTACTTCCGGGCGAGGGCGATCACAGCCCCCAATATACCGCCCGCGTCTAGCGGGCGTCGAAGTTGACGATGGGCAGGACCCGCAGCCCTCGCGGGTTGCTCTTCGCGACGTTGATCAGCCCGAGTTGCACCCCATGGAGCCGCCAGGCGTAGTTGACTACGCCGATGGTGAGTCCGCGCTGCTCGCCCTTGATGTGGTTGAAGGCGCTCGCCGACACGCCACGGAAGACGCCGTGCTCGATGCGCATGTACGCGGGCGCGATGACCAGCGCCGTCATGTCCTCGGCGCCGACGAGGGGAGCGATCGCCGCGCCGACGATCTTCGGGGAGCCGACACCGACCGCGGAGATTGCGAGCCAGCGGATCGAGTTCCCCGCGCCCACGCCGACGCCGCCGAAGGCCACGCCACGGATGTCCTGGCCCGATCCGACGCCGATGCCGCCGATTGCCAGGCCGGAGATGTCGCCGCCGGAGCCGACACCGACCCCACCGACCGAGATGCCCTTCAGCGACTCTCCCGCCCCGACCCCGAGGCCGCCGATGACGAGCCCCTGGATCCTGCCGCCCGAGCCCACTCCGGCGCCACCGATGCCGATGCCGGTGAAGTCACCGCCCGCGCCGACACCGAGCCCGCCTAACGCGATTCCCCGGACATCCTCGCCCACGCCCGCGCCGAGCCCGCCCACGAGCAGCCCCGTCGCGCGGCCGCCACCGCCGACACCGAGCCCGCCGACGGCGATGCCGCTGACATCGTCGCCCGCCCCGACGCCGAGACCACCGACGTGGATCCCCTCGATGTCGTTCCCGGCGCCGACACCAAGACCACCGATGCCGATCCCCGAGAACTCCTCGCTCGTGCCGACGCCGAAGATTCCGACGCCGATCCCCTGGATCCTCGCCGCCCCCGTCGCGGGGAGGCCGATCGCGAGACCGTGCACCTCGCCGCGAAGGTCGCCCTCGTAGGGCGTCCAGATCGTGATGTTGATCCCGTGGACGTCGAAGTCGCCGCGATCGCGGTAGTTGATGCGAATGCCGGTGACCTTGCGGACGTCGCCGATGCCGATGCCGACGTCGTTCGCTCCCACCAGCACTCCCTGCGCGAGGAGGTTGCCGGGCGCGGTCGAGAGGGCAGCGGCGAGGCCGAGGAGGGGGAGGGGGAGGAGGCGCTTGGACATGGAGCTCTCCGGTCTGGGGCGGAGGTCGGGGGGAACAGCCTCCCTACGGGGAGCCTCGAGGCCGGTTTCAGCCGGCCGGAAAAGACTCGCGCGGCGCCATCGCTCGTGAGAGGATGTTCGCCGCGCGAATACTCCAGGCCTTACGAAGCGACGCAAGACATCGCGTACCGCTGCTACCTGCGGGGTCCTGACGGGGTTGGCGCGCTCACGCCCCCCGGGGCCTGGAGCGAATGGAAGTTAGCCGGTGCGGAGCCGCGATTCAACCTTCCCGGTACGTTCGAGCGTGGCGGCGAGGATCTCACCGGCACGAGCGACCGCGACGACATCGGCGTCGAGGTGCGTGACGGCGCGGATGCGCGATGCGCTCCACGCCGTCAGCCGGACCCCTTCAGTCGCGCAGCGGGCGACGACGTCGCCGGCGTGTACGCCCTCAGGCAGGTCGATCATGACGATGTTCGTGTCGGGCGGCACGACGCGCGCTCCCCCCACGCCGTCGACGATCCGCGTCAGCGCCGCCGCGGCCGCGTGATCCTCCGCCATCCGCGGCCAGTGATGTTCGAGGCCGTGGAGCGCAGCCGCCGCGAGGATCCCCGACTGCCGCATCCCGCCGCCGAAACGCTTGCGCACCTCCCAGCCACGCGCGATCACTGCCGCCGGACCGGCGAGCGCGGCGCCGACCGGCGCGCCGAGTCCCTTGGAGAAGGAGACCATCACGGTGTCGGCGCACGCCGCGAGCTCGGCGATGTTCGTTCCGCTCGCGACCGCGGCATTCCAGAGCCGCGCGCCATCCATGTGAATGGGGAGCCCATGCTCGCGCGCGACGTCGCGAATCGCGCGCAGCGCCGGCAGCGGCGTCACCTTGCCGCCGGCGCCATTATGGGTGTTCTCGACGCAGACGAGCGTCGCGCGCGGCGCGTGCGGCGACGGCGGACGGATGGTCGCGCGGAGCGCGGCGGCGTCGTACACCGGCCCCACGCCGCGTACCGGGCGCGGCTGCACGCCGCAGAGCGCGGCGAGGCCGGCGATCTCCCAGTGCACCATGTGCGCGTCTGCGTCGAGCAGGATCTCCGTCCCGCGCTCGGCGAGGAGCCAGACACCGGCCTGGTTGGCCATCGTCCCGCTGGGGAAGAAGAGCGCGCGCTCCTTGCCGAGCAGCGCGGCGACCTTTTCCTCGAGCCGTCTGACGGTCGGGTCACCGTCGAGCACGTCATCGCCGACTTCGGCCTCGGCCATCGCGCGCCGCATCGCCGGCGTGGGACGGGTCACCGTATCGCTGCGCAGGTCGATCGTCATGCCTCGGAAACTAATGGACCGGCCCGTATGGCCCGAAGGTTGCTTTCGTCGGCCATCGTACTACCAACCATTCTGGAGGCAACCGTGCAGAGAGTAGCCATCGCCGTTGCGCTTGCCGCCGTCGCGCTGCTCGGCGCGTGCAAGAAGACGGGTGAAGGGGAGTACGAGGTCCAGCGTCCGACGATCGGGACGACGACGGACACCGTGCACACCCCGAGTGTGGAAGTCGGCACCGACACCCACACGGTCACGACGCCGAAGGTCGAGGTGAAGCGCGACAGCACGCGGATCGTGACGCCGAAGGTGCAGGTGAAGCCGTAGTAACGACGGCTCTTAGCTATTAGCTGTAAGCGTTGAGCGACTGCGTTGGACGGGTTCCCGTCGGACGCAGTCGCTATTCGCTAATAGCTAACAGCTCAGAGCCGCTCATTCAGTAAAGACTTCGCGCTGCATCTTCCGGACTCTGCGTAGCTCATACACCTGCCCCACCTCGCCGCCGAGGATGAAGATCACGGCGGCGTAATAGACCCAGACGACGATGATGACGACGGCCGTCAGGGTGCCGGTGTAGAGCGATGCGGGGTTGAAGTTCGTGACGTACGCCGTGAAGAGGTTTCGCGCGAGCTCGAACATCCCGGTCGTGAACGCCGACGCGATCGCCGCCTGCTTCCAGCGGATCTTGCGGTTGGGCAGGTACTTGTAGAGCGCGAAGAACATCGTGAGGATGAAGGCGACGGCGAGCAGCCGGCCGAACCAGTACTGCAGCCCGCCGAGTACCTCGGTGCGCACTCCATACTCGGTGAGCACGCGTACGCCGCGTGTCGTCGCGAGCGCGATGTAGGCGTTGAGCGCGGTGTAGCCGACGAAGAGCAGCGTCGCGATGACCGCGATCTTGATGTCGAAGAGCTTTCCGTCGACGATCCCGCGGTCCTGCTCGATGTCGAAGACCTCGGCGAGGACGCTCCGCAGCGAGCCGAAGAGGCGCGTCGAGAACCAGATGAAGCCGACCGCGCTCCAGATCTTCACCGCGCCGCGCGAGCGCAGGATGTCGCCGAGCACGGTGTGCACCGGCGACTCCATCGACTTTGGGTGCGGCGGCATGAGCCGGTCGAGCAGGGCGCTGATCTCGGCGGAGGAGCTATCGGGGGAGAGACCGAGGATCGTCGCCAGGCCGGCGACGAGCAGGAGCAGGAAGGGGACCGCGGCCAACAGGATGTTGAACGCGATCCCACCCGCGAGAAAGAAGATGTTGTCTTCGCCGCTGTTGTCCCAGACGCGCTTCGCGTAATCGCGCAGCGTCCAGTAGAGCTTGACGTGGAACGGCCGCCGTGGCATGCGGGAGCGATTCTAGCCCGCGTGTGCCGCGGGCGCCATCCTCACTCCTCGTCCAGCTCCTCGATCGCCTGGGCCTCGGCGCGCGTCCGGGCCGCGGCACGCGCGGCTGCCCGCGCCGCACGCTCCTCGCGTGCTTCGCGCGCCACGTCGGCGCCCGCGGTGTAGGCGGCCTTGGTCTGCGCCAGGCGCTCTTCGAGATCGGTGCGCGCGTCGCGTGCGGCGTCGCGGCCCGCCTCCATCGCGCGCTGCACCTGCTCCTTCTTCAGCTCCACCGCATGGCGCGCCGCTTCGAGCCGCTCTTCTACGGCGCGACGCGCCTCCTGGAAGGTCTCGCTGACGCGGTCGGCGGCGTCGGTCGCCGCGTCCTGCGCGGCGCGCTTCACCCGCTTCGCGCTGCGCGAGATCTCGCGCCGCGTCTCGGCGCCGCTCTTCGGCGCGAGGAGCAGGGCGATGCCGGCGCCGATCAGCGCGCCGACGAGGAATGAACCGACACCAGCATCCTTCTCGATCACGACGAACGCCTCGTCGTCGTCGAACTCGTAATCGCGCATGTCGCGTCCCCGATGTGTCGAGCGTCTGGTCACTTCTTCTTGCCCTTGGCCGGCGGCTTCCCGCGCGGGGCGGGGGCCGCGCCGGCGTCCCCCTTGTGCTGCGAAGCACGCTCCGCGCCAGCGTCGCCGTTCGTCCGTGGCGCCCCGTTCCCCCCGGCGAGCGCGAACAGCTCCTTGACGACCTCCTTCACCTCGAGCCCGAGCAGCTTCGCGGTCCGCTGCACGTCGCCCCCCGTCTGGGCGAGCGTCCGCAACACGAGCTGCTTGCGCGCCTCGGCGACCGTCGTGTTTCCGACCTCGATGGTCAGCGCCGGCATGTCCGACGAGTTCCGGAGGTGCCGCGGCATGATGTCGGCCGCGCCGATGGTGTCGGTGCGCGCCATGATCACCGCTCGCTCGACGGCGTTCTTCAGCTCGCGGACGTTCCCCGGCCACGCATAGCTCACGATCCAGCTCCAGGCCGAGTCGTCGAAGCCGCCGACCTGCTTACTGTTCTCGCTCGCGAAGCGGGAGAGAAACTCCTTGGCGAGGAGCTGGATGTCACCGGCGCGCTCGCGCAGCGGCGGGAGGAAGATCTCGACGACCGCCAGGCGGTAGTAGAGGTCTTCGCGCAGCTCGCCGTCGGCGATCGCCTTCTGGAGGTTCTTGTTCGTCGCGGCGACGATGCGGATGTCGACATTGATCTCCTTCTTGCCGCCAAGCCGCCGGACCTGCCGCGTCTCGAGGGCGCGGAGGAGCTTCACCTGGATGTCGGGCGACATCTCCGCGACTTCGTCGAGGAAGATCGTGCCGCCGCTCGCCATCTCGAAGGCACCCGGCTTCTCGTTGGTCGAGCCGGTAAAGGCGCCCTTCTCGTGGCCAAAGAGCTCGTTCTCGAGGATCTCCTTCGGCAACGCGGCGCAGTTGAGGGCGAAGAAGGGTCCCTTCGACCGTTCGCTCTTCGAGTGGATCGCGCGGGCGACGAGCTCCTTGCCGGTGCCGCTCTCGCCGAGGATCAGGACGCTCGCGCTCGAGGGCGCGACGGCGTCGATGACCTGGTAGACGCCCCGCATCGACTCCGACTGGCCCGTCAGCTCGCCGTAGTGCGTGAGCCCTTCGAGCTTGCTCGCGAGCTCGCGGTTCTTCTGCTGGACGGTGAACTTCTCGAGCGCCTTCGGGATGAGCGCCTTGAGGCGGTTCAGCTTCTCGGCGTTGAGCGGCTTCTCGATGTAGTCGTACGCGCCCTGCCGCATCGCCTGCACGGCGGAATCGACGGTCGCCTGGCCGGTGACGATGATGCACTCCGTCGGCACGTCGCGCTTCTGAAGCTCCTTGAGGAGCGCGAGGCCGTCCAGCTTCGGCATCTTGAGGTCGGCGAGGATGACGCCGAACGACTCGGCGGTGAGCCGGTCGAGCGCGCGCTGTCCATCGCCCGCCACCTCGACGTCGTAGCCCTCGTCGGAGAGGATGGCGCTGAGGCCGGTCGTGATCGTCGCCTCGTCGTCGGCGATGAGAATCTTCGGTTGCTTCGTCGTTGCCATGATGCGCCGCTCTCAGGCGGGGAACGTCAAGGTGATCGCGCCGGGCGCCGCGGCGACCCGCACCGCGTGCGCGTCGGCGACGCGCTGCCAAACTTCATCGAGCCGCAACGGGCGCGCACCGGCGCCCGTCACGTCCAGCTCCACCCCCTCGACCGGACCGACGCGGCACCGGACTTCCCCGCCCTCCGGCGCCGCCTCGACGACGGCGCGAATGGCGCCGCTGACGAGCAGCCGCACCACGTCGGCCGGCGTACCGGTCGCTCCTTCCCCCTCCACTACCAGCGACACGCGGCGTCCCGACGCCACGGCGGGCGGGTGGAGCAGCGCCACCACCTGGTCGGCGACGCGGCCGACGCTCGCCGGCTGTCGAAGCGGCCGGGTGAGCGCGACCAGCGCCTCCGTCATCGCGATGACCTGATCGAGCTGCTCCGCCGCCGCTCCGGCGAAGCTGCCTAACGTGTCCGCTGCCGTACCAGCCCGCGACGACCGCGAGCGCACGACCTCGAGGTTGACGGCGACGCCGTTGAGCGCGTTCCGGAGCTCGTGCGCCGCGCCGTCGGCGAGGCGCTGCAGCTCGGCGAGCCAGAGACCCTCGACGTTCGCCGCGCCGGCCGCGGTCCGCGCGCCGGACGCCGCCTTCGCGACCGCCCGCGCCCGCGGCGGCACTCAGTCGCTCAGGTCCGCGTCGTCGGGCGCCGTCACCACCGCCTCCGCCTCGTGCGGCATCGGCCGGTGCTGCTCCGGAGCCTCCACATACTCCCGGACGTACTTCGCTGTTCCCCCGATCGCCAGCTGCGTGAAGAGAAACGCGAACTTCTCGTCGTAAGCCCGCGCGAGCTGCTGCTTCACCTCCGCCGGCAGGTCCCAGACGCGCCGCTTGAAGGGGCCGATCGCCTTCTTCCGCGACTTGTAGAAGAACTGCTCGTCGGTGTCCTTCTCCTTGCGCTCGTCCTTCGCGTTCACGCGCAGCCACTCGTAGATCTCCTCCCGCAGGCTCTTCGGCAGGTGATCGTAGAGCATGTTCTGGAAGTTCGTCGCGAGATGGATCTCGGCGGTCTCGACGCGCGGGAAGTTGTTGAAGGCGGTATCGGGAAGCGTGGACGCGCCGTGCTGCACCGCGCCGGCGAGGCCGTATTCCTCGCGCGCCACCTTCGACAGGCGCCCGAGCGTGTCGAGATCGAGCTTGACGTCGGCGATCGAGCCATCGGCGAGGACGACGCCGCCGTGCGACGTGCCCGACTGGACGCTGATCTTGCTGAGCCCCGGCGCCTCCGGCACCACCTTCTTCCGCGTGCGCTCGAAGCCGTCCATGTAGGCGCGCAGCTCCTCGACGGTGCTGTTCGCCGTGCCGACCTCGCCGATCTCACCGCCGACCGAGATGGTCACGTCAGGCGGCTGCGCCGCCCTGACGTGCTTCAACAGGTCGACTCCGACCTCGTAGTTCAGCCGCTGTTGCTCCTCGAGCGACTTCTTCGAGAGATCGACGAGCGTCGAGGTGTCGATGTCGATGTTGTAGAAGCCGGCCGCCACCGCTTCGGTGACGAGCTGCTTCACGGAGTTGACCTCGGTGACGGGGTCGTTCGCGAACTTCTTGTGGTTGACCTGGAAGTGGTCGCCCTGGATGAAGACCGGGCCGCGATACCCCTCGCGCATCGCCGCGGCGAGGATGACGGCCACGTACTCGGCGGGGCGCTGGTCGGTGTATGCGATCTCGGAACGGGCGATCTCGAAGATGAAGGAGCCGGCCTCCATCTTCAGCGCGGTGCGGAAGATCGAGCGCGCGGTGTCGTAGGTCATCGCCCGGACATTGATCGCCGGCACGGTGAAGCCGCGGATCTTCCCCTTGCCTCGCGCGATGTACAGATCGTGGATCGACGCGGCGCGGACACCCACCGCCTGCCCGATCTCCCAGATCAGCCACCGCGCGTAGTCGCGGCTCGCCTCGTCACCGAAGACGGCGCTTCTCACGAGCGAATCCATCTGCGCCGACTCGAGGGCGGCTGGCCGCTTGACCGTCACCCGCCCTTCGTCGGCGATGACGTCGCCGCCGAAGAGCTGGGTCATGGTATCGAGATGTCCGAGCATGCGTTCTCCGGTGCAGAATGCGACGACGGCGCGCGCCTGCCAGGCGCGCGTCCGGTATGATCGAGGGGATCGTTGCAAAGTGACGGCCCGCGACCCGACGGGCAAGCGCGAGCGCTGACGGATCGACTAGCGTACCAACGGGTTCCAAGCGCTGGCGCTGCCCGCTGATAGCGTCAGACCGACCACTTCGGCTCGGGTTTGGGTAGCAAACTCCATTCCTGTCGAGCCCGCTCCGCATCCGGCCTGCCGAGCATCGCATAGGTGAACTGCTTTCCCAGCTCCACCCCCGGCTGGTCGAGCGGATTCACCTCGTACAGCGTCCCGGCGAAGACCGTCGCGATCTCGAGGAGCATGATCAGGCCGCCGAGGTGCCAGGGATCGACCCGGTCGAGGGTGATGGTCATGTTCGGCCGCCCCCTCGCGGCGAGCGCACCGGCCGTGGCGCGGCACTCGATGTCGAGCAGCTCTCCCAGCCGGTGACCGCCGAGGTAGGCAAGATCGCGGACGTCCTCATGCAGCCGCGGGATCTCGACGTCGGCCGTCCCTTCGCGGACCGCGAGGAAGGTGACGGTCTTGTCGGCGGGGCCCTCCATGAAGAGCTGGACCTGCGAGTGCTGGTCGGTGGCGCCGAGCGCCGCGAGGGGCGTCGGGCCGACGTGCGCGCCGTCGCGGGGGCGGATCTTCCCCAGCGACTCCGCCCAGAGCTGCACCCACCACGCGGCGAAGGCGCGCAGGGGGTCGCTGTACGGCATCAGCACCTGGATCGGCTTGCCGAGCAGGGTGTCGGCGGCATGCTGGAGGAGGGCGAAGACGGCGGCCGGGTTCTTCGATGCGTCGGCGGACTCACAGCGGCGGCGCATGTCCTCGGCGCCGGCGAGGAGCTGCGCGACGTCGATTCCGATCAGCGCCGCCGGGAGGATCCCGACCGGCGAGAGGACGCTGAAGCGGCCGCCGACGTTGGCCGGGATGTCGAGCGCGGGGATGCCCTCTCCGCGGGCGATCGGCCGCAGCGCGCCCTTCGTCGGGTCGGTGACGAGGACAAGGTGCTCGCGCTCGCGGTCGCCTAACGTCCGGCGCAGCCGCTCGCGTACGACGAGGAACTGCGCCATCGTCTCGGCCGTTCCGCCGGACTTCGAGATGACGACGAAGAGGGCGCGCGCGAGGTCGAGCCGGTCGAGGAGCGCGACGATCGTGACCGGATCGACGTTGTCGAGGACGTGGAGCCGCGGCGCGCCGCCACGGGCGCGCTCGTCGAGCGCGTTCCACTCCGGGGGGCGAAGCGCGGTGCGGAGCGCGACCGGCCCCAGCGCGGAGCCGCCGATGCCGAGGATGACGACGTCGTCGAAGCGGCCGCGCGCGCGCGTCGCGAAGTTGGTGCTCTGCTTCAGCAGCGCGGCGTCCGTCGGCAGGTCGAGGAAGCCGAGCGTGCCGTCGCGCCGGCCGGTGAGGAGCGCATCGAGGAGCCTCGGGAAGTCGCGGCGGCGCGCCGCCCAGTCGGCCTCGGTGATCGCGCTGCGCGGCGCGGAGCCGGCGCGCTCGATCATGTTCGAGTAGTCGATCGTCAGTGCCATGTATCGCTATTCCACGCGCACGGTGAGCCCGTCGAAGGCTGGAGCGATGCCGCGTGGCAGCTCCGCCTCGAGGTCGGCGTGAAAGTTGTCGTGGGTGAGGTGCGTGAGATACGTCCGCTCGGCGCCGATGAGCGCGGCGACGGCGACGGCGTCGGGGATGCTGAGGTGCGTCGGATGCTCGGTGCGGAAGAGCGCGTTGATCACGAGCACCTTCGCGCCGCGCATGATCGCGAGCGCCTCTTCGGGGACGCTCTTCGCGTCGGTGATGTACGCGAGCGGTCCGATGCGGTAGCCGAAGACGTCGATGTGGCCATGCGGAAGCGCGATCGGCACCACGTCGACATCCCCGATCGCGATCCGTTCCCCCGAGCGGAGGGGATGCATCTTCCCTTCCGGCTTGTAGGTGCCGGGAAGCGCCCTGACGCTGGGATCGAAGATGTAGGGAAACTTGCGCGCGATCCGCTCGAGCGTGTCCGCCGGTCCGTAGATCGGCAGCGCCGCCTCACGCCGCACGCTGATCGCGCGCAGGTCGTCGATGCCGTGGAGATGATCGGCATGGTCGTGCGTGAAGAGCACGGCGTCCACGCGATCGATCCCGGCCGCGGTGAGCTGCAGTCTGAGCTCGGGCGGAGTGTCGATGAGGATCCGGGTGCCTCCCCTGCTCTCGACGTACGCCCCGACGCGCGTGCGCTTGTCGCGCGGGTCCGGTGAGCGGCAGACGTCGCAGTGGCACCCGATGACGGGAATGCCGAAGCTGGTGCCGGTGCCAAGGAAGGTTAAGCGCACTTCCTCGTGCCCTTGCTCATCTGGGAACGAGCAACGAGTACTGCCGGGCAACGAGAAACGAGCAGGTGAACGAGGAACGAGCAACGAGCAAAACGAGAAAGGAAAGCAACCTTGCTCGTCTTGCTCGTTCGGGCTTGCTCGTTTGCCTGCTTGTTCCTCGTTGCAGGGCAGTTCACCCGCTCGTTCCTCGTTGCCGGAAGCAGTTGACGCAGTTACACAACCTCGACCTTGAGAAGGTTCGTGGTCCTCGTCTTGTCGAACGGCACCCCCGCCGTGACGAGCACCCGCTGTCCCGGTTCGGCCAGCCCGCGGCGGCGGACGACTTCGAGCGCGCCGTCGATCATGTCCTCGTAGGTGTTGAAGTGGGGCACGAGCTCGGGGATAACGCCCCACACCAGCGACATCTGGCGGTAGGTGCGCTCGGTATCGGTCAGCGTGAGGATCGGCACGCTCGGGCGGAACGAGCTCACGATGCGGCCCGTGAAGCCGCTCTTCGTGAAGACGATGACGCAGGGAGCGTCGATCATGCGCGCCGCGGCGACCGTCGCCGCGGCGATGGCGTCCTCCGTTTTCGCCGGGACGGGCGCGTTGATCTCGGCGGCGATCATCTGGTCCGGCGGCGGCGCGGACGGCCGGCGGTGTGTCTCGACCTCGGTGATGATGCGCGTCATCGCCTCGACGGCGAGGCGCGGGAAGGCGCCGGCGGCGGTCTCCGCGGACAGCATCACCGCGTCGGTGCCGTCGAGGATCGCGTTGGCGACGTCGCTCGCCTCGGCACGCGTCGGGCGCGGGTGCGTCACCATCGACTCCAGCATCTGGGTCGCGGTGATCACGGGGCGCCCGAGCCGGTTCGCGACCTGGATTATCCGCTTCTGCGCGAGCGGCACCTCCTCGAACGGAAGCTCGACGCCGAGGTCGCCGCGCGCGACCATCACCGCGTCGGTTTCGCGCACCACCGAGTCGATCTTGTTGAGCGCGACGTCCTTCTCGATCTTCGCGACGATGAGCATGTCGCGCGGCACGAGCTTCCGCAGCGCGACGATGTCCTCGGGACGGCGGACGAAGCTCAACGCAAGGTATTCGAGCTTCTGCTCGACGGCGAAGGCGATGTCGGCTTCGTCCTTCTCGGTGATCGACGGCGCGCTGACCTCCACGCCGGGAAGGTTCATCCCCTTGTGGCTCTTGAGCGACCCGCCGTGGACGACGCGTGCCGTCACGCGCGGCGGCGCGACGTCGAGCACCACCAGCTCGAGAAGCCCGTCGTCGAGCAGGATGCGGTCGCCGACGTGGACGTCGTGGGCGAGCTGGTCGTAGGTGACGGGGATCTCGCCCGCCCGCTCCTCGCCCTCAGTCACGAGGACGACGTCGGTGCCCTGGACGAGCTTCATCGGCGCGGGGAGGTCGCCGACGCGGATGCGCGGCCCCTGGAGGTCGCCGAGGATGGCGACCGGGCAGTTGACCTCCCGGGCTACGGAGCGGACCGTCTCGATCAGCGCGAGGTGCTGGTCGTGCGTCCCGTGGGAGAAGTTGAGGCGGGCGACGTTCAGCCCTGCTTCCATGAGTCCGCGCAGCTGGTCCCGGGACGACGAGGCGGGTCCGAGCGTGCAGACGATCTTTGTCCGTCGGTGATGGCGCTGCGGCAAGTGCGGTCGCGGTGGAAAGGAGAGCGGCCGGAACCCGATATGTACCGGGGGCGGGCAAGCGGGGCAAGGCGAAGCGCCCGCAGCGGCGGCGCACCGCTTGCGACCGCTTTAGCTTCAGGAGGAGGCGTCGTTCTTCATCAGGAGGATGGGATGATCCGGACAATCCGCGGCATGGCCGCCGCCGCAGTGCTCGCCCTTGCTGTTGGCTGCACCGACTCGACCGGGCCGCTCATCGCCCCTGGCCAGCGCAGCATCACGGACGACGTCGCGCGCGACGCCAACGAGACGACGGCCCTCGACCTCGAGCAGGTCGCCCTCGACGAGGCCTTCGCCGCCCTGACTCCGGTGTTTCCGCGGACGCCTGCCTGCAGCTACTCGTCTGTCGTCGAGCGCTTCCTCTGTCCTACCGTGGTCACGGCGCAGGGGATCACGATCCAGCGCTCCTTCGCCGTCTTCGGCCGCGGGTCCGCGCAGACGGCGTACGATCCGGTGACGACCGACTCCGTCAACTTCCAGGTGTACCGCACGGGGAGCATCGGCGGGCCGACGCGCACCGTCTGGCTGAACCAGTCGCGCAACACCACCATCAGCGGTCTCGCCGGGGCCGAGACCGAGCGGATCTGGAACGGCACGGGGACGCGCGCCGACAGCATGCTTACGACCGAGAACGGTGTCACCCGACTCGTCCGCATCGGCTCCGTGGACCGCATCTCCGGCCTCCGCTTCGCCGTCCCGCGGAGCACGAACCCCTTCCCGCTCCGTGGAACGATCACGCACGACGTGACGGTGACGACGGTGACGTCGAACGCGAACGGAGCCCAGTCGCGCACCGCCACGCGTCACGTCGAGATCACCTTCGACGGCACGCGCACGGCGCAGATGCGGATCGGGACGCAGCTTTGCACACTCGACTTGCAGACACGAGCGGTGAGCTGCACCCGCTAGACTGCGTTCGCCGCGGCCGTGCCGCGGCTGGTGCGGAGGTTCGAGAGGAGCCGGTGCGGCGATGCGAAGGTGCGGTGAGCGCGGGCGTCTTGATGCGCGCGGCGTCGCCCTCGTCGAGCTGACCTTACTCCGCTCTCACCGGGCGAGATCGGTCGGGAGAACCACGTATTAGCCTGGATGCGAAGAGGGTGCGGAAGTGCTCTTCGCACCGCCGCACCGCGCAACGCAGTCTCTCGCACCTCCGCACCAGCTGGCCGCACGGCGGCCGCGACGTCAGTGCGACAGCGACTGTCCCTTCGGAAGCCTGAGCGTAAACACCGAACCCTGTCCCTTCTCGCTGCGCGCCGTGAGGCTCGCGCCGAGGAGCGTCGCGAGGCTGTGCGCGATGGTGAGTCCCAGGCCCGTGCCGCCGACGCGGCGGGTGGGC
>DATAIS010000158.1:0-6533 GCA_036262535.1 Gemmatimonadaceae bacterium | reverse complement strand
TCATAGAGCCCTCTGCACCGGCCCGGTTGACACGGAGGACTGCAACGGCAACAGCATTGACGCAGAGAGCGCAGAGCTTCGCAGAGGCGCAGAGGACCTGGCGAGACCAACTCGCCCCGCTTGCCAAAATGACTCGAGCTTTTGAATACTTGGGAACCCCCCACGCCGGGAGTTCTCTGATGGTGTGCACTCTCAGCGTCTCTGCGCCTCTGCGTTGACCGGGCCGGTGCGAGAGACCCATGCAGTTCCCTCAGGTAGTTGCGGTTGCAGTCCTCCGCCGACTCCGCGGAACCTCCGCGCCTCCGCGTTAAACCGGGCCACCAACACCACGCCGTCTTCACGCCGGCTCGAGGAGCTCCCCGGCGTCGATGTGGTCGTAGATCGTGCCTAACCATCGGAAGAGGAACCGCAGCTCGAGGGCGGTGATGGCGAGGAAGGCGACGATGGCGGCGACGGTAGCGGCGCCGACGGCGACGGAACGGGCGCTGGTGATGCCGGCCCCGACGAGGATCGCGCTCGCGGCGCCGACCGGCGCGAGGAGCAGGAGGCCTAGAAGGAGCAGGGCGCCGAGGGAGCCGAGGACGTTGTAGCCCACCTGCTCGACGCCGCCCGCGTCGCCGCCGAGCTTGACCCAACCCGGGAAAGCGAGAGCGATCGCGTTGCGCACCGACACGCCGAGGACGTCGAGCACGGTGATCACGAGAAGGGCGCCGACGAAGAGCACCGTGCGCGTTCCGAACGAGGGTGTCGTCGGTAGAAGCCAGGCGACGATGAGCATCGGAACCTGCGCCGCGAGCAGTGCCAGCGACGCCGACGCCACCTCCGCGCCGACCAGTTCGGCGCTCGATAGCGGGAGGGTGCGCAGGACGCGCAAGTACGGCAGGTCGCCGCGGAAGTCGTTCCGCGAGTAGAGCGGCCCGACGAGGACGGAGATCACCGCGACTGCGGCAGCCATGACACCGATCACGTTGCGTGCGGTGACGATTGCCTGGTCGAGGGGCCGGCCGCGCTGCAGCTCCACGTAGGTGACGAGACCACCGAGCGCGGCGATGATGACGAGCGCAAAGAGCGCCGTCACCCAGCGCAGGCCACGCATGAGCGGCACCAGGTTCTTCCAGACGACGGCCACCCATGCTGGTCCGTGCGGCGGGAGCTTGACCCAGACCGGACGGACCGCGACCGGCCCCCGATCGACGTTGCGCATGGCGCGGAAGAGGGCGCCGGCGTCGGCGCGACCACCACTCCGTCGCGCGGCGCGCATCGCGGCCCTGATGCGCTCGCGGCGCGCTCCCGTGGCGATCGCCGTCTCCTCGATCGGCGCGCGCGTGGCGAGGATCCACGGGATGTGGAGCAGCATGATGGCGATCGCGATCGGGAGCACGCGCGTCCATTCTCCCGGCGAGCTTGCGTGGAGCGGGGCTACCATCGCGCGGAAGGGAAGGAGCAGCCACCCGAGCGGCGGTGCCGCGAGCGCGGCGGAGATCGCGCCCACGACGCTCTCGAAATCCAGCCGCGTCGGGAACGACGCGACGGCGCGCCGCGCCATCAGGATCACGGGGACGGCGACGACGACCGTAACCACCGCCGCGGTGAGCCACTTCCGCACGCCGCGGATCGCGTCGGGCGGCCGTGTGCCGGCGCGGGTGAGCGTCGCGCCGATCTTGTGCAGGGAGAGCGTGGAGAGGACGACGAAGTAGCCGAGTCCTCGCGCGACGGCGTAGGCCGCGCCGCCGCCGCGACGCATCGTGATCAGCGCGAGGATCAGGGCGCTGAAGAGGATGCCCAGCTGCGAGCGGCCGATCTTGTAGAGGAGGAGCTGCGTTCGCGAGATGGGACCCGGGATGAGGAGCTGCGCCTCCGCGGGGCTGACCGCGATCGCGTTGAGCCGCGCGCCGAACGCCCACCACCAGCCGGCGAGCAGGAAGACGCCGAGCGCCGCGATGCCCGCGACGACGTCGGAGATGATCGCGGCGGGGAAACCCATGGCAGAGGGGTCGCGCGGCATGCGCATCAGCCGGTCGGGGCGTATCACCAGCGCGAAGTAGGCGATGATGAACGCGAGGCCGAGCAGGTACCGCACGTTCTTCAGCCGCGAGATCTGGACGCGGACGCGGTTGCGGAGCGAACGCGCCGTGAGGAAGGCGAGCGCGTCGGCGGTCACAGGCCCCCGCCGGCGGCGTCGGTGTCGTGGCCCGTGACGGCGAGAAAGAGGTCCTCCAGCCCGCGTCCGGCGAGCTGTGGCCGCTCGGCGACGATCTCGTCGATCGTGCCGAGGGCGAGCGCGCGTCCCCCCTGGATGATGAGGATGCGCGTGCAGAGCTCCTCGACGAGGTGGAGGAGGTGCGAGCTGAGAATGACCGCGGCACCCTCGCGCGCACGGGCGAGGATCGCGGCCTTCATGCGGCGGATGCCGACGGGGTCGAGCCCGGTCAGCGGCTCGTCGAGCAGGAGGGCGCTCGGCGAATGGAGCAGCGCGCAGGCGATGGCGAGCTTCTGCCGCATGCCGCGCGAGAGCTCGGACGGGAGCGAGTTGCGCTTGTCGGACAGCTCGAGCTCTGCCAGGAGCGGGCCGATGCGCGCCGCCGCGTCGTGGACGCCGTAGAGCCGGGCGATGAAGGCGAGGTGGTCGTCGACGGTGAGGTACTCGAAGAGCTGCGGCTCGTCGGGGACGAAGGCGAGCTCGCGCTTCGCCTGCACCGGCTGCTCGACGATGTCGTGCCCCGCGATCGCCACGCTGCCCCCGCTCGCCCGGCTGATCCCCGCGAGGCAGTGCAGGGTGCTCGTCTTCCCGGCACCGTTAGGCCCGACGACGCCGAGGACTTCGCCGGCCGCGACGGAGAAGGTGAGGCCGTGAACGGCGGTGAAGTCGCCGTACTTCTTGACCAGACCCTGAACTGCAATGGTAGGCGAGGGGGCGTTCATTGGGGGGAATCTGGGCTCCCTCCCGCCGTCGCTCAACCGCTCGCCACGAGCCGGGGCTGTTAGCTATTAGCGTCGAGTAACGGCGTCGGAAAGCGCGTTATCCGGACGCAGTTGCTCGACGCTAATAGCTAACAGCTAATAGCCGCCGTTCAGTCGGCCCGCGGCGGCATCGTCAACTGCTGTCCCGGGTGGATCAGGTCGGGGTTCGGGATCTGGGCCTTGTTCAGCTCCCAGATCTCCTTCCACCGCGAGGCGTCGCCGAGGACGCGCTTGGCGATCTTGCTCAGGGTGTCGCCCTTCTGAACCTCGTAGCCGAGGCCCAGTGCAGGCGAAGTGCCGACCGTGGACGCCCCGGAGCTCGCGGGCTTCGCGTTAGGCCCGAGCGACGCGTTGCCCGGGGTGTTGTCGTTGCGTGGATCCGTGCCAGCCATGACAGTCCTCGTGAGAGTGGTGGGTGGTCGTGCTCAGGCCGCGGGCCCGCGCGCCTCGGTGGCGCGCTGCGGCCGCGGCTCGTGGTGCTCGTGCTCAGGCTCGGCGGGGCCCAGTGCCTTCAGCGCGGGGCCGTTGAGGAC
This sequence comes from Gemmatimonadaceae bacterium, assembly GCA_036262535.1. GTDB lineage: Bacteria > Gemmatimonadota > Gemmatimonadetes > Gemmatimonadales > Gemmatimonadaceae > JABFXC01. The sequence continues at coordinate 3,039 of DATAIS010000158.1, read as the reverse complement.
GTTGCCGTAGGGATCGAAGCGTGACCCATGACACGGACAGTCCCAGGATTTCTCCGTCGAGTTCCAGCGCACGCTGCAACGAAGATGCGTGCAGGTCGCGGACCGCTCGTGCATGTTGCCGGCCTCGTCCCGGTAGGCGGCGACGCGATGCAGTCCCCGCCGCACGATCGCGCCCTCGCCGGGCGGAATGTCGTCCACGCTCCCCGCCTCGCCCGGCTTGAGCCAGTCGGCGTACTGCACGGCGACGTTGACGTTCTCCCTGATGATGTCGGGGGCACTGCGCAGTGCCACGCGCTTCGGATCGTAGATCTCCGACCAGGCGTTGCGCCGCCCCTCGATCAGGTCGGCGAGGAGCATTCCCGCGATCGGACCGTGCGTCATCCCGTTCCCGGAGTCGCCAGTCGCGATGTAGACGTTCTCCGCGCCATCGGGATTGGGCCCGATGAAGGCGAGCGCGTCGGCCGGCTCCAACACCTGCCCCGACCAACGGTACTTCACCTCGCCCGCCTGCGGGAAGCGCTCGCGCGTCCATTCCTCGAGGCAGCGGAAGCGCTCGAGAGCGTCGTCCTTCTGCCCCGTCTTGTGGTCCTCGCCGCCGACGATGAGGTAGTCGTTCGCCGAGCCGTCGCCCTTCATCAGGCGCACGTAGTGATACGGGTCGGGCGTGTCCCAGTACAGCCCGACCGGGACCGGCTCGCGCAGCTTCGCGGCGATGACGAAAGTGCGATAAGGGGCCGACTTGATGTGAGTCACCACGTAGTCGCTGATCGGCGAGTTCGTGCAGACGCACACCGCACGTGCGGTGATCGTGCGGCCGTCGGAGGTCTTCACCTTCGGCGACGGCCCACCTTCGATCGATTCGGCGTGCGTGCGCGTGTAGATCTTCACGCCCCGGTTCGCGAGCGCCGTCGCGAGTCCGCCGAGGAAGCGCAGCGGATGGAACTGCGCCTGGTTGCGGAAGCGCAGCGCGCGCCCGGTGCCGAAGTCGATCGGCGGCCGGTCGGCCCAGTCGATCGCGACGCCCGCGTCCCGCGCGGCCTTGAGCTCCTTCTCGAGGATGTCGGGGTGCTTCTCGCGATCCTCCTCGCTGAGGAAGAGGTAGCCGTCGAGCCGCCGGAAGTCGCAGTCGATCCCCTCCTCGCGTACGATGCGCTCGAGCGCGTCGATGGCGGCGGTGTGGCTCTCGGCGGTGAGGCGCGCGGCCCGCTCCCCGTGTTCCTGCTCGACCAGGTAGTACCGGTCGTCGAACGCGTTGACGAGGTGTGCGGTCGTGCGGCTCGTCTCGCCGCCGCCGACCGGTCCGTCGTCGATGACGACGACGCGCTTGCCGTCGCGCGACACGAACCAGGCCGTCATGAGCCCCGCGATCCCGGCGCCGACGACGCAGACGTCCGTGCGGATGTCCTCGACCAGCGCGGGGAATTCCGGGACCTCGGCGGTGTCCATCCAGATGGACTGGGTGTGGCCGCTGTCGCTGTTCATCGCTGCATCCCCTTTTCGTTGGGACGCACAATGGCGCAGTCCGCATGCCACCGTGCGGGATCGACCACGCGATTGGTAACAACATTGTGGCCGGCGACGGAGCGACCACTGTAAAGAACTTTTTCAGCCCGCAGCCGCAGCAGCGGATTGCATTCGGGAGGGAATGCCGAACAGGTGACGGCCCCGCCGAGTCCTCCGTCTCCCACTTGAACGAACAGAACAGTCCGCTTCCGTGCTGACACTCCGACTCCGCCTCCTCGCCTCTCTCGTCGCTGCCCTGCTCACCTTCGTCGCGCTGGCGGCGGGGCACGCCCTGTTCGCCGTGCTCTGGGCGGCGTGCACGCTCTGGCTCTGGTGGGGATACTTCCGCGAAGGGTCGGTGTGGCTCGCGCTCGCGGCCTATCGGTTCGGCAACGTCGAGCGGATGCGCAGCCACGTGCGGACGGTGCGCTGGCCGCGGCTCCTCAGCCGGCGCTGTCGTGGCTACTACCACTGGCTGCAGGGGGTCGCGCTCGCGATCGACGGCCGGCTCGCCCCGGCCCGCGATCACATGCTCGCGGCGCGGCGGTGGGGATTCCGCAGCGCGCACCATCGCAGCATCATGGAGTGCCAGCTCGCCGACATGGCGATTCGCTGCGGCGAGCCGGCGCAGGCGTGGAGCCATCTCCGCGCGGCCCGCGAGCTTCGCCGCCATCCGGCGATCGACTCGCTGATCGCTGCGGTCGAGGCCCGCATCCCCGCCGAGGCGCGCTGACGCGTCCTGCGGAGCGCCCGAGCGCGCCTGCCTAACGCTCCGCCGCGCATGCCCCGCTCCCGAAACACCGACCGCACGAGCATTCACCGCTGGGCCGTGGACCGGCTTGGCGAGGACACCGCTTCAGTTGAGCACGACGGCGACCGCGTCTACGACGTGCCGCGCGCGATCCTCCCTGAAGGCACCCGCGAAGGCGACGTCCTTCACGTCGAGGCGACACGCGACGGCGACGGGGTCACTGTGCGTGTCTCGCGTGACACTACGGCGACGAAGCGAGGGAAGGACGAATCGTCACGCCAGCTCCGCGAGGCGAAGGGCCGCGGCGGCAAGGGCGACATCGCACTCTAGCCAGGTTCGTCATCCCGCAGGCGCAGAGCGCCTGCTGGGACCTACCTCGCCCGCGCGCGGACCTCGGGCTCGCTTCTGTCCGCCGACTTTCACACAGAGAACGCAGGGGCCGCAGAGGACCCGGCGAGATTCACTCGCCCCGCGTGCCCCAAAGCCCTTCGAAGTCTGGAACGGCTTGTGAAGCCGACCGAGGCACCTACGCAGGGAAAGCAGGTCCCATCGCTCGCTGCGCTCGCGAGGGATGACGGTCGCGCCGCCGCTAGGCCTCGCGCTCGCGGCGGTACCAGTACGCGACGACCAGCAGGAAGAGCGAGGCGAGGACGAAGGTGCCGACCTTGATGCCGATCGCCTCGACGCGCGACGCGCGGGCGACGGCCATCCAGGCGGCGACGACGCAGAGGCCGAGTCCCGCGTGGCGGGAGACGGGGACCTCGCGGAGGCGGCCGAAGTGGATC
>DATAIS010000157.1:0-17572 GCA_036262535.1 Gemmatimonadaceae bacterium | reverse complement strand
CCGTCGCCCATCGGGCCGACGTTCATCAGCAGGTTGCCGCCGCGCGCGGCCGCCTTCGCGAGCAGCGTCACGAAATGCTCGGGCGGCTTGTGTGACTGATCCATGCGGTGATGGCCGTACGACTCGTTCGTCGTCGGGATCGCCTCCCAGTCGCCCTCGTGACGCCGCAGCTCGGCGGGGCGGTCCGCGGTGGACGCGTAGTCGCCGAAGCGCGCCTCGGGACCGCCGGGAATGGGCTGCACCGCACGACCGTTGATCACGAGCGTCGGCTTCGCCTCACGCGCCGCGCGCAGGATGCGAAGATTCTCCTCGGGCGGAAGCTTGTGCGGCGTGTCGAACCACATGATGTCGGGGTCGTAGCGCCGGATCAGCTCGCGGATCTGTGGGATCGCCTTGCGGTCGACGTAGCGCCGCGCCTTCGCAACCAGCTCGGGGTGGGCGATCCACCACTCGCGCCCGCCGTGAAGGTTCCGGTCCCCTCCCGGGTTCTCGTACTCCCAGTCGTTTCCCGGCGCGTCGGCGTCCCCCCAATCGAAGGCGTGCGAATAGTAGAAGCCGAAGCGAACGTTCTGCCGCTTCGCCGCATCGCGCAGCTCGCGCAGCGGGTCCCGCTTGAACGGCGTGGCGTCGACCACGTCGTAGTCGCTGACCTCCGACTCGTACATCGCGAAGCCGTCGTGATGCTTCGCCGTGATGATCATGTAGCGCATGCCGGCGTTGCGGGCGGTGCGCACCCATTCGTCGGCGTTGAAGCGCGTCGGGTTGAACCGGGACACCGCCTTGGCGCGATACTCCGCCGCGGGGATCTTCCGGATGCGCTGGATATGCTCCGCGTACCCGCTCACCGGCTCTCCTTCCCAGACGCCGCCGAGCTGCGAGTACACGCCCCAGTGGATGAACATTCCGAAGCGCGCGTCGCGCCACCACCCGAGGCGCTGGTCGCGCGTACGCATCGATTCGCGCCACCAGTTCATCTCGGCGCGCTCCTGCACGGGAACGAGCGAGTCGGCGCGCGACTGCGCAGCCATGCCCGAAGGGTTGGACGCCGCGGCCGTCGCGGTGTCGGGCTCGAGCGACGGCCACGCGTGCCGCGCCGCCGGCGGCAACGCGACCGGCGCGACGCGTGGCAGCGGCGATGCAGCGTCGGGCGCGAGCACGATCGTGGCGCCGCGGGCGAGGCCGATCGACAGTACGCCGTCCGCCTCCCGGCGAAGTCGTGGCGGAGCGCCGGTATGCGAGCGCACGACCGCCGAGTCCCAGCCGCCGACCTTCACCCGCAGCGGCTCTCCCGCGAGGCTGCGAATGCGCACCCACGCCGCGCGGCCGTCGCGCCGCACGGCACTGACGAGGAACGCGCCGTCGGCGCGCAGGTTGTCGAACGCGGCGTCCTTCCATGCGTCGGGCACGGCCGGGAAAACGCGCACCGTGCTACCCCAATCCTGGAGGAAGAGCTCCTGCATCGTCGTCGCCGCGGAGAGCGGCGTCTCGATGACCGGCCCCGACTCGGCATAGAAGGTGTTCGCTTCCATGTACCGCGGCGCGTCGAGGAAGGCATCGAGCCGCGCCAGTGCGGCGTCCCCGTGGCCGAGCATCGCGTGCATCGCCGCGCCTCCGGTGAAGGAGTAGCCGCGGAAGAGCGACGGCTCGCGCTCCCAGGTCGCGAGCGAACGCTCGATGAGCGAACGGCCGGCCGCGCTGTCGGGGGTGATGAGCGCGAGCGGGTAGATCGCGAGGAGGTGCGAGAAGTGGCGATGCGACTCCTTCCAGGGGCGGTCGCGGCCGACCATCAAGCCGGACGAATCGGCGGGGAAGGGCGTGAGATCGGCGAGCACCGCCCGCCACCTCGGGAGAAGGGGATCGTCGAGCTTCAGCCGCTCCGCGCTCGCGATCAGCGTCTGCAGCCCCCAGCGCAGCAGCGCGAGGTCGTAGTTCGCGTCGGCGACGGTCGCGAGCTCGGGGGAGTGCGTCGGCGGAAGGTGCCACTTGCCGTCGGGACCGCGCTCGACGTAGGCGAGGTAGTTGCCGATCGCGCGCTCGAGGAGCGGATAGACGCGGTCGCGGAGGATCGCGTCATCCATCTGGTAGCGGTAGTGGACCCAGTAGTAGTACATGGTCCACGGGAGATTCCCCATCTCCTTCGCGGCATCGCTCTGCGCGGTGGCGAGATCCACCTTGCGGACGAGATCGGGACCGGAGCTCCGCCCGATGGCGGCCGCTTCGCCGCGCAGCCGCTCGGGGACGTTCGCGATCAGCGTCTCGCGGCCGCGGTCGAGACCACGGAAGAGCGACTCGGCGAGGCCGAGGCGGTTGGCGCGGAAGAGTGGCGAATAGGTGAGCTGGATGTTGAGGTTCCACCAGATCGCCGGCCATGGCGTGTGGCGGTACCAGGGACCCGCGAGGTCGAGGATCGGTCCGTCGGCGCGCATCGCCGCGCCGAGCTTGTAGATCTGGATCCAGTAGTATCCCTCGAGCCGCCGGTCGGGGAAGGAGAGGAAGCTCGCCCGATAGTAGTCGTGCCACCACGTGCGCGTCGCCGCGGCGAGGGATCGAGCTCCCTGCCTGACGGCGGCGGAGGTCGCGGCGCGCGCCTCGCGAAGCGCTGCTTCGCCGGTGCGGCCGTAGCCGATCGCGACGTTGAAGGCCCGCGGCCCCGCCCCTGCCGCCCCGCGCCGGATCGACTCGGCGTGTGCATCGCCGCCGATGAAGCGCTGCACGCTCGTGATCTCGCCGGCCGCGCGCTGCACCGCCGCCACGGGGTGGAGGTCGGTGTCGGCGAAGGGCTCCTTGCGCGCGACCTTCCGCGGCGGGCGCGCTTCGGCCGGCTCCCAGTCGAGCGCCGGTGCTCGCTCTCGGCCGCGACCATCGAGCTCGATCACGATCACCGACGGGGTGCGGGCGACGAAGCTGCGCCACCGCACCTCGCCGCTGTCCGTCATCACCGTGCCACTCGCCTCGCCATCCCAGAGCGTCAACCGCGCGTTGCCGCCTCGGACGGCCCCCGCCGTCCTCAGGACGACGCGCCCGACCGGAAAGCGCGACGACTCGTGCACGACGTCGGTGCGGTTGATCGTCCAGCCGAGCCGCCCGTCGCCGGCGTCGATCGTGGCGCCCAGCACGCCATTGCCGATGAAGACGCTCTCTCCCCACCCGCGCGGGAGGCGCTCCCAGATCATGTCGTGCCGTCCGAGAAATGCCGGCCAGTCGACCGTGGCTCCCCGCTGTGGCGAGCGCGCCTGCGCAGCGACGACAGCCGGGGGAGCGGTGAGGAACGTGAGGCAGAGGGCCGCGCAGCGGATGCGCATCGGCAACGAGCGTTAGGGTGTGGTAGTCGGACGCGCCGCGTCCCGGGAAGAGCGGGTCATCATCGTGAAGCGGATCTCGCCGTAGCCGAACGGCCTGCCGCGCGCCGGGCGAACGACCGAGCCGCGGAGCACGCCGCGGCGGTCCGGCGCGACGGCGAGCGTCGTCCAGGAGAATGCACCGCGCTCGTAGCCGAAGGTCACGCCGTCGTCGTCGTAGAGGTCGAAGCGCCCTGGAGCGGTACCGTAGTGGCGAACTTCGAGGTCGACGCGCTCACCGGCCGCGGGCGCCCGCAACGGATTCCCCGCGATCAGCGGGACGATCGCCCCGTCACGCACGAAGAGCGGAATGCGATCGAGACCGGGTGTGACCGTGACGACCGCGCTCCCGCCGACGAATGCGCCGCTGTAGAAGTCGAACCACTTGCCGTCGGGGAGGATGACGGTGCGCGAGCTCTGGCCGGCGAACATCGGCGCGACGAGCAGGTCGGCGCCGACCATGAACTGGTCCTTCACGTCGCGCCGGGTCGCGGCAGCATACGGGTCGTCGGTCGAGCTGACGGTCGCCGTCCGTTCCTCGTCGTCGACGCGGAATCCCGGCTCGAGCGCCATCGGGCGGAAGGGGGGCGTCCCGTCGAAGTGGTAGCGCGCGAACGCCGAATAGAGATACGGCAGCAGCCGCACTCGCAGGAGCATCGCGTCGCGAACCGCGCCCTCGACTTCGGGGAAGGACCATGGCTTCGTGCCATCGGCCCAGGCGTTGAGCATCGCGAGCGGAGAGAAGCAGACCGACTGCATGCGCCGCAGCCATTCCTCACCGGTCTTCGACGATCGAACCTCCGGCGTCCAGAGCACACCGACAAACCCGCTGCTCGCCAGCGCGGTGATGAAGTCCGGATGGCTGTAGGAGTCGTTGTAGATGACATACGGCAGCGCCGCCGCCCAGGCGTTGGAGCCGCGCACGAGCCCCCATGTACGCTGATCCTGCGCGCGGAACATCTCCGCCGTCGCGCGCTGGAGGACGACGCCATAGATCTGGCGCATCTGCTCGCCGCTCAGCCCCGAGGGAAACTCGGCGTGATCGGGCCAGAGCCAGCGGTCGTAGCCGTCCACCTCGTCGATCTTGTAGCCGCTGACGCCGAGGGCGAGATGCTCCCTGCGGAAGTAGTCGAGCACGAGCGTGCGCACTTGCGGCAGCGTGAAGTCGGGAACGATTCCCGTCCAGACGGTATGCGAGGCGGAGAACGGCTCGACCGCCTTGTAGAACTCCGCGCGCGGCGCGACGTAGGGATTGATCCACAGGTTCACGCGCACGCCACGGCTGCGCATCGCGCGCATGAACCCCGCAGGATCGGGGAAGCGCTGCGCATCCCACGCAAAGGTTCCGGGATAGGCGGCGCTCTGCCATCCGGGCTCGAGGCCGACGACGTCGAGCGGGAAGCCGCGCTTCGCGAACTCGTCGGCCTCGGCGAGCACCTGGCCGGCGGTGAAGAGCGAGGGCGTCCGGTGCAGAAAGCCGAGCCCCCACTTCGGCGGCAGGACTCCACCGCCGGAGAACAGGTTGTAGCGCCGCACGGCATCGAGCGTCGTCGGTCCGCCGAAGACGTAGAGCGTCGCGCCGCTCGCGGGGACGAGAATCTCGACCGCGTCCGAGAGCGGCATCGACGACCAGCTGCGGTCGGTGTTGCGATCCTTCACCGGCGGCGGATGATCGCTGTCTCGCCGCACCGCCGTGCCCGCGTATACGGTGACGTAGCGTGCGGCATCCACGAGCACGCCGTAGCCGGCGCTGGAGACGTAAAACGGAACGGGCGCATGGGTGCGCCCGTTGTCGGATCCTCCGTAGTGGTCGACGTGCAGCTCCTTTACCGTCCCCCGCTGCTGCAGCGCCTTGAAGTTGAGCCCGAGGCCATAGAGCTGCTCGCTGCGCTCGAGCGGAATCCGGAGGTAGAGCTTCCCGTCGCGCCGGAAAGCGCGGAGCTTCGGCCGCGCGAACGGGAAGTCGACGCGCGGCATCCGCGCCAGCGCCTCGAGCCGCGGCTGCGCCCCGGCGGCGGCAAGGAGCGAGATCGCCTCTGGCGCTCCAGCGACGGCCCTCCAGACCCCATCCGCCGCCGGTGCCCACGCGAGGGGTATCTCCTCCGCACTCCCGCCCGCGCTCTGCGCCACCGACGGTGGTGCGAGCGCGAGGAAGAATACGATGCCGACCGCGAAGCGCATGGCGGGAAGCGGGACGAGCAGGCGCCGGAGTGGATGTGCTTAAACGATTTAGTACGGGCTAACGATGCAGCGAGGCAACAGACCCTGCAAGCGCGCGCGGCTCCCGACGGGGGAGTCTCATCGCGGTCTCCGCGACCTGGAATCGTCACGAATCGCCACGCCTCTGCGCTCTACAGGGCGTGATCCGGCTCCGCGTCGTGTCCGCTCCAGATCCGGCGCGCCGTCCAGTCGGCGGCGGGCGCGGTCCAGAGCTCGTCGCTCGCCGGGAGGCCGAGAGGCAACAGGCCCGCAGCGCAGAGGTAGACGCTGCCCGTCGAGATGTACCGCTCGCCGATCGACGGCTGATGACCGCAGAAGCCGATCGTGAGCCAGCCGCTCGCGTCGAAGGTCCCAGGGGTCTCGATCATCCGCCGGATCACCGCCGTGAGCGCGCAGCGGACCAGCGCCGGCGTCACGCCCTCCGGCAGCTCCCGTCGAAGCGCCATCTGCCCGAGGAGCTGAAAGGCGCCGAATCGGTACGCGAGTGAGCGTCCGATCGGCGGAAAGGTGCCCTCCGGTGAGATGAGCCGCTCCTGCACCGCGGCGTATCGGCGGGCGCGCTTCGGTACCTCCTCCGCGAGCGCGCGCCACTCGGGAGTATCGCTCCCGACCGTGGCGAGCACGTCGAGCAGCATCGGCTGGATGACGAAGCTGTTGTAGTAATCCCAGTGGAACGCGGGGCCGTCGCCATAGACGCCGTCTCCCTTGTACCACTGCTCGTGCTGGCGCAGCGCGTAGTCGACGCGCATCCGATCCCAATCGGCGCCGACCGCCTTCAGCGCCGCCTCGATCATCGCGCTGAACATGAGCCAGTTGCTGAACGACGGCCGAATGACGCGGGTCGACCGCAGTGCCGTGACGAGCCGCTCCTGCGTCGCGGCGTCGAGCTTCGCCCACAGCTCGCGCGGCGCGCGGAGGAGGGCGTGAGCGAGGAAGGCCGCGTCGACGAGCGGCTGCCCACCGCGCGAGAAGTTGAGGTAGTCCGGCGAGGCGGGGTCGGTGCCGCTCCGGATCGCCGCGCGCGCGAGATCGCCGTAGCGGGCACGCAACACCCCCTCGGCGGTCGCGTCTCCCCCCAGCTCGAGCCACGGGGCGAGCCCGGTGAGCAGCCTGCCTAACGCCTCGAGATGCGCGTAGTCGCGGCGCGACGCCGAGCCGCCGGGCCGCACCTCGACCGGCATCGTCGCGCGCAGCCTCCCGGCGGCGAGGCTGGCCAGTACGGGCTCGGCGAGGCGCGTCGCAACCCTCACCCAGTATGCCCGATCCTCCGCTCCCGTCGCGCCGTCCGGCGCCACCTCGCCGGTCGCCGCGCGTGCACCGCCGAGCGCAGGCGCTCCGATGCCTAACGCAGCGAGCCCGCCCAGGAATCGCCGACGGTCGCTCACCGGGCCGCGCCCACGTCGCCGGGCGCGACCGCCGTGCCGGCTCGCGCCGCGTGATAGATCGCTTCGACGAGCGCGACGCTCCGCCGACCGTCGCGGCCCTCGCAGAGCAGCGGCCCGCCGCTCGCCACCGCCGCGGCAAAGTCGGCGAGCACGCGCGCGTGACCGCGGACGTCGCCGACCACGGGCGAGCTCGCGCTCGCGTTGGCGCTCCCCTCGTCCGGGGGCGGCGCATGGCCTCCGTCCTTCCGCAGCTGCACCGACGCGACGCGGTCGTGCTCGACGACCACCGTCCCTTCCGTACCCGTGATCGCGATCCGACGGGGGAACCCGGGGTACGCGGCCGTCGTCGCCTCGATCGTCGCCACCGCGCCCGAGGCGAGCTCCAGGCAGGCAACCACCGTATCCTCGACCTCGATGGCATGCAGGGCGGTGCGCGTCGCTGCCGACACTCTCGCAACGTCGCCGAACAGCCAGAGAAGGAGATCGACAGTATGAATCCCCTGGTTCATCAGCGCGCCGCCTCCGTCGAGCGCCCATGTGCCGCGCCACGGCGATGCCGCGTAGTACCCGGGTGGGCGGTACCAGCGCACGGACGCCGATACGAGAAAGACGTCCCCCAGATTCCCATCGAGGATGAATCGCCGCAGCCAGGCGAGCGCGGGGGCGGCGCGATCCTGGTAGATCACTCCGAGCCGCACGCCCGCGCCGTCACACTCGGCGATGAGCGCGTCGATGCGCTCCGTGCTGACGTCGAGCGGCTTCTCGACGAGAACGTGGAGCCCGCGACGCGCCGCGGCCGTTCCGTAGCTGGCGTGCGCTCCCGACGGCGTGCCGATGATGACTGCGTCGAGCGGCCGGTGATCGAGCAGCTCATCGACGCTGCTGAAGACGCGTCCGCCGTACTCCCGGGCGAGGCGTGCCGTGCGAGCCGGGTTTCGCCCCCAGTAGCCCGCGAGCTCGATTCCGTCCGTCTCGAGCGCGGCGCGAGCGTGCGTGTCGCTGATGTTGCCGCCGCCGATGATCCCGACGTGCAGCGTCATGCGCGGCGTCCGGCTGGCGCTTTGGCGACGGCCGGGGGAGGCGCGAGGGGGAGTGGCATCACGGCGAGGACGCTCCGCTCTTGCGAGGCGGACGGGCAGGTTGTACTTCGCTCTACTGGAACGATGCAGTAAACCCCGACCAGTTGCCAGCCGCTCTCGCTCCGAGTGACCGCTCCTCCGACCGCCGTCGCCGAACCCACGCGTCCCTCCCTCGTCGAGGAGACGCGGCGCGGCGCACAGATCCAGGTCGCGGCGACTTCGTTCTTCGCGCTCTTCGCCATCGTCGGGCTGGCGCTTTACGGGCTTCCCTTCTTCTACGACTTCATGGTGCGCGACTTCGGCTGGACTCGCGCGCAGGTGACTTCGGGGAACGCGCTGAGCAAGCTCGTCGTCGGACCACTCTTCGGGTTCTTCGCCGGCTGGATCGTCGACCGCTTCGGCCCGCGTCGACTGATGATCGCCGGCATCGTCATGGCCGTCATCGCGCTCGTCGGTCTTGGCTCCATTCACACCCTGGGCGGGTTCTACTTCTTCTACCTCTTCAATGCACTCGGCTACGTCTGCGGCGGGCCGCTCCCCAATCAGGTGCTATTGTCGCGCTGGTTCGGACGGACGCGTGGCCGCGCGATGGGGTTTGCCTATCTCGGCATCGGCCTCGGCGGCGCGCTGGTGCCTTTCCTCGGCGTCTGGTTCACACGCCTCTTCGGCTGGCAGGGTGCGCTCCGCGCGATCGGCGTGCTGATCGCCGTCGTCGCGCTGCCCCTTGCACTCTTCGTGAAGGAGTCGCCGGACGGTGCGACGCCGGCACGCGCGACCGACGCGTCGCCCCCGTTGCCCGCCGCGCCCGTGGGCGCGGTCTTCCGCAAGCCGGCGTTCTACCTGCTCGCGATCGGCAGCATGTGCTCGATCGCCGCAGTCGGGGGCACCAACCAGCATCTCAAGCTCTATCTCAGTCTCGATCACGGCTTCACACAGGCCGACGCGGCGCGCATCGCTTCGCTCGTGCTCACCGCGAGCCTCTTCGGGCGGCTCGGGATGGGCTGGCTCGCCGACCGCATCGCGAAGAAGCACGTGATGCTCCTCATCTACGTGCTCGTCGCGGCATCGATCCCGATCCTCATCACCAACCCGAGCCGCGGGGCATTGTATGTCTTCGCGATCATCTTCGGCATCGGGCTCGGCGGCGAGTACATGGTCATTCCGTTGATGGCAGCGGAGCTCTTCGGGCTCCGCGTGCTCGGACGCGTGATGGGCGTCGTGCTCACTTCCGACGGCGTCGCCGAGGCAGTCGCGCCGATGCTCGTCGGCAGGATGCACGACAGGACGGGGAGCTATGTCACCGGGTTCTCCACCCTCGTCGCGTTCGCCGTCGCCGGCGCGGTCGCGATCGCGTTTCTTCCGCGGCAGGGCGCGCCGGGCCGTGGGGCGGTCGCGAGGAATCAATGAGCACGCGATCGATCGGCATCATCATGAACGGCGTCACGGGGCGAATGGGGCTGAACCAGCACCTCGTCCGCTCTCTCGTCGCCATCAGGCGTCAGGGCGGGGTCGCGCTGCCTGACGGCCAGCGCCTGATGCCCGATCCCATTCTCGTCGGGCGTGACCGCGAGCGCCTCGAGTCCATCGCCGCCGCGCACGACATCGCGCGTGTCTCCACCGACCTCGACGCCTGTCTCGCGAACCCGCACGACAGCATCTACTTCGACGCTACCCTCACCAGCCTCCGCGCCGGCCACGTCGCGCGCGCGATCGCCGCCGGGAAGCACGTCTACTGCGAGAAGCCGCTCGCGACGACGACGGCGCAGGCGCTGGAGCTCCTCTCGCTCGCGCGGCGGCAGGGAGTGAAGCACGGAGTCGTGCAGGACAAGCTCTTTCTTCCGGGGATCCGGAAGCTGAAGCGGCTGGTCGACAGCGGGTTCTTCGGCCGCATCCTCAGCGTCCGCGGCGAGTTCGGGTACTGGGTCTTCGAGGGCGACTGGCAATCCGCGCAGCGTCCGTCGTGGAACTACCGGAAGGAGGACGGAGGCGGGATCATCGTCGACATGTTCGCGCACTGGCGCTATCTGCTCGACCAGACCTTCGGCGAGGTGCGGTCGCTGCAGTGCCTGGGCGCGACGCACATCCCGGAGCGCGTCGACGAGCGCGGCCGCCGCTACGACGCGACCGCGGACGACGCCGCCTACGGCACCTTCCTTCTCGAGGGCGCGGGGGGGGAGATCGTCGCGCAGTTCAACTCCTCATGGGCGGTGCGCGTCCATCGTGACGAGCTGCTCTGGATCCAGGTCGACGGCACGTCAGGCAGCGCGGTCGCCGGGCTCCGCGGCTGCAGGACGCAGCACCGCGTCAACACGCCGCGCCCGACCTGGAACCCGGACGTGCCCAACCCCTTCGACTTCCGTTCCCACTGGGAGGACGTGCCCGACAACGCCGAATTCGACAACGCGTTCAAGGTGCAGTGGGAGATGTTCCTGCGTCACGTGGCGGTCGACGCAGCCTTCCCGCACGACTTCCTCGAGGGGGCGAAAGGGGTACAGCTCGCCGAGCTCGGACTTCGCTCGTGGCAGGAGCGCCGCTGGCTCGACGTGCCGGCGCTCGACGCGCGCGCCGACGGGCGGCAACGGAGCGTCGATGACGCCAGTCGTACGGCTGCCGCGCGCTGACGGCGGTGTCGCGGACCACGCGCTGCGTGGTCCGACCGTCTGGCCCGAGCCGGCCGGCCCGATCCGCAGCCGCGTCGCCTACGCGGCGGCTCACGTCGTCTGCGATCCGCTCGCCGACGCCGACCCGTTAGGCAGTCCGGCGATCGACTGGGACGCGACGCTCGCATACCGCCGCCACCTCTGGTCGCTCGGCCTCGCCGTCGCCGAAGCCATGGACACCGCACAGCGCGGGACGGGCCTCGACTGGCCCGCCGCGCGGGAGCTGATCCGTCGTTCGATCGCCGAGGCGCGGGCGGAGGGCGGGCGAATCGCCTGTGGCGCGGGAACCGACCAGCTGGCGGCCAGCGGCGAGATCGCCCTCGCCGACGTCGAAGCGGCGTACGCGGAACAGGTCGCGGAAGTGGAGAAGCACGGCGGTCGCGTCATCCTCATGGCCAGCCGCGCCCTCGCCCGCAGTGCACGATCGGCCGACGACTACCGCCGCGTCTACGCGACGATCCTCCGCCAGGTCCGCGAGCCGGTGATCATCCACTGGCTCGGCGACATGTTCGACCCGCAGCTCCGCGGCTACTGGGGGACCCGCGACGTCGGCGAGGCGATGTCGGTCTGCCTCGACGTCATCCGCGAGCATCGGACGCGCGTCGACGGGGTGAAGATCTCGCTCCTCGACGCCGACCGCGAGGTCGAGATGCGGGCACGGCTCCCCGAGGGCGTCCGGATGTACACCGGCGACGACTTCAACTACGATCGGCTCATCCTCGGCGAGGGCGGGCGGCACAGCGACGCGCTGCTCGGAATCTTCGACGCGATCGCGCCCGCCGCAGCGGGAGCGTTGCGGGCGCTCGACGCCGGCGATGTCGAGCGCTATCGCGCGATCCTCGCCCCGACGATCCCCCTCTCGCGCCACATCTTTCAGCGCCCGACGTACGCGTACAAGACGGGCATCGTGTTTCTGGCCTACCTCAACGGCCATCAGCGGCACTTCCGGATGATCGGCGGGGCGGAGAGCTGGCGATCGGTGACGCACCTCGCCGAGCTGTTGCGACTCGCCGATGCGGCGGGACTGATCGTGGACCCCGAGCTCGCCGCATCGCGCATGCGGCGTGTCCTCGCGGTCGCGGGGGTGGAATGATCCGTCGCGACGCAGCACCGCTGCGCGACCTGTCGCGGCTCAGCTTCAATCAGATCACCGCCGAGCGCTCGAGTCTGGAGGAGGTCGTCGAGGGGTGCGCGCGCCACGGCATCCCCTGGCTCAGCGTCTGGCGGCACAAGCTCGCCGAAGTGGGACTCGAGAGGGCGGCGCGACTCGTGCGCGACGCCGGCCTGCGCGTGTCGAGCGTCTGCCGCGGCGGAATGTTTCCCGCGGCGACCACCGCGGCACGAGAGGCGCGAATCGACGACAACCGGCGCGCGGTGGACGAAGCGGCCGCGCTCGGGGCGCCGGTGCTCGTGCTCGTCTGCGGAGCGGCGGCCGACAAGGACATCGCCGCGGCACGGGCAATGGTGGAGGAGGGGATCACGCGGCTCGCGCCCTACGCCGCCGAGCGCGGAATCATGCTCGGGATCGAGCCGCTCCACCCCGCCTTCGCGGCGGAGCGCTCGTGCATCACGACGCTCCGTGAAGCGCGGCGGCTCGCCGAGCGCTTCGACGAATCCAGCGTTGGCGTGATCGCCGACGTATATCACATCTGGTGGGACCCCGACGTCTTCGCCGAGATCGAGACCGCCGCACCACGACTGGCAGGATTCCACGTTTCCGACTGGCTCGTTCCGGCGCAGAACGTCCTCATGAACCGGGGGATGATGGGTGACGGGGTGATCGAGCTGCGGCGCCTGCGCTTCGCGGTCGAGTGCGCCGGTTACGCCGGGCCGATCGAGGTCGAGATCTTCAACCAGGCCTTGTGGGACACTCCGCTCGACACCGTGCTCGCCCTGACGAAGGAGCGCTACCTTGCCGCCGTCTGACGGGCGAGCTGACGACATGACGACACCGGCCGACGCCATCGACCGCCGCGAGGCCCTTCGCCGCGTCGCGCTCCTCCTCGGTGGCACGCTCTCGGCGCCGGCGATCGCCGGCGTCCTCGCGGGCTGCAGCCAGGGAGAAAGCGCGACGAGGGCGTGGAAGCCGCGCGCATTCTCCGCCGAGCAGGGCGAGCTGGTCGCGACCGTCGCCGACCGGATCCTCCCCGCCACCGACACGCCCGGCGCGCGCGACGTCGGCGTCCATCGCTTCATCGACATCATGATGGCAGAGTACTACTCGCCCGACGACCGCCGGCGCGTGCTCGAGGGATTGCGTGATCTGGACACACGCGCACAGCGCGCTCACGGACGCAGCTTCGTCCGCTGCACCGCGGCGGAGCAGCTCGCGCTGCTCACGGCGCTCGACGTCGACGCGTTCCCGCCGGCGCCCGTCCCGCAGGCTGACGCGTCGGAGACCGAGCGTGGCGGAACCGGGTCGCCTGCCGCCACGCAGACAAGGAGCGAACCATCCCCAGCGCGGCGGGAGCCGCACTGGTTCCGCACGATGAAGGAGCTCACCCTCCTCGGCTACTACACCTCCGAGCCGGGCGCGACGAAGGAGCTGCGCTACGTCCAGGTGCCCGGGCGCTTCGACCCATGCGTCCCTCTGTCATCCGACACACGGACCTGGGCGGTATGAAGCCTGACGTCGAATACGACGCGATCGTCGTCGGCTCGGGGATAACCGGCGGCTGGGCGGCGAAGGAGCTGACGGAGAAAGGGCTGCGCACGCTGGTCGTCGAGCGCGGGCGCCACGTGGAGCACGGGAAGGACTACGTCACGGAATGGCTCCCGCCGTGGGAGCTTCCCCACCGGGGGCGCGGCGATCGCGAGCTCTACGCGCGCGACTACCCCATCCAGTCGAAGAACTATGCCTTCGGCGAGACGACGCGGCACTTCTTCGTCAACGACCGCGAACATCCCTATGTGACCGCCGGCGACAGGGAGTTCCGCTGGATTCGTGGCTACCACCTCGGCGGTCGCAGCCTGCTCTGGGGGCGCGCCTGCTGGCGGTGGAGCGACCTGGACTTCGAAGCGAATCTTCGCGACGGCCATGGCGTGGACTGGCCGATCCGGTACCGGGATCTCGCGCCCTGGTACGATCATGTCGAACGCTTCATCGGCGTCGCCGGCGAGAATCTCGGCATCGCCCATCTTCCGGACCAGCAGCTTCTCCCGGCCTGGGAGATGAACTGCGCGGAGCGCGCCCTCAAGGCGAAGCTCGAGCGGGAGTTCCCGGGGCGACATCTGACGATGACGCGGGTCGCCAACCTGACGCGCGATCACGAGGGGCGCACGCATTGCCAGGCGCGTAACCAGTGCGCGCGCGGCTGCAGCTTCGGCGCGTACTTCAGCAGTCTCAGCTCGACGCTTCCCGCCGCCCGGCGCACCGGGCGCCTGACGGTGGTCACCGACGCGATCGTCGAGAGCGTGCTGTACGACGAGAAGCGTGATCGCGCCGCCGGGGTGCGCGTGATCGACGTGAAGACGAAGCAGGCGCGCGAGTACCATGGCCGACTCGTCTTCCTCAACGCGTCGACGATCGGCACGGCGCAGATCCTCCTCAACTCGACGTCGCGGCGATTCCCCAATGGCCTCGCGAACTCGAGCGGCGAGGTGGGACACAATCTGATGGATCATCTCTCGAAGGCGGGCGCGCGGGGGGCGGTCCCGGGCCATGACGACGAATACGTCTACGGCCGGCGGCCGACGGGCACGTACACGCCGCGCTTCCGCAATCTGCGCGGGCCCGACTCGGACAAGCTCGGCTTCCTGCGCGGCTATGGCATCCAGTCGGGCGCGAGCAGGGAAGGGTGGGAGCGCGGCATGGCGCGCCCGGGAATCGGCGAAGCGCTCAAGGCGACGCTGCGCGAGCCGGGGGCGTGGCGAATGACGATGCAGGGCTACTGCGAGTGTCTGCCGCGGCACGAGAACCACATCGGCCTCGACGCCGAGCGCAGGGACGAGTGGGGAATTCCGCTCGTGAACATCCACTGGTCGTGGAGCGACAACGAGAAGGCGCTGCGCGAGGACATGAAGACGCAGGCCGCCGAGATGCTCGAGGCAGCGGGCTGTACCAATGTGCGGACATACGACGACGACGCGCCGATGGGGTTCAGCGTCCACGAGATGGGCACGGCCCGGATGGGACGCGATCCGAAGACCTCGGTGCTCAACGAGTGGAACCAGGCCCACGACGTGCCAAACCTCTTCGTGACGGACGGCGCCTGCATGGCGAGCAACTCGTGCGTGAACCCATCGCTGACCTACATGGCGCTCACGGCACGCGCGGTGGATCACGCAGTGGAAGAGCTGAAGCGGCGGAATCTCTAGGGCGCGTTCGGCCCCCCCGCCGTCACTCGGTGATCGGGCGGATCACACGGCATGGATTCCCCGCGGCGAACACGCCGTCGGGGATGTCGCGTGTCACGACGCTCCCGGCGCCGATGACGGTGCGCGAGCCGATCGTCACGCCGGGAAGGATGAGCGCGCCGCCGCCGACCCAGACGTCGGAGCCGATCTCGATCGGCTTCCCGAACTCCTCCTTGCGGCGGAGCTCCGCGTTCAGCGGATGCATCGGCGTCAGGATCTGCACCGCGGGGCCGAAGAGGGTGAAGCTGCCGATGCGGATCGGGCAGACGTCGAGGACGACGCAGTTGAAGTTGAAGAAGACGCGCTCGCCAAGCTCGATGTTGGTGCCGTAGTCGCAGAAGAAGGGGGGCTGCATCCAGACCGTGTCGCCGCCCTTGCCGAAGAGCTCGCGCAGGATCCGCCGCCGCTCCGCCGCCTGCGACTCGCGCGTCGCGTTGAGATCCTGGCACAGATCCCGGGCGTGCGTGCGTGCCGCGACGAGGTCCGGATCCATCGGATCGTAGAGCTCCCCGGCGAGCATCTTCTGGCGCTCGGTCTTCATCGCCGAACGATCACCCCTCGATCTTGTAGATCTCGCGCTTCCCGTAGTCGACGAGGTCGTGGTAGCCCTTCATGAGCTCCTCCATCTTCTTCATGTCCTCCGCCGACCCCTGCGGCTGGGACATCATCCGTTCGAACGACTGGAGGTCGTTGACCTCCATCTCGGCGACGATCGTCCAGTAGCGCTCGGCGCTGAAGTCGGTCATGACGCGCATCGGCGGCATCCCCACCTTCGGGCCGAGCTTGGACATCGCGAGGAACTTCTCCACCATCGGGCGTACCTTGCCCGGCTTGCAGTACATGATCTCGCGGATGAGATACATGGGACCTCCGTGCGGGTGGCTGACGGGGCGTCGAAGCTGAATGTCCCCGGCCAGCGTCCGGCGTCAAGCGCCGTGGCGCACGCTGGACGCAGCGGGGCTCCGGCTGCATGCTTGGGGCCCGCCCTCTTCCGGAGTGTCGCGATGACGCCGCGCCCCCTCGCAGCTCTCCTCCTCCTCGCCGCCGCGACCGCGCTCCCCATCGAGGCGCAACGCCGCGACGACAGGCCTAACGTCGTCGTCATCATCATGGACGACCTGGGCTACGGCGACATCGGCAGCTACGGCGCTCCCGACGCGCGAACGCCGAACCTCGACCGCCTCGCCCGCGAGGGCGTGCGGTTCACCGACGCCTACGCGAACGGGTCGAACTGCTCCCCGACACGCGCGGGATTCATCAGCGGGCAGTATCAGCAGCGGTGGGGGATCGAGTGGCCGCTCGGCTCCGTCGCCACGGACACGGGCCTGTACCTGCCACCCACCGGACGAACGCTCCCGGCGCTCCTCAAGCGGAATGGCTACGCCACGGGGCTCATCGGCAAGTGGCACCTAGGCTTCAAGCCCGAGATGGGGCCTAACGCGCACGGCTTCGACGAATTCTTCGGCTTCCTTGGCGGCGCCCTCGACTACTACGCCCACATTCGCGGGGATGGAACGCCCGACCTCTACGAGAACACGACGCCGGTCGAGGTGAAGGGTTACCTCACCGACACCATCACCGGCCGCGCGGTACGCTTCGTCGACGCGCACGCGTCGTCGCCATTCTTCCTCGAGGTCGCGTACAACGCGGTGCACTGGCCCTTCCAGGTGCCCGGCATGCCCGACGACACGCGACACCGCGCCGCGCCGGGGAGGGCAGGAGACCAGAGCCTCTACGACGGTGCAGCCGACTCGGCCGCGGTGACCCGCGCCGACTATGTGCGGATGCTCGAGCGCGCCGACCGCGGCGTCGGCGAGATCCTCGCCGCGCTCGCGCGCCACGGGCTGACGCGCAACACGCTCGTCATCTTCACGAGCGACAACGGTGGCGAATGGCTCTCGCGCAACGCGCCCCTCGCGCAGCGCAAGAGCTCCCTCTGGGAGGGCGGGATCCGCGTTCCGCTGCTCATGCGCTGGCCGGCGCGGATCGCCGGAGGCAGGACGACGCGCCAGGTCGCGATCACCATGGACCTCACGGCGACGGTTCTCGCCGCGACCGGATCACCCGTGCCGGCGGAGCTGAAGGTCGACGGCATGGACCTGATGCCGGTGCTGCGCGGCGCACCGACGGTGGAGCGGCAGCTCTTCTGGCGACGGCTCCGGCCAACGGAGCAGCGCGCGGTGCGCTCGGGGCGGTGGAAGCTCTTCCGCGAGGGACCCAACTTCTATCTCTTCGACGTCGTCGCCGATCCCGGTGAGCGCAACGACCTCACCGCGAAGTATCCGCAGACAGTGGCGAAGCTCGCGGCGTCGATCGCCGCATGGGAGCGCGACGTCGGAGCTCCTCGACCGGCGCCGGTCGTGACCACCGTCGCGCGACCCTCGCCTTGACGATTCCGGCGCGCTCGACGCGCGGTCCCGCAGTCCCTGCCGCTCGGCGTCGTCCGTCGAACCAACTGAAGCCAATGAAGATGAACAACCTGCTCGCGCGATGCGCCGCCGTCCTCGCCCTTCTCGCTCCGGCTCACGTCGTCG
>DATAIS010000156.1:0-9626 GCA_036262535.1 Gemmatimonadaceae bacterium | reverse complement strand
GCTCGCGCTCCACATCGCCGGCAACCTCCAGCACTTCATCGGTGCGGTGCTCGGCGGTACCGGCTACGTGCGCGATCGCGATGCGGAGTTCGCGCGGCGCGACGTGTCTCGCGACGAGATCCTGCGCGAGATCGACGCCGCGATCGCGGCGATCGAGCGTGGACTCCAGTCGATCGGCGACGACGCGCTGCCGGGCGTCTATCCCGAGAAGGTCGCCGGACGGGAGGTCGTCACCGCCGACTATCTCGTCCACCTCTCGTCGCACCTCAGCTACCACCTCGGCCAGCTCGACTACCACCGGCGGATCGTGACCGGCGACGGCCGCACCGTGAACGCGGTCGCGGCGAAGGACCTTCCCGTCAGGTAGCTGGCGGCGGGCGATACGCGGAGCGAAGTTGCGGCGTGCTACCCGGTCGGCCTCTCGCGATCGTGGCGCTCGTCGCGGCGTTCGTCTTCCTGCTCTACACCGTCTGGTGGTGCTGGCGGCACTGGTCGCGACTCTGGGCGCCCGCCACCAATGCGTACGAGCAGATCGTGTACGCGAACGGCGTGCGCGGCTTCGGGCGCCTCCTCTGGCTCTTCGGCGCGCTCGCCGCGCCGCTCTACAGGGCGCTGGGCTCCGGGATGAGCGTCGGGCGTGCGATCCTCACCACCGCCGTCCAGGCGGCCGTGCTCTTCCCCGTCTATCTCTGGTGCGGATACTGGTGGGGACGCGCGCTGGCGGCGATCTTCGGCCGCCGTCCCCGGACGCCCGGCCGTTAGGCGCGACGCCGCGCCGCTCAGTCGACGACGATGCCCACCTCGCGCCGCTCGCCGGCCGCCTCGGCGGCGACGCGATGGCTGCCGCGCAGCAGCGGCAGGCGCGTCGCGTCGATGCGACGCCCATCCAGGTACCAGCGCACCGGTCCGCGCGCACCGGCAACCCGCAGGGGAATCGTCGCGTACGTGGGCTCGACCGACGGCGGCAGCGAATAGCGGTCGCCGTCGAGGGGCGAGACGATGCGGAATCCCCGCGCCGGGTCGCGCGGCGCGGGCGCCGGGGCCGGGGCCGCCATGGCGACGCCGGCGTCGGAGGTCGTCGTCGCCGCCCGGGCGAGCGCGCCGGCGGCACCGGCCCCGCGCGCCTGCTCGAGCCACTCCGCGTAGATCGACGGCAGGGCGAGCCCCTTGCCGCCATGCCAGTCGCAGCTGTCGGCGGGCAGGTGGTCGGCGGTGAACCACTCGGACGTGCGCGGGCAGCGCGCCGTGGCGCGCATGCCCGACAGGCGGCAGATGTCGGCGCGCACGTAGCCGCGCTCGTCGGGCGCCGCGAACGTCCCGGGCGGATAGCGCTTCGCGACCTCGACGATCGCGCGGTGCAGCAGCGGCCCGGCGCCGCTGACGCCGCTCACGCCTTCCATCGGGCGGCCACTGAAGTTGCCGACCCAGACGGCGACGGTGAAACGACCGGTGACTCCGACCGCCCAGTTGTCGGTGAAGTGGCGGCTCGTTCCGGTCTTCGCGGCGACGGGAAACGCGAAGTCGAAGGGCGTGGAGAGCCCGAACGCAGGCACGCGCGCCTCGGCGTCGGAGAGAATGTCGAGCACGAGCGCCGCCGAGCCGCTCGAGACGACGCGCCGCCGTTCGACGTCGCGCGCGTCGCGCCCTGGAGCGAGCGGGCGCCAGCGAGCCGCGCTCCACTCGCCGCCGTTGGACAGCGCGCGATAGGCGTTCGCGAGCTCGAGCAGCGTGACGTCGCCGTTGCCTAACGCGATGCCGAGCCCGTAGTGGTCGGCGGGCCGGCGCAGCGAGGCGAAGCCGGCGGCATGGAGCGTCTGGAGCACGCTCGCGACGCCGAGCCGCTCGGCCATCTCGACCGCCGGCACGTTGTAGGAGCTGCCGAGCGCCTCGCGCACGCGGACCGGTCCGTGATAGCGGTGGTCGTAGTTGCGCGGGCGGTAGGTGCCGACCGACGTCTGGTAGCTGCGCGCGACGTCGGCCAGTACCGTCGCCGGCGTGAAGCCGCGGTCGAAGGCGAGCCCGTACACGAACGGCTTGAGCGCCGATCCGGGCTGTCGCGCCGACACGACCATGTCGGTCTGCCCCGCGGTGTCGGCCCAGAAGTCCGGCGACCCGATCCAGGCGAGCACCTCTCCCGTCGGATTGTCGAGGACGACGAGCGACGCCTCGCGCACGCCGCGCGCGCGCAGCAGGTCGACGGTGTGCCGCACCTCGTCCTCGAGCGCGGTCTGCAAACCGAGATCGAGCGACGTTCGCACCACGCCGTCGCGCGCCGCGACCAGTCCCGAGTCGTAGGCGAGGGCGATCGCGCGTGTCGTGAAGTGCGGTGCGAGGAAGGGTGCGCGGCCGCCGCGCGCCATCAGCGGCTCGTTCGCGGCTCGCTCCGCGTCGGCGGGCGCGACGAATCCGGCGCTTCGCATCCGCTCGAGGGCGCGCGCCCGTGCCCGCCGTGCCCGCGCCGGCGATGCGATCGGATTGTCACCGGCGGGCGCGTGGGCGATGCCGGCGAGCAACGCGGCCTGGGCGACGCTCAGCTCGCGCGCCGAGGCGTCGAAGTAGAGCGCGCTCGCCGCCGCGACGCCGACGGTCCCCTGCCCCAGATGGACACGGTTGAGGTACTGCTCGAGGATCTCCTGCTTGGAGAGGTGGCGCTCGAGGCGGAGCGCCCAGAGCGCCTGCCCGACCTTGCCCAGCCAGTCCCGATCCGTTCCCGCCATCATGCGCGCCGTCTGCATCGTGAGGGTCGATGCACCAGACACGATGCGCCTCGCGCGCAGGTCGTCGCGCAGCGCGCGCGCGACCGCGCGCCAGTCCACGCCGTGATGCTCGAAGAAGCGGCGGTCCTCGACGGCGACGAAGGCAGTGAGGAGCTCGGGGTCCACGTCCGGCAGCTTCACCCAGCGCGCGCGGGTCCCGTCCTCGGCGCGAGTGCCGCGCAGCGGCGCGCCGTGGCGGTCGACGACCGTCACCGCGGGCGCCACCTGCTCCCGCGTCATCTCCCGCGGCAGCGGCCACATCACCCAGGCGGAGGCCGTGACCGCGAGTGCGGCCACGACCCCCAGCGAGGCGACGAGTCGCCGCCGTGCGCGAGCGCCGATCACTGCTTCTTCGTCACCGTGAAGATTCCCCCGTCGGAGCGCCCGAACACCGCCGGATTGTACATTTCCTCCGCGTGCGCTGGCGGCCTGACGAACGTTCCCTGGGTCGTCGCGCGCGCGACGTAGGTCGCGGTGTACGAGCCGCGCCAGATCCGCGTCGCGAAGTAGACGACGCGATCGTCGCGGAGCTCGCGGTAGTCGAAGGGAGACCACCATCCGAGCTCCCACCGCCCGTAGCCCCACCAGTCGCCCTCCTGCTCCGATTCGTTCCCCTCCTCGTCGGTGGCCGGAACCGTTCCGCCCACCCCCGGCAATGCCGCGGTCGTGCGAAGGCTCAGGTCCACGGCCTCGAGTCCCGCGGGAAGCGGATCGTCGACGACGAGGAACTGCCGCTCGGCGGGGACGCGGATGCGGAGTCGCACCCGCACCAGCTCGCCCTCGATGGCGCTCGTGATCGGCTTGCCGTCCTCATAACGCTCGTACCAGCGCTCGAGCTGCACGCCGTGATCGTCCGGACGCACCGGGCGCTGGAGCGGGACCTCGCGCACCGTCACGGAGTAGAAGGCCGCCGCGCCGCCGCCCGTGCCGCCGATGCGGAGGCGCACCGCCTGCGCACCGTTCGTCGCCGACTCGAGCAGCCCTTCCAGCGACATGCTCGTGTCGCGCGCGCCCGCCGCGCCGAGCGCGGCCTCGAGGAGCGTGCGCGAGCCGGAGCGGATCGTGATCGTGCCGGTCGTCGCCGTCCGGCGGCGCTCGAAGGCCGACAGCGCGTCGACCGCGCTCGCCCAGTCCTGCGTGTTCCACTGCGCCGTCGCGCGCCCCTGCTGCGTGACCGTCGAGAGGAGCGGTCCGACGAGCGGGTGCTGCGGGGCGATGGCGAGCGTCGCCTGCAGCAGCCGCGCCGCGGGACGGACGCTCGACTCGAAGTAGTAGCCGTGCTCCGCTTCCGGCGGGAGCACCGCGCGCCGGCCCTCGATCTGCACCTTCGACCACTGCGACGCGAGGAGCGTCGCCCCCTCACGGGTCGCGCCGCGACGCGCCAGGACCTCGGCGAGGCGCGAGCGATCCTCCCACGACAGCTGCGCCGCTTGCGCGAGGAGCTGGTTCTCGGTGGCGAGGTGCGGCTTGCCTGTCCGGCTCAGGTAGTCCACGATCGCGACCTTGTCGGCGAGGCGGACCTTGTCGTCGCGATACCAGCCGACGAGTGGCGTTCCCGGCGCGGCCTCGCGCGTCAGCGAGGCGCGCAGGTATTCGCCGAGGCGCTCGATCACTTCCTTGCGCACCGCGATGCCGGCGGCGCGCGCATCCAGCAGGAAGGTACCGGCGTAGGAGCTGAGCCACGGCGAAGTCCACTGCTCCGGACCCCAGTAGCCGATTCCGCCGTCGTCGCGCTGACGATCGCTGAGCATCTGCACCGCCAGCTCGAGGTCCGCCTTCGCAGTCTTCGGCGCGACCTTCTCGTTCCCCGCCACCTTCGATGCCTTGTACAGCGCGAGCAGCGGACGTCCGTGGCTCGTCACCTGCTCCGTGCAGTAGTACGGATAGACGCGAAGCTCGTCGTACGCGCCGCGGATGATCGCCAGCACCGAGCCTCCGACGTTGACCTGGAGGCGTGACCGCGCCGGGTCGATTCCCTTCGGCACGACCAGCTCGACGAGCGCCGTGTCGTCGAGGACGCCGGTCGCGGTGTACGAGCGCGGATGATAGTCGGGGCGGAAGGGCAGCCGCGTCTCGACGGCATCGATGTCGGAACCTGACGTCACCGTGAAGCGGAAGCTGGCGGTGTCGCCGCGGTCCCCGGCGTTGATCGGCGGCGCCTGGAATGGGAACCGGACCTCGACGCCGCGCCCCTCGGGAAGCGACGCGCGCTGTTCGGCGGGACCGCGCAGATCGACGCGCGTCGCGAGCGCGCGCACCAGCACCTCGCCCGCGGCGCCGCTGCGGCGGTTGACGACCGTGCCCGCGGCGAAGACATCACCAGGCCGCAGGAAGCGCGGCAGCGCGGGGCGCGCGACGACCGGGCGCGTGACGAGCAGCTTCGCCTCGCCACTGCCGAAGCGATCGCCGGCGGTGACCGCGACCGCCATCACGCGGAAGGTGGTGAGGTTGTCGGGAAGCTTCGCCGTCGCCACCGCCTCGCCATTCGCGTCGGTGACGACCGAGCCGAGGAAGAAGGCCGTCGTCTTGAAGCGCGAGCGGAGGATGTCGGCGACGTCGGCGCCGCCACCGCCACCCGGATTGCGATTTCCCTTCTCTCCCTCGGGAATCTGCGGCGCCACCGACACGAGGTTGCTGGCGAGGCGCATGCCGAGCCCGCGCGCACGGTAGATGAGCTCCACCGGGTCGGGGGTCTTGTAGCCGGTCATCGCCAGCACGCCTTCGTCCACCGCCCAGAGGGTGACCTCGGCGCGGCGCGGCGTGCCGCGCGCGTCGGCGACGCGCAGGCGCACGCGCGCGCTGTCGCCGGGGCGGTACTCGTTCGACACTGGCGTGACCGCGACGGTCAGCTTTTTCACCGACGGCGCGACCTTGAGCTCCGTGTAGCCGACGCGGAGCGTCGGCCGGCCCGGGTCGTCGAGGCGGCCCGGCGGGCCGCTGCGCCCGCGCACGACGACGACCGAGACGAACGCGTTAGGCACGAACGCCTCGGTCACGGGGATGCGGATCGTCGTCGAGCCGGACGTGAGGCGCATCCGGCGCTGCTCGATCAGCCCCTCGCGCTCCACCGTCACCCAGGCCTCGGCGTTGGTGAACGGCGACGCGATCATCACCATCGCCGTGTCGCCGACGTCGTAGCGGCCCTTGTCGGCGATGAGGTCCATCTTGAAGCGCGACTCGTCCTCCCACGGCACCCAGTCGCTGCCGCTCACCCAGCGCGTGAGCGAGCTGCTGATCGGACGTCCCTTGCGGTCGCTGGCGGTGAACGCGACCTGGTAGGCGCCACCCTTGGTCGGCGTGAAGTTGCAGAGTCCTCCCTGCCCGACGGTCGAGACGCTACAGCGGCCGACCGTGTCCTGCACCCACTCGCCGATGACTTCGGCGGCGCCGTCGCGCTCGCGGTGGACCTGGTGCCACTCGCGGCGCACGATCGTCCCCTGGACCTTCACCCCGGCGAGGTGCTCGCCGCCGGGGGTGACGGCGAGCACGGCGACCGTCTGCGGCTTGCCCGCCTGCCAGAACCACGTCGTGCCTAACGACTTGACGGCGAGGTAGAACTCGGCGGGGTGGACGACGACGCTCGTCGCGCCGCCGGAGACCTGGCGGTTGACGTCGGTGACCGACGCGGCGAGCGAGACGCGCGCGGCGTGTCCCTTCGGCGGCGTCGGGAGCGCGATGCGCAGCCGCGCGCGGCCGCGGGCATCGAGCGTGTCGGTCCCGCTCTCGATCACCGACGACCCGCCGTCCTCGCCGTCGCCTTCGTCATCCCACCACCAGCCGCTCTCGCCGATGTACCAGTCCCAGGGGTCGAGTCCGGGGATCTCGAGCTCCCAGCCGTAGACGGGAGTGCGCACCGCCTGCCAGTTGACGGCCGCCTTCGACATCGGCGCGCCGAAGAGGTAGCGGGCCTCGACCGACGCGACGAGTGAGTCGCCGGCGAAGAGCGCGCCGCCCGGCCCGGTGACGTCGACGAGGAACTCCGGCGGCCGGTACTCGGCGACGCGGTAGCTGGTCGCGTCGATCTCCTCCCAGCGCGCCCCGAGCTTGTACTGCACGACGACGCGGTACGTCCCGAGCTTCATGTCGCGCGGGAGCGTGAAGGTCTGCGACGAGGTGCCGAAGGCACTCAGGCGTGCGGCGACGTTGCGCAGCTCGCCCCCTTCGCGGTCCTGGAAGATCCAGCGCACCGAATCACCCGCCGCGGGCGCCGTGAGGGAGCCCATCGTCCCGCGGCGCACGATCGCCTTCGCGTAGAGCGGCTCGCCCGGCCGATAGATCCCGCGCTCGGTGAAGACGGCGCCCGCGAGTGGCAGCCGCTGCGTGCCCCACGCGCCGTAGACGCCGAAGCGCCACGGGCTCAGGTCGGGATCGTACTGGCTGACGCCGACGAGCGCGCGATCGTCGCCGAGCGTGACGCTGACGTAGCCGTCGCCGCCCTCTCCCTCGCCACGGGGCGACGCGAGTCGCGGGAAGGTCGCGACACCCTGCGCGTCGGTGGCCCCCATCGCGAGGACGCCGCCGTCGAGCCCATGAACACGCACCGTCGCGCCCGCGACCGCGGCGCCGTCGTTCACGCGGGTGACCCAGACGACGCCGCTCGACGCACCCAGCTTCACGTGCGCGGCGAGGTTCGTGACCTGGACGAGCGCGATGCGGCTGTCGCCGTCGTTCTCGCTCACGGGCATGCGCTCACCGGTGATGCGCACGGCGAGAAGTCCCCGGCGGCCGAGCGCACCCGCGGACGAGGGGAGCTTGATCCCCGTGACCGTCGAGCGGTCGGTCTCGTTGCGCACCGGGATGCGGAGACGCTGCGCGTTAGGCTCGATCCGGCGCCAGAGGCCGCCCCAGCTCCAGACCGAGTTGCGGAGGAATTCCGCCTCGAGCGAGTCGGGCACGGGCGCGGCGGTGACCAGCAGCGCCGGCACGTTGACGTGACGGACGGCGAGGGTGCCGAACCCCTCGCGCTCGACGAGCATGCGGCCGTACGGATAGTCCACCGCCGGCGCGACCGCGGTGGTCGCGATTCCCGCCGCCGGATTTCCGCTCAGGCGCTGGTCGAAGACGTCGCGCAGCGAGCTGTCGACGACGATCGCGTAGCGTGTGCGCGGCTTGACCGCGGCGTCGAGGAGCCAGCTGCGCTGCTCTCCCGACGTGTCGGACATGGTGAAGCGGACGTCGGGGATGAACTTCACCTTCCGCCGCACCTCGGAGCCGCGGACGGGGTTCGTGAAGGTGATGAGGACGGGCCCGTTCGGGCACCACGTCTGCTCCGAGTAGCCTCCGCACTGCACCTTCTCGAGGGCGAGCGGCCCGTACGTCGAGAAGGTCAGCCGCGCCAGCCCGCTCGAGAGCTCGGCGTCCACCTCGACCGGCACCACCAGCTCGGCGGCGCATGCGGGCGGCAGGGGCGAGACGGGGACGAGGCTGACGACGCGGCGGAGCGAGTCTGACGTCTCGTCCCCATCCACGAGACGCGCGCCACGCAGCGACCAGCTGTCGTTGTCGGTGACGCGGCGCGGCCGCGCGACGCGCATGCGGATCTGCTGCCGGCCGCCGCGACAGGCAGCACCGGTCTCGATGTACGACGTCGCGGCGATGCGCGCGCTGTCCACGGGCGCGCTCCAGACGAGGTCGAAGCGCTGGTCGGTGCGGATGTACTCGGAGGTCGAGCCGATCGAGATCGGCGTGCCGCCGATGAGTCGCGGGCCCGTGACGCGGAATGCGAAGGTGTAGCGCCGCGCGAGCCGCTCGCCATCCATCGCCGTGAAGGTCGTGTCGATGGCGACGGTGTAGGTCGTCCCCGTCCGCAGCAGCGGCGAGGGCTCGAAGACGAGCGTCACCGGGTCGCGCCAGCGCCAGCTCCCAGGCGCCGCGGGGGCGATCGTCGCGATCTTCGCCGGGTCCACCGTGTAGTCGAGCGACCCCGCGACCGGACGGTCGAACGTCACCCGCACTTCCGCGTTAGGCAGCGCCGCCTCCGAGGGGGAGACGCGGATCACGCGCAACGGATCGGACGGCGACTGCTGGGCGTGCAGACAGGGCGCGGCGACGGAGAGCAGGAGCGTCGACGCGAGCGCGAGGCGACGGATTGTCGTGAACATCGGGCCCGGAGGGGGTTGGCGTGACGGCAACGACCGGCGATGATCAGACTTCCGACGGCGAATGGCCGCAACGGGTGACGCAGATGATACCGCTCCTGCGGAGGGTTGGGTCCAGCGAGACTGCACACGCCGCGGCCGTGCCGCGGGCTGATGCGGAGATTCGGAGAGGACCCGTTGCGTCGATTCGAGGATGCGGCGAGAGGCCGCGTCCATGTCATCCCGCGCGAGCGAAGCGAGTGCTGGGATCTACCTTCCGCTCTCGCGCAGGTCCCCGCAGGCGAGAGCGGAAGCCGGATTCGAGTATCAGGCCAGATGCGAAGAGGGATGCGGCGATGCTCGGCGCATCACCGCATCCCCGAAACGGCTCCTCTTCGAATCCCCGCATCAGCGCCGCACGGCGGCGCGATGGCAGTCCGGCCTCAGCCTTGCATTCGGGTTTTGTTCGGGATAACGTATCTCCCCCGTCGAGCTCGCCCCCGGACCCTGGATGCCCGCCGAACTTCGCGCCCTTCGCCAGCTGATCGCCGAGCGGTTCCCCGACGCGGCGCCTCTCGCCGAGCGGGATGCGCTGCGCCTGGCGCGTCCGGTGTCGACGGGGTTTTCGGAGCTCGACCGCGCCCTTCCGGGCGGCGGTCTTCCGCGCGGGAAGCTCACCGCCTGGGCGCCGGAGGGAGGGACCGCGGCGGTCCTGCGCGCGACGACGCGAGCGGTGATCGCCTCGGGCGAGCGGGCGGCGTGGGTCGATGGCGCCCGCACCGCGATGTCGGGG
>DATAIS010000155.1:0-36001 GCA_036262535.1 Gemmatimonadaceae bacterium | reverse complement strand
CCGACGTCGCCTGCTTGTGGTTGAGCAGGGCGACGAGGCCGATGCCGCCCAGCATGTTGCCGGCGAGCGTGGGAAGGAACCGACACGAAGAGCCTCCGTGTCGTCGCGACGATCCCGGTCGGCCAGCGCCCCCGGGGGAGTCGTCGTGGTCTCGCGATGACGGATGGGGCGAGATTCGAACTCGCGAGAGGCTTGAGACCTCCACACGCTTTCCAGGCGTGCGCCTTAAACCACTCGGCCACCCATCCTCGCGTGGCCGCGTCGCGGCCACGGTCCTACGGAACAACCAGGACTGAAACAGAGACGCGCGCCAGGGCGCGCGTAGCACTTCAGACGGACAGGGTGAGATTCGAACTCACGATACCGTTGCCGGTATGCCGGTTTTCGAGACCGGTGCCTTCAACCACTCGGCCACCTGTCCTGGAGTCTCGAAAAATACCAACCGCTGAGAGGCATGTCAACGCGGCCGCACCACACGCACGAGGCGCGGGACGCCCCTCACGCCCTCGAGAGACGGCCGCCGGACGCGTGGATGCGCCCGGCGGCCTGAGGCGCTCTCGCGCCTAACGACGCTGATTCATGGCAGGGCCGGGTTCGTTTGCAGCTCGCCGAGTGGAATGGGGAAGCAGACGTCATGTCCGGCGACGTTGTCCTCGAGCGGCCCCGGCGTCGAAGCGGCCGCCCACCGCCGGATGTCGCCGAGGCGCCGCGCCTCGAGCCACATCTCGATTCCGCGCTCCCGCTTCAACCGTTGCCACGCCTCATCGAGCGTCGCCGGTGCCGGCCACGCCGCGACGCCGAGCGCGATACGGTGCTTGTTGATCAAGGGCATCGCCCGCGCCGTGTCCGCGTTGCGCAGCGCGGCCTCGGCCTCGATCAACCGCATCTCCCACCCACTCGATAGAGTGATCGCCGAAGTCACGTCGCGGTACTTCCGCTGGAAGTACCAGGGCACGCGCCCATTGATGCCGTCCACGGAGATCGCCGCGTCCCCGACCTGCGCCTTGCCGTTGACGGCCACGGTGTCCCACGAGATCCGGCTCGAGTCGGCCCGGTATGTCCGGAAGTAGTTGTCGTAGTACGTGCGATAGGCAGTGTGGGCGCGATACGGCCGGTTCGCCGAGGCGAAGTAGACGCGGTTGTACTGGCTCTCCTCGTTGTTGTAGTAGGGCATCTGATACCGGAACGCGTCCGGGATCGCGCCCGCATCGGCAACGGCCCCGGTCCAGTTGCCAAGATCGGCGCGAACCGCGGCGCGTGCAGCGGTCGCGGCACGGGTCATCGGGACGTCGCCGGCGGCCGTCGCGACCGCGATCGCCTCCGTGAAGTGCGCTTCGGCGCGCATGAGGAAGGCGGTGTACGGCTGCTTCGGCCCCGCGTCGATCACCGCGTCGCACATGTTCTCGCCGAGCAGGCGGTTCGCGTAGCCCGCCCAAAGGAGAAGCTGGGCGACGGTCTTGCTCTTCCCATAGTCGGTCGGAGAGAGCTGCGCCTTGGCCCGCCGCAGTCCCTCTTCGGCGACGAAGCGGGCGCGCTGGGCGCGGTTCCAGTGTGGATCGGTCTCTTCCGCGACCAGCTTGCCGTTCTGCTGAAGCACGCTGATGCCGAAGCTCCCCGTCGAGCCGGCGGGGAAGATTTCCCGCGACACGGCCCCGCCGGTGTAAGCGATCCAGTTCAGTGCGTCAGAGAGCAGGCGCCCTGCCCCGTTCATCATCGCGGGGAGCGCGGCCGGGTCGTTGAGGTCCTGGGTCTGGATCGGACCGGGGTTGGTAACCTTGAAGTCGCAGCCGGAAGCGAAGCACATCCCGAGGACCGCGACGATCCGAAGCTTCTTCATGCCGAGGATCTCCGTGTGATTGTGGGCGCCGCGCATCAGAACGCCACCCGGAGCTGCGCCACGAGCGTGGCTGGGGCGGGGATCTGCTCGGAGATGTAGCGCACGGAGGCGTTGAAGCCGTCGTTGCCCGCCTGCTCGGGATCGAACATGCGGAACTCCTTCCGCTTCCACGTATACCAGTTGCCGGCGGAAACGGAGAAGACGCTGTTCCGCGTCTGCGGGATGAACCGCCCGAGGGGCACCCTCAGCGTCACGTCGCGCAGCTTGAAGAAGTCGGCGGGGAAAATGAACATGTCGTCACGCACGTTGCGCGCGATGCAGGTCGCCCGCTCCCACGCGGTGAGAGCCGTCGTGTCGTTCGCGGCGAGGTGCGGATAGGCGCCGAAGCAGGTCGGCCAGCGCACGGAGCGCGAGAGCGCCTGGAACGACGCGTCCTCGTTCAGCCAGTGCCCGCCCTGGTACTCGCCGCGGGCAGAGAGCTCGAGCCCGCGCCAGAAGCGGACCGACGTATTGACGTTGATGATGCGCGTCGGCAGGCTCGGACCGAAGAGATGGTTCTGGACGATCACCGGGTTCGCGCGCTCGTCGGCGTTCGCTACCTTCCGACCGCGCAGCACCGCAACCGGTTGTCCCTCGATGATCCAGCCGTAATTGCGGAGCAGGAACGGTGGCGTTCCTCCGAGGCTCTCGACGCGGCTGTGGTTGGTCGAGAGGGTCGCGCCGAGGCTCCATTGCACCGGTCCGTCGCGAACGACGTCGCCGTTGACGCCGATCTCGAGCCCCCGCTTGCTCAACTCACCGACGTTCTCGAGCTGTGACGCGGTGAAGCCGGCGGATGGCGGGTGGTTGACTGGGAGGAGTGCGTCGCGCGTGCGGTCCCAGAATGCCGTGAAGTCGAGATTGACCCGCGAATCGAGGAAGGTCGCGTCGAACCCCGCCTCGACTTCGGTCGTGCGCTCGGGGCCGAGATCGGGGTTGCCGTAGTTGAGCGGCACGATCGCCGACTGTCCCCCCCAACCGACCGCGTCCCACGTCTGCACGGCGTCGAAGGCGCCGGGGGCACGCCCCGCCTGACCGTAGGCGACGCGCAGCTTCATCGTCCCCCACTGGTCGTTCCAGAAAGGCTCGTCGGAGATGACGTAGGCGGCGCTGGCCTTCGGGAGGATCTGGACGCCGAGGTTCGAGCCGAAGGCGCTGCTTCCGTCGAGCCGCGTCCCGATGGTGAGCGAGTAGCGGTCCTTGTAGCTCAGGAGCTCCTGCATGAAGAGACCGGCGGTGATCACTCGCTGGCGCGTCTCGTAGGGCGTGCGGATCGCGGAGCTCGAGAGCGTCGGCTCGCCGGGACCTGAAAAGCCCTCCCCGTAACCGGAAACGTCGCCGACATCGGTGGTCGAGCTCTGGCCGCCCCACGCGAACGTCGAGCGCAGCGGACGCGCGAACTGCCACTCGAAGCTGCCGACATAGTCCATCGAGAGCGTCTGGTTCTCCCACCGCTGGTCGCTGATGATGCCCTGCGGCGCGGCAGCGAAGCCATACGGCCGCAGGTTCCGGTTCTCGACGTCGGCGCGATCGAGGCCGACCGTCACCCTGTTCTGCAGGTGCGAGTTGTACTGATGCGTCGCCGTCGTGCCGACGATCATGCGGTTGATGCGCGTCGTGAGCTTGTAGCGCAGGACCTGCGAGATCGTGTCGGGGTTCGCGTTGCCGAAATAGTTGCGATCGCGACGAAAGGCGTTCAGCGTCAGCCCATGCGCATTGTTCCCCGCCGGCGTATTCGTGATCAGGTTGCTGGTGTACGCCGACGTCACGTCGAGGGTGAGCTTCGAGATCGGGTTGAGCGTGAAGTTGCCGCGCACGACGTACTTGCGCTCGTTGTCGAGCGGCAGCACGCCGTCGTTGTCGTCCCAACCGCCCGACAGGAAATAGCGGACGTTGTTCGGGCTTCCGCCCTGGAGCGAGAGTGAGTAGCCCTGGCGGTATCCGCTCCGCAGCCAGGGATCCATGTAGAGGAAGCGCGCGTTGCCGCCCGTCCCGTTCGGGTCGCTCGCGTCGAGCCCGAAGGGGCGCTCCCTGTTGACGCCCTGGGTGACGAGCGCATTCCACTCCGCCTTCCCCGTCGCGCCGCGCCGGGTGAAGATCTGGATGACGCCGGCCGCTGCCTCGGTGCCATACAGCGTCGCCGCGGCGGAGCCCTTCAGAATCTCGATGCGCTCGATGTCGGCGGGATTGATGTCGTTGAGCGGGCTCGCGTTCACGTTGCCGCTGCGGAGCGTCGAGCCCTGCGGCGGTACGTTCTTGGGGTACTCGTCGCTGCGCAGCCGCACGCCGTCGACGTAGATGAGCGGCTGGTTCGAGAGCGCGACGCTGGTGTTGCCGCGGAGTCGGATCGCGCTGCCCGCGCCGGCGTTCGCGCCGCTGCCGGCCACGCTCACCCCTGCGACGCGCCCCGTGAGCAGCTTCGAGACGTCGCTCGTCGCCTCGCGCACGTCGGCGGCGGAAACGGTGCCGATCGAGTTGCCGACGTCGCGGCGCTTGGCTGCCGTCGCGGTGCCGGTGGTCACGACCTCGTCGAGCGATATGATCGCGATCGCGAGGGAGAAGTCGACGGTGACGACCGAGTTCGCGACGACGTCCGCCGTCTGCTCGGCGGGTGCGAAGCCGACGCTCCTCGCGCGGATGCGCTGGATGCCGAGCGGCGCGCCGGCGATGACATAGCTCCCGTCCTCGCCGGTCATCGCGCCGAGCCGCGTGCCGGCAATGGTGACCTGGACGTCGGAAATCGGTGCCCCGCCCTGCGCCCTCAGGACTCGGCCGCGTACCGTTCCAGCCGCCGCGACATCCTGGGCCTGAACGCGAGCCGTTCCGAGTGCCGCGAGCAGACAGACCGCAATGACAACCATTCGGTTCATCTCGTCCCCCCTGGCCGTGAGCTCCCGCGAATCAACGGTGTGTGCTGGACGCGAGGTTGCGGGCGGCACGCGTCTCGGGACACCAATAGCTGTCTTGCCGGGTCGATGTCAACGGGGCGGCCGGGGACCGCACGGCTGCCCCTCAGCGCTCCCGCGGCGAGGGCTCGGGGAGGGCGGCGTCGGGGAGCGAGATATCGCCCCGCCGCGCGCGGAAGAAGGCGCGCAGCAGCTCCGCGCACTCACCGGCGAGCACGCCGCCGCGCACTTCCGGCTGGTGGTTGAGCCGCGGGTGACGGAGGAGGTCGCCGACCGATCCCGCCATCCCCGCCTTCTCGTCCCACGCGCCGAAGACGACGGCATCGAGCCGCGCGAGCACGATCGCGCCGGCGCACATCGCGCACGGCTCGAGGGTGACGTAGAGCTCGCACCCGGTCAGCCGCCAGCCCCCCAGCGCATGGCCTGCCGCGCGGATCGCGAGCAGCTCGGCGTGTCCGGTCGCGTCGTCGTCGCGCACTGTGCGGTTCCCCGCCAGTGCGAGGATCTCCCCTTCGCGCACGATCACCGCGCCGACGGGGACGTCGCCCGCGTCGCCGGCCCGCCGCGCTTCCTCGAGGGCGCGGCGCATCCACGTGCCGCCGGACTGGCCGTCCACGTCCCGCCTAACGGGCGAGCGCCTCGCTGCCGGCGCGCTCGAAGCGCAACGTCCCTCCAGGGCCCGCCGTCACGATGATGCGATCGCCTTCGTGGAAGCGGCCTTCGAGCACCGCCAGCGCGAGCGGGTTCTGGAGCAGCCGCTGCACGGCGCGCTTGAGGGGGCGGGCGCCGAACGCCGGGTCGTACCCCTCCTCGGCGATGATGCGCTTCGCCTCGGGCGTCACCTCGAGCTCGAGCTTCCGGTCGGCCAGCAGCTTCCGCAGTCGCGCGAGCTGCAGGTCGACGATGTGCTCGATCTCGGCTTCGCCGAGCGGGCGGAAGACGATGATGTCGTCGACGCGGTTGAGAAACTCGGGACGGAACTGGCGACGGAGCTCGGCCGTCACCTGCGCCTCGACCATCGCCCAGTCGCCACCAGCATGCTCGAGGATGAACTGGCTGCCGACATTCGAGGTCATGATCACGACCGCGTTGCGGAAATCCACGGTCCGCCCCTGCGAGTCGGTGAGGCGGCCGTCGTCGAGGATCTGGAGCAGGATGTTGAAGACATCCGGGTGCGCCTTCTCGACCTCGTCGAAGAGGATGACGCAATACGGCCGGCGGCGGACCGCCTCGGTGAGCTGCCCGCCCTCCTCGTAGCCGACGTATCCCGGCGGGGCGCCGATGAGCCGGGCGACGGCGTGCTTCTCCATGTACTCCGACATGTCGATGCGCACCATCGCGTGCTCGTCGTCGAAGAGGAACTCGGCGAGCGCGCGCGCCGTTTCGGTCTTCCCGACGCCCGTCGGTCCGAGGAAGATGAACGAGCCGATCGGGCGGTTGGGGTCCTGCAGTCCGGCGCGCGAGCGGCGCACCGCGTTGGCG
Source organism: Gemmatimonadaceae bacterium (assembly GCA_036262535.1). Classification (GTDB taxonomy): domain Bacteria; phylum Gemmatimonadota; class Gemmatimonadetes; order Gemmatimonadales; family Gemmatimonadaceae; genus JABFXC01. The sequence goes on along the minus strand of DATAIS010000155.1, from coordinate 29,737 downwards.
ACGGCGGTGACCGCCTCCTCCTGACCGATGACACGGCGGGCGAGCTCCTGCTCGAGCTTCGTCAGGCGCTCACGCTCGCTCTCGAGCATGCGCGTGACGGGGATTCCCGTCCAGCGCGCGACGACCTCCGCGATGTCTTCCGCGGTGACCTCCTCCTTGAGGAATTGCGGCCGACCGTCCTTACTCGCCAACCGTTGCTCGGTCTCGCGCATCCGGCGCTCGAGCTCGGGGATCCGGCCGTAGGTGATCTCCGCCGCCTTGTTCAGGTCACCCGCACGCGTCGCCTGCTCGGCCTCGATGCGCGCCTGTTCGATCTCCTGCTTGATCTTCCCCACCCCGCCGAGCATCTCCTTTTCCTGCTGCCACTGCGCCTTCATCGCGTTCGAGCGCTCGCGCAGCCCGGCGAGCTCACGGTCGATCGCCTCGCGCCGCTCGACGGCACTCGGGTCCTTCTCCTTGGCGAGCGCGGTGCGCTCGATCTGGAGCTGCATGATCCGCCGCTCCACCGCGTCGATCTCCTGCGGCATCGAGTCGATCTCGATACGCAGCCGCGACGCCGCCTCGTCCACCAGGTCGATCGCCTTGTCGGGAAGGAACCGGTCGCCGATATAGCGGTGGGAAAGAGTCGCGGCGGCGATGATCGCGTCGTCGGTGATGCGGACGCCGTGGTGCGCCTCGTACCGCTCCTTGAGGCCGCGAAGGATGGCGATCGTATTCTCGACGCTCGGCTCGCCGACGTACACCGGCTGGAACCGCCGCTCGAGCGCCGGGTCCTTCTCGACGTGCGTGCGATACTCGTCGAGCGTGGTCGCTCCGACCACCCGCAGCTCGCCTCGGGCGAGCATGGGCTTGAGCATGTTGCCGGCGTCCATTGACCCCTCGGCCTTCCCCGCGCCGACGAGGGTGTGCATCTCGTCGATGAAGACGATGTAACGACCCTCGGCGGAGGTGATCTCCTTCAGGACCGCCTTGAGGCGTTCCTCGAACTCGCCGCGGAACTTGGCGCCGGCGATGAGCGCGCCGAGATCGAGGGATACAAGTCGCTTGTTCTTGAGCCCTTCAGGCACGTCGCCGTTGACGATGCGCTGCGCCAGTCCCTCGACGATCGCGGTCTTGCCGACGCCGGGCTCGCCGATGAGGACGGGGTTGTTCTTCGTCCGTCGCGACAGCACCTGAACGACGCGCCGGATCTCTTCGTCGCGGCCGATGACGGGATCGAGCTTTCCCTGACGCGCCGCCTCGGTCAGGTCGCGCGTGTACTTCTCGAGCGCCTGGTACTGGTTCTCGGGGTTCTGATCGGTGACGCGGTGCGCCCCGCGGACGCCTTCGATCGCCGTCAGCAGTGCCTGCCGCGTCGCACCGGCACGCGTGAGGATGCCGTGCGACTCGGTGCCCTTCACCTCGCTCAGCGCGAGCAGGAGGTGCTCGGTGGAGACGTACTCGTCGCCGAGCTCGCGCGCTTCGACCTCGGCGCGGTCGAGCACCTGGTTGAGCTCCCGTGACAATCCGGGTTGTCCGCCCCCGCTCTGCTTTGGATGGCGCGCGGCTTCGCGCTCGATCTGCTCGCTGAGCTTCGTGACGTTGACGCCGACCTTCTGGAGCACGGGGACGACGATGCTCTCGTCCTGCGCGAGGAGGGCGAGCAGCAGATGGGTGTCGTACACGAGCGGATTCCCGGCGCGGCGGGCGAGGGCCACGGCATCGTTCAGCGCCTCGCCGGACTTCACCGTAAGGCGGTCTGGATTCATGATGTCCGGTCTTCCGGGAAACGGGTCACGTCAAGCATGATCGTTTGCCGCGCCCGTTCGGTAAAGGGCTACTGCGGTGGTGCGCCGCCCGTCCGGATCGCACTGGAGAGATCGCGCCGCGCCCGGCCGGCGAGCTCGCTCACGACGGAGTCGGCGAGCGTGCTCAGCGTCCTGACGATGCCCGCCATGCTGTTCGCCGAAGCGGGCCCTTCGGCGCGGGCCGATCCACTCCACACGATCGAGTCGTCGGCACTGCGGAGGATCCGCACGTCGATGCGGACGGCGGCGAGGACCTGGTTGCCGCGGTTGACCTCCTCGAACTCGCGAATGGTGCCCCGCCAGATATACGTCTGAGCGCGGCGGGACGGAGGATCGAACACTGCGCCCTCGGTCGAGAGTGGGGCACGCGTGAGGACACGCTCGGTCACGACGCCGAGCTGCTCGCCCAGCGGCACTGCCCACTCGCGGTTCGGGTAGAAGCCGTACTCGATGTCTCCCTTGCGGAAGACGATGCCAGCGCCGCTATAGATCCCGGGCGTCGCATACGTGGTGATCGCCATCGAGCCGGAGAGCGGGCGCGCTTGCATGCCGTCGCCGGGAGACGCCGTCGTGTCGGGAAGGGTGAGCCGATACAGCTCCCGTGGCGTGCCCTCGCAGCGAAAGAAGAGGCACCGGAGGGTGCCACATCCCTCGGCGGCGAGGAGCAGGGCCAGCGTTGCGAGCCAGCGTGCAGCTTTCGCGGGAGCGGTCGTCACGGGACCTTGGGTCCGACGGTCTTGCGCGGCGGCTGGCGCGCCTGGAAGATGCTCGCCGGGTCGCGCTCGAGGCGCGACGTGAGGCGCGCGAGGTTGTCCGCGGTGGTGGCGAGGTTGCGCACGAGCTGCTCGGTGCCGCCGCCCTCGTTGAGCGCGTCGCGGACGTCGGCCACGAGCGTGCGCATCTCGCGCAGCGTCGCGACCGCCTCCCGCTGTGTCGACGCGAGCTCCGGGCGCGCGCTCCTGATGGTGGTGTCGAGCGCGATGATGAGGCGGTCCGTCCGGTTGAGGACCTCGCCGAGCCTCACGCTGGCTTCGTCGAGCCGCGCGAAGACGCGCTCGCTGCTCGACGACGCGTTGCCGACCAGCTTCTCCACCTGCTCGAGCGTACGGTCGACGCGCTCGAGTGGCGACGAGTGCGCGAGCCGCTCGGCGCCGCGGAGAAGCGTGTCGGCGCGCTCGAAGAACCCGGCGAGACGCGAGAGCGCGTCCTGGAAGTTCATCTGGTCGTCGCTCGCGAGCAGCGCTCCCCCGGGGAGAGGCGGCGCGTCAGGACTTCCCGGCATCAGGTTGAGATACGGCGCGCCGAGGAAGCCGACCTGCGTGATCGAGGCACGCGTGTCGGTACGGACCGGCGTGCGCCGCTTCACGCGGAAGGTCACCTGGATGCGGGTCGGATCCTCCTCCCAGAGGTCCATCGCGGTAACGGCTCCGACGAGCAGGCCGCCGTAGCGAACCTGGTCGCCGACATTCAATCCCGCGACGCTCCGGAACACCGCACGATACTCGCGGCCGCGGTTGAACGCACCCGGGTAGCGGGAGAAGGCGATGAGCGCGACCATCGCGAGCGCGGCGGTGCCAAGAAAGCTGACGATCGCGATCCGTTGATCGCGGGGCATCGGGCTCATGCCGCTCCCCTCCGGTGAAAGAGCTGGCGTACGACGTCGTCCTCGCTCTCGGCGAGGACGTCGCGCGCTCCCTGCGCGACGATGGTTCCAGCGGACATCACGTAGATCTCGCCCGCCATCCCGAACGCATGTCGGACTTCGTGTGAGAAGATCAGCGTCGCGAAGCCGTACGTCGACTGCAGCGCGAGGATACACTCGTCGAGCTCGTGCGCGGTGTGCGCATCGAGCCCCTGGGTCGGCTCGTCGAGCAGCAGGACCGCCGGCCGGAGCGCGAGGGCGCGGGCGAGCGCGACCCGCCGCTGCGCGGCTCGGCCAAGAGCCTCCGCCGCCGCTTCCTCGACGGCGGTCATGCCGACCTCAGCAAGCAACTCCCGCGCCGCGTCGCGCGCCTCCGCGGGTGCGATGTCGCTGTGCTCGAGCAACGGGAGCTCGACGTTCTCGACGGCGCTGAGACGCGAGATGAGCGCCGATCCCTCGAAGACGACGCCGACCCGGGAGCGCAGCCGCCGCAGCTGGGTCTCCGACTCGGCCGCACCGTCGATGCGGCGCCCCTCGAGGAAGATCCGTCCCGACGAGGCTTGCTCGAGCCCGACGATGTGGCGCATCAGCATCGACTTGCCCGCCTGGATCGGGCCGAGGACGAGCCGCGTCTCCTCGCGGTACACCTCGACCGAGACGTCGTGAATGATCGGCACCGGCACCGGTCCGGTGAGGTGGTCGACGCGCAGTGCCGCGTTTCCGCCGTCAGAGAAGGTCGGGGATGAAGTAGAAGACGGCATTGAAGACGGTGTCGGCGGCGAGCACGCCGAGCAGACAGTAGACGACGGCGCGCGTCGCGGCGCCCGCGATCTCTCGCGCACGCCGCACGGTCGACAGTCCCTCATCGCTCGCGATGACCGCGATCACGAGCGCGAACACGATCGATTTCCCCAAGCCAACCGCGAGGTCGCGCGAGGTGAACGATTCGCGGAAAGCGCTGATAAAGGTACTCGGCGCGTAGCCGAGAAACACGGTGCTCCCGATCCATCCGCCGAAGAGGATGAGGACGTCCGCGAAGATCGTGAGCGCGGGAAGGGTGAGGAGGATGGCGAGCAGCTTCGGCGCGACGAGGTACTTGACCGGATCGAGCCCCATCGCGCGCAGCGCGTCGATCTCGCCGCTCGCGTTCATCGACGCGAGCTCCCCGGCGATCTGCGCCGCGCTGCGCGCGACGAGGAGGAGCGCGACGACCACCGGGCCGAGCTCGCGGGCGGCGAACCACGTCAGCGCGCGGACGCTCATGATCTCGGCGCCGTACGGGGCGAGCTGCGCGGCGACCTGGAAGATCGCGATCAGCCCCACGAGCAGCGACGCGCTCGAGACGAGGCGCAGCGCGCCGAGGCCGAGGACGTCGACTTCACGCTCCACTCCCGACGTGACGACGGCGCGGCGCGAGAAGGCGATCCAGCCGAGCCAGTAGAGCGAGCGCACCGCGAGCTGCCATCGGCTGATGAAGCGCGCACGCGGTATCGGGCGCGCTTGACCGGCGGGAGGTACCCGGCTAGCGTTGCCCCGCGATGCGACGGCTTCGGTTGACGAGCGCCCTGGCGGCGATGACGATGACATTCAGTGCGTCGGGATGTCGCGGCAGTGAGATCATTCGCGGGGTCACCGATTCACTGTTCGTGGCGACCCTCTCGGACCTGCGCCGCATCGATGCCACGATGGCCGCGAGCGACAGTGCCGGTCGCGCCGCGGCGCGCCAGCGAATCTTGCAACAACGGGGCCTCACGGTCGACCGCCTCGACGCAGCCGCGCGCGCACTCGCCAAGGATCCCGAGCGCGCGGTGGCGCTGATGCGGGCCGTGGACCAGCGCGCCGTCAACGCACCCGCGTCCATCCAGCCTGCACCCCGCTGACGTCATGACAGCAGGGGGAAAAGCGAGCGGGGCGCGGTCCATCGACCGCGCCCCGCTGCACAGCGAGCCTCGGGCTCACTTCATCACGATCATCTTCCGGACGATCATCCGACCGTCCACCTCCAGGCGGTAGAGATACACTCCCGACGCCACCTCGCGGGTGGTGCGCAGGTAGGTGCCATCCCAGTACGCGGTGTACTGACCACAGCTCAGCTGCACGTTCTCCACGGGACGTCCCGCGTTGCCTGAGGTCCCCTGGAGGATCGGGACAGCGACGAGCTGCGCGAGAACGTTGTAGATGCGCAACGTGACCCGATACAGACGACCACGATCCGCGCAGCCCGGCGAGTCGCCGATGCTGAAGGGGATGGTCGTCGTCGGGTTGAACGGGTTGGGATAATTCTGTCCCAGCTCGGCGACCTGAGTCCGGTCCCCGGCTGGCTGCGTTCCCTGTCCCCTGACGACGCGCGGTGCGGCGGCGCTGAGGGCCAGCACCGCAACGAGTGCTGCCCAACGAAGCCTCATGAAGCTACTCCGAGCTGACGAGAGAGATTCGAGCCGTAAACTCCTGAATACGGGTGGACACCAGCCTAAGCCTTCTCGCGCGAACATATGAACGGGCTCGGGGCAGTGTCAAGAAAGCCGGGTCACATTGCCGCCAATCCAGCTACCCCCCGCTGCCAGTTACGTGCCGCCCCGAACACGACCCGATCCCTCGCGGAGGGTCACCCCGGCCCGGTCGCAGTACTCGAGAAAGGGGATGAGGTACTTTCGGGAAAGCCCCAGTATGTCGCGGAGTTCGGCCGGAGTGTAGGGACGGCCTTCCCGCATCCCCTCGCGGAGCGCACCCATCAGTGACGCGAGTGCCGGCGCCGCGTAATACCGGTCGTCGGCGACTGCCACGATGTCACCCCGGCGCTCCAGGAAGCGAAGGACCCCGCGCGCAGCCGGACCCAGCGTCTGCTCGAGCTCGCCGACGGACGGCGGCTCTGCCCCGGCGCTGGTCAGGAGGGCGAGAAGCTCCGTCGCTACACGATCGTTTTCGCCGGCGAGCGCCGGAGTCCAGCCGCGTCGCCGTGCAACCGCGCGGTCGATCTCGATTTCCCCGGCGTCGGTCAGGTCGCGGAGCAGGAGGTCCATCACCGCGCCGCCCCCGCGGACGAGTGCGCGCGCGGCGGCGAGCGGCAGCCCAGCCTCGAGGGGATTCGCGGCATGCCAACGGTCGATAGCCCCCACGACCGCGGCCCGCGCACTGGCCAGCGCGGCGCGGGCGACCAGCACGTCCGCGGTCGCGACGACGCCATCGCCTCCATGCGAGGCCAGCACCTCGCCGGCTTCCACCCCGAGGCGCACGGTGAGGGTGCGCCGGTCGATCCCGCCCGCGCCGGCCTCGTCGAGCGATGTGCGCGCGCGGTCGGTCGCGGAGAGCAGCGGGGCCCAGGGACGCGCGCGACGCGTCGGCGGCTGGGCGTCGACTACTACCCCGCCCCCGATCGTCGCGACGGGCGAGCTGGCGCGAAGGACGAACCGATCACCGCCGCGCGCGAGAAGCGGCGCATCGAGCACGACCCGCGCGCCGCGCGTCTCGCCCGGAGCGAGCGCTCCGCCGCGGACGACGACGCGCGCGCCGACCTCCTGCGTGCCAAGGTGCAGACGGACCTGACGGCGGGGCCCGAGCGGCTGCGCCCCGTCGAGGAGCGCGACGTCGGCGCGCAGCACCGTCGTCGGCTGCCAGCGTGGGTCATCCACCAGCCACGCCCCCCGCTCGACGTCCTCGCGGTCGGCGCCCGCAAGAGCGATCGCCACGCGCGTCCCGGCGAGCGCGCGAGGGACCGCCGCGCCGTGCGACTGGATGCCGCGAACGCGCGCGGCACGCTCGCGCGGGAGCACGCGCACGGTGGCATCGGCGGCGAGCGATCCCGACCAGACCGTTCCCGTGACGACCGTGCCCGTGCCCTTGACGGTGAAGGCGCGGTCGATCGGCATCCGGAAGAGGTCCGACGCGTTGCGCGCCGGGACACGGCCGGTGGCCGCCGCGATCGCCGCTCGGAGGTCGTCGAGTCCCGCGCCGGTGGCTGCGGACACGGGGACGATCGGCGCATCGGCGAGCGCCGATGCGCCGAGGGCGGTGCGGACGTCCTCGGTGACGAGGGCGAGCCACTCGTCCTCGACGAGGTCGCTCTTGGTGAGTGCGACGACGCCGCCGCGAACGCCGAGCAGCGTGAGGATCGCGACGTGCTCGCGCGTCTGCGGCATCACCCCTTCGTCGGCGGCGACGACGAGGAGCGCGAGGTCGATCCCGGTAGCCCCGGCGAGCATCGTTCGCACGAACGCCTCGTGGCCGGGGACATCCACCACGCCTAACGTTCCGACGCCGGGGAGCCGCAGCGGCGCGAAGCCGAGGTCGATCGTGATGCCCCGCCGCTTCTCCTCCGGCAGGCGGTCGGTGTCCACGCCCGTGAGCGCCTTCACGAGCGTCGTCTTGCCGTGATCGATGTGGCCGCCGGTGCCGAGGATCACGGCGCCGCCTCCTCGAGCGCGCCGCGCGCCCAGCTCTCGAAGGCGCGCAGCGGCCGCGCGTCGGCGAGATGCTCGCGCACGAACTCCTGAAGCAGCCGCTGGTGCGCCCGCGCGGCGCGCGCGTCGAGCGGAGCCCCCTGCCCCCCGGAGAGCCAGTCGCGGAGCGCGGCGAGCGCGGTGCCGGGAATGGCGCGGCCGCCGGCATGGCCGCCGGCGCACCGCTCGCAGAGGACGCCGCCGGCACGGTGGTGAAAGAGGACCGCGTCGCCGCCGCCCGCCGGCCGGTGGCATATGGCGCAAGCGTCGAGCGACGGCGCGAAGCCGAGCGCGGCGACGAGCCGCCATGCGCCACCGATCGCGACCTCGCGCGCGCGGTCCGGCGGCGCGACGACCAGATCGTCGAGCGCATCGGCGAGCGCGTCGAATACCTCCGGGCTCGCGTCCTCGTGTGCGAAGCGCAGCGTCAGCTCGGCGAGCGCCGCCGCGCCCGTGAAGCGCGCGAGGTCGGCGGCGAGCGCGGTGCGCGAGCGCGCCAGGTCGAAGCCCGTGAGGGTGTGGAGGTCACGCCCCGGACGCATCGTGAACTGCGCGCTTCCCTGCGCGAAGAGGTCGAGCGCGGCGCCGAAGCGGTTGCGAGGGCGCCGCGCGCCCTTCGCGATCACCGACTGGACGCCGGCATCGCGCGTCGCGAGACGCACGATGCGCGAGGACTCCAGGTAGTCGAGCACGTGCAGGACGATCGCCTCGGTGACGAGAAGCGTCATCCGCGAAAGCTACCAGCGCGCGCGCGCGCCGAGGTAGAAGGTGCGCCCGGGCATGGCGTAGCCGGCGGCGTTCTCGTAGCCGGCACCAGCGATGTTTTCGCCGCGCAGGATCAGCGCTGTGTGCATCTGGCGCGACACGATTCCGAGGGGAAGCTCGGCGGCGGCGCTGAGCAGCGTGTAGGCGTCCAGACGCACGCGGTTCGCGGCGAAGCCCACGAACGCGACGTCGTCACGGGCCCCGATCCGCTCGAGCTGCGCGTTGACACGCGCCCCACCGAGGTGGGCGTCGACGCCGAACGTGCCCTGTCGTGCCGGGCGTCTGAAGAGCGGCCTCCCTTTCTCGAGCAGCGCATTCGATCCCGGCTCGAGCACCTCGGTCGCGAGCCAGGTGTACGCACCGTGAGCGGCGACGCCGTGCCAGGCCGCGCTCCGGCCCTCGAGCTCGAGCCCGTCGGCGCGGGCCGCGCCAACATTGTAGTAGTTCGGCGCGGCGGGCCGGGCCGGGTCGAAGCGGTACTGGATGAGATCCGTGAAGCGCTGCCTGAACCAGGTGGCGCCGACGGTCACCGCACGAACGCGCGACTCACCCCCGACCTCGACGACGTGCGAGCGCTCCGGGTGCAGATCCGGGTCGCCGACCGCGAAGGCGGTGTTGTACAGCTGGTCGAGCGCCGGTTCCTTGAACCCCCGGCCGACCGTCGCGCGCAGCAGCGTTCCGCTGGCCAGCTCCGCGACGACGGCCGCGCGCCCCGTGCTCACCGCCCTGGACCCCCGGTAGAGCTCACGGCGCGCGCCGAGATCGAAGGTGAGGCGCTTCGGCCCCGTGACGAGCTGCGCGAACAGCGCGCGGTTGACGCGGCGCTCGTCGAACGTCGATGGAGCAAGGTTGAAGTTGTCGCGGCTCACGCTGCGCACCGCCTGCTCCTCGACGGCTGCGCCGCCGACCACCGAGCCCGAACCGGGCAGCGCGACCGCGGCGTGTGCGCTCGCCATCGTGCGGCTTCCGCGTCCCCTGCTCCGGCTGTAGTAGCCTGCGACGTCTCCCGGTGAATCGGGATCGTCCCGTGAGATCGCGCGCTCGCGCGAGCCCCCTGCGAGGATGTTGAGCATCAGGCGCTCGGAGACCGCGTAGCGAGCGTCGAGCGCGACGGTCGCTCGATCGAGACCGGTGAAGGCGTTGGAATCGACCACCGCTCCGCTGCCATCGGTCGGGTAGTGGTAGCGCGAATCGGTGAATGTCGCGGAGAGACCGACGTCGCCGCGGGCGCCGGACAGCGCGACGCGTCCGCGGCCGGTGGTATTCCGGAACTCGTTGTTGAACGCCAGGTGGCCGCTGCCGCGATGGTCGCCACCGCCGATCGAGTACGAGAGACGTTTCGCTCCAGCGATGGCGCTCGACGCATGCTCGGCGACGACGTCGCGCAGCCCGTCGCGACTTCCGGCGCGCGCCTCCACCAGCGTGCCGGGCGTCCGCCGGGTGAAGATCTGGATCGTTCCTGTCATCGCATCGGAGCCGTGCAGCGCGCTTCCCGGACCCCGGACGACCTCGATGCGCTCGATGTCGTCGGCGGTGAGCGACGAAAGGTCGATCGCGCCGCCGGGCGCGTTCACCGGAACGCCGTCGACCAGGACCTTCGTGAAGTTGCTGTTGCCTCCCCGGAGAAAGATCGACGCCTGCGCGCCCTCGCCGCCGGTCGGCGAGATGACGACGCCGGGGACGAGGCGCAGCGCGTCGGCGACCTGGACCACCCCGCGCGTCCGCAGCTCGGCGCCGGTGACGACGGTCGTCGTCGCCGTGGCCGTTCGAGTCGCCGGCGCGCGTGTCGCAGTGACGATGACCGGCGAGAGGACGGAGCTGTCGCGAGGCGTCTGCTGTGCGTGGAGCGCGGGAACTGCGGTCGTGACGAGCGCGAAGGCGAAAAGCGAGCGCATGATCGGATGAAAGGGGGTCAGCGGATGGTGCCACGGAGGGGAACGAGCGCCGGCGCGCCGACGGCGGGATCGCGCGTCACGACGACGGGCCATTCGTAGACGCGCTCGAGCACGGGCCCGCGCATCACCTCGTCCGGGGGCCCCGACGCGGCGATGGTCCCGCGGTCGAGGAGGACCATGACGTCGGCGAAGCGGGCGACGAGGTTGAGCTGGTGACTGACGAGGAGGACGGTACGCCCGCGGCGCGCCTCGCGCTCGAGCAGCTCGAACACCGCCATCTCGTGCGACACGTCGAGGAAGGTGGTCGGTTCGTCGAGCACGAGGTTCGGGGCGTCCTGCGCCAGCGCGCGGGCGATGCGGACGCGCTGCCACTCCCCTCCCGAGAGCTGCTCCGTGCTGCGATCGCGCAGCTCGCGCACCCCGGCGGCGTCGAGGGCGGCATCGATGGCACGTCGGTCGTCGTCGCCGAGCGGCGCGAAACCCCGGCCGTGCGGGTAGCGACCGAGGGCGACGACGTCCCCGACGAGCGCCGGGAACGCCGGTGCCTCACGCTGTGGAACGACCGCCATGCGGCGCGCCGTCTCGCGCGGTTCGAGCTCGTGGAGCGCCACGCCGTCGAGCCGCAGCTCGCCGGCCACCGGATCGAGCCGGCGCAGCAGGGCGCGCACGATGCTGCTCTTCCCGCTGCCGTTGGGACCGACCACCGCGGTGATGGCGCCCGCCGCGGCGACGATGCTCACGCCCTCCACGGCGGCCCGCGGCGCGCGCGGATAGCGGAGCACGAGGTCGCGGATCTCGATCATGAGGCCGCGCGGAGCCGCGAGAGGAAGAATGGCACGCCGACCAGCGCCGTGACCGCGCCGAGCGGCAGCTCGCCCGGCGGGCGCGCGATGCGCGCGACGAGGTCCGCGAGCACGAGGAGCGACGCGCCGAGCAGCGCGGAACCCGCGAGCAGCGCACGGTGGCCGCGCAGTCCGAGCGCGCGCCCGACGTGCGGCACCACCAGTCCGACGAAGCCGACGAGTCCCGCGGCTGCGACGGTCGCCGCCGCGAGAAGCGCGGCAAGAACGTAGATCGTTCTCGTCGCCCGCTCGACGCGCACCCCGAGCGCGGCCGCGGGCTCTTCGCCGAGCGCGAGGACATCGAGCTCGCGCGCGCGGGCGAGCAACCATGCGAGGCCGACCGCGACGTAGATCGCGAGCCAGCGCACGAGCGGCCATTCCGCGCCCGCGGCCGATCCCATCATCCACCAGGTCGCGTTGCGCAGAATATTCGGCGGCGCGTTCGAGAGCACGACCATGATCACCGCGTTCGCGAACGCACCGACGACGACGCCCGCCATGAGGAGGACGCGCGGATCGGCGCGGCCGCCGGCGACGCGGGCGACGCCGAGCGCGATGAGGATCGCGACGATCGCCCCCCCGAAGGCGCCGATCGGAACGAGCACGGCGGCGAGCCCCGCGGCGACGGTGAGCACCGCACCCACGGCCGCTCCGCCCGATACGCCGAGGAGGTACGGCTCGGCGAGCGCGTTGCGGAGCACGCCCTGGAGCGCCGCTCCCGAGGCCGCGAGCGCCGCGCCAACCAGCGCCGCGAGCGCGACGCGCGGAAGACGGAGCGAGCGCACGACGGAGATCGTCACGTCGTCGCCACGGCCGGCCAGCGCGCGGAGCACGTCGCCGGGGGAGAGCGAGAGCGTGCCTAACGCGACGGCGAGGACGACGGCGACCACGAGGACCGCCGCGAGCGTCACGAAGATCGTGCCCTGCGGCCGCCCGCGACTCACGGCCCGGACCAGCCCGGGTGGAGCGCGCGCGCGAGCTCGGCGGTCGCCATCCCCATCGTCACGCCGGGGCGATTGAGAAGCGCGTCGTTCACTGGCAGCAGTCGGCCGCCGCGGACCGCGGCGGTGCCTGCCCAGCGCGGGCTCGCCCGCAACGGCGCGACACGACCGGAGTCGAGGAGGATCACCTCGGGGTCGCGCCGGAGCACGTCCTCGAGCGCGACCTGCGCCGCCGGCTCGGCGCGGTCGGCATACAGATTGGCGCCTCCGGCGGCGTCGAGCAGCTCGCTCTGGTAGCTGCCATTGCCGAGCACCAGCAACGGGTTGTCCCAGAGGTACCAGAGTACGCGTGGCCGCGGGAGCGCGCGTACCGACGCGCGCACCCGTGCGATCGTCGCTTCCACGCTGTCCGCGGCGGCGAGCGCACGCTCGGTGTCCTCGACGAGCGGGCCGAGAATGGTAGCGGCACGCCGCAGGTCGGCGACGCGGTCGAGCTTGAGGCCGAGCGTGCGCACTCCCGCGGTGCGCAGGGCACGCGCCGCATCTCGGTTGTCGTTGCTCGCGTAGAGGATGACGAGATCGGGACGCGCGCCGAGCACCGCTTCGACGTTGGGGCGTATGCCCCCGCCGAGGTCGGGGACCGCACGCGCCGCGGCTGGCCATTCGTCGTAGGTCGTGCGCCCCACGACGCGGTCTCCCGCGCCGATGGTGAAGAGCAGCTCGGTGGTGGTCGGGTTGAGCGACGCGATGCGGCGCGCCGGCGCGAGCGCGACGGTGTCGCCGAAGTCGTCGACGATGGTCGGTGCCGCCGACTCTCCACGGGCGCGGTCGGTCTCCTCGCCACGCGCGCAGGCGAACAGGACGACCGGAAGCAGCACCGAGAGCGAGCGGAGAAACGACATCGGGCACCCTGGACGAGTCGAGGGTGCCCGCAACGATGCACGCGGCGGTGCGAGCGCATCGCACCTGGCGTGGTCGCCACCGGTCCTCCCCCGAGGAACGTGCGTGGCGCGGACGAGAGTCGTCTCCTGGCTCCGGGCCGTGGCGCTCGCCTTCCCGACCGATGGTCAGTGGCTCGTGAGCGCCCGTGTTCGCCCGTTACAGTGGCGGGGCCGCACCGGCATCACACCGGTTTCCGTGGCTCCCGTCCGCGATGATCGATTGTGCGTCGAATCTAGCCGCGGCGTTCCCGCGCGGCAAGCGCGCGAGAGAGCCGTGCCTTGAGGTCGGCGCGCGTGGTCTCGTACGCGGCGCGCGTCTCGTCGGAGACGCCGTCGGCGCGCTCGAAATCGGCGTCGAGCGCGGCGATGCGGCGCGCGAGGGCGTCGGGGTCGTCGCGCCACCCGGCGGGCGCCGCCGCGGCAGGTTCCGCTCGCCGCCGGCGGCGACTCGCCGAGCGCGCGAGCACGAGGAGCATCGCCGCGCCTAACGCCGTCGCGACGACGGCGATGTACGTCGCGCGGGCGACGCGCGCGGGCCGCGGTGCGTCGATGCGGAGGACCGCTGCCGGCGCCACGCCGCGCGCGACGAAGCGCCGCAGGCTGCGTCCCTCCACATCGACGGGATCGACCTCACCGATGCCCGCGCCGGTGACGACCGCGTTCGGGTCCTCGACCAGCAGCTCGAGCACGTCGGTGGGCTGCTCGCCGGGAATGCTGAGCGGGAAGGCCGAGGCCGGGAGGTCGTAGGAGAACGAGAGCTGCTTGATGCCGGGCGCGATCGGGGCCGTCACCGCGACGCGCGAGCCGTTCCTCGTGACAGCATCCGCCGAGAAATCCCCTTCACCCACCGAGAAGTTGGTCGCCTCGGCGGGAATGCCCGCGTCCCAGCTCGGTGTGCTCGCCGACCCGACGCGCGTGACCGAGGTGTCGTTCGACAGCTCGTACACCTCGACCATCTGCCGCCTGCCGGAATCGGCGCGACCGACGACGATGTGGCGGCCGCGCCGGGTGATGGTGACGGGGCGGCTCGTCGTGTCGAAGACCGTCAGGTCCGCGTCATCGCCGCTGACACGCGCGGCGCGCAGCGGCGGTGAGAAGTAGACGATCCCGGCGTAGTCCGCCGAAACGAAATGGATCGCGGTGCTGTCGGACGGCGCGGAGTAGCGGAAGGCGTAGCGGCCCCGCGCGTCCGTGCGCACCGAGTCGATCGGTCGCCCCCCGCTGCGCGCGACGCGGTGCAGGGTGACCATGATCCCCGGCAAGGGGCGTGGCTCGGGCGAACGGTCGATGGGACGGAGGACGTGTCCTTCGATGACGCGCGCGGCCTGCGCGCCGAGTGGCGGCGCGGCGAGGGCGAGCACGCAGCAGGCCGCCGCGTGCGCGGCCCTCACAGGTTGAACTTCCCGAAGTCCTCCGGCCGCAGCGTCTCGAGGTACCGCTTGAGCTGCTCGGCGCTGAGGTCATCCTGCTGCTCGGCGCGCGGCGTCTCTCCCTCCTGCGCCTCCTCCTCGTCATCCGGCGACGCGAGCAGCTGCTCGCTCGCGAAGATCGGCGCCGCGAGGCGGAGTGCGATCGCGATGCTGTCCGAGGGACGCGCATCGACGCGGACGATGTCGTCGCCGCGGTAGATGTGCAGCTCGGCGTAGTAGGTGTTCTTCTCCACGCGAGTGATCTGCACGCGGCGCAGGTTGCCGCCGAGGCCGATGATGATGCTCTTGCAGAGGTCGTGCGTGAGCGGTCGCGCGCGCTTGATGCTCTGCATCTCCATCACGATCGACTCGGCCTCGGGCTGGCCGATCCAGATCGGGAGCAGGCGGTTCCCGTCCTTCTCGCGCAGGATGACCACGAACGACTGGTTCGTGGCATCGACGCCGATGCGCGAGACGACGACTTCGACCATCATGCGTGCGCCCGGCGCTCCGTCAGCGGACGGCCTTCTTGAGGGCCGCTGCGCGGTCGGTGCGCTCCCAGGTGAACGTCGTCGCGCCCACGCCGTTGAACTTCGCCTTCTCCGGCGTGCGGCCGAAGTGACCGTACGCCGACGTCGGCGAGTAGATCGGCTTGCGCAGATCGAGCGCCTCCATGATCCCGCGCGGCGTGAGGTCGAAGACCTCCATCACGGCCTTCGTGATCTCCGACTCGGGGACGCTGCCGGTGCCGAAGGTGTCCACCGACACGGAGACCGGCTCCGCGACGCCGATCGCGTACGCGACCTGGACCTCGCAGCGCCGCGCGAAACCGGCGGCGACGATGTTCTTCGCGACCCAGCGCGCCGCGTAGCATGCCGAGCGATCGACCTTGCTGGGGTCCTTGCCGCTGAAGGCGCCGCCGCCGTGACGGCCCATGCCGCCGTAGGTGTCGACGATGATCTTGCGGCCGGTGAGGCCCGCGTCGCCCTGCGGACCGCCGACGACGAAGCGTCCCGTCGGGTTGATGTGCGTCTTCAGCTTCCGCTTCGGGCGGAGCTCGTCGGGGATGCTCGGCTCGATCACTTCCGCCTGGATCTCGCGGCGAAGCTTCGGCGTCGAGACCGACTCGGCGTGCTGCGTCGAGACGACGACCGTCTCCACCTCGACCGGCAGGCCGTCCTCGTAGACCACGGTGACCTGCGACTTCCCGTCCGGGCGGAGCCACGGCAGGTCGCCGCTGCGGCGCCGCTCGGACAGCGTGCGCGTGATCCGGTGGGCGAGAACGATCGGAAGGGGCATCAGCTCCTCCGTCTCGTCCGTCGCGTAGCCGAACATCATCCCCTGGTCGCCCGCGCCGCCGGTGTCGACACCCATCGCGATATCGGGCGACTGCGTGCCGATGCTGTTGATGACGGCGCAGGTATGCGAGTCGAAGCCGTAGCTCGCGTCCGTGTAACCGATGCGCTCGATCGTCGAGCGCACGATCTTCGGAATGTCGACGTAGGTCTTGGTCGTGATCTCGCCCGCGACGCAGGCGAGGCCGGTGGTGACGAGCGTCTCGCACGCGACGCGCGCGCGCGGGTCATCGGCGATGATGGCGTCGAGGATCGCGTCGGAGATCGCGTCGGCGATCTTGTCCGGATGCCCCTCGGTGACGGACTCGGATGTGAAGAGACGACGGGCGGGTGCCACGGATTCTCGAGGTGGGGTGACGGGCGCCGCGCCGCGACGCCTCAGCCTTTGAATGTAGGGACGCTACGCGCCGGCAAGCAACCCGTCGCGGACGTACGAGTCGTCCGCAAGCGCACCGACGAGCGCGCGGCGCAGCTCCATCTCCGCCAGGGCCGCGGTGCCCGCGTCGAGAGCGGCGTTCGCCGCCCGGGCGGCTTCGTCGAGCCGCACCGCGCGGACGATGCGCTTCATGAGCGGCACGCCCCGTGGCGACACGCTGAGGTTCCGCACGCCGAGGCCGAGGAGCGCGAACGCCATCAGCGGCTGCGACGCCATCTCGCCGCAGACGGCGACGTCCAGTCCCGCGCCGATCCCGATCTCGACCGTCCGCCGGATCAGCCGCAGCACGGCGGGGTGCAGCGCCGTGAAGCGCGACGCGAGGTTTGCGTTGCCACGATCCACGGCGAGGGTGTACTGCACGAGGTCGTTCGTACCGATGCTGAAGAAGCTGACGTCACGCGTCAGAGTGTCGGCGGCGACCGCCGCCGCGGGAGTCTCGACCATCACGCCGAGCGGGACGTCGGCGCGGAACTCGGCGCCGCGGCGCGCGAGCTCCTCGACCGCCTCGTCGATGAGCGTTCGCGCCTGCCGCACCTCATCGACGGTGACGACGAGGGGCAGCATGATGCGCACGTCGCCGTGCACCGCCGCCCGCAACAGTGCGCGCAGCTGCGTCTTGAACAGCTCCGGCTGGTCGAGGCACATGCGGATCGCCCGCCAGCCGAGGAAGGGGTTCGGCTCGCTCGGGAAGCCGCCGATCGGCAGCTTGTCGCCGCCGATGTCGAAGGTCCGGATGACGACCGGATTCCCCGCGAACGCTTCGACGACGCGGCGGTAGGCGCGGTACTGCTCGTCCTCGTCGGGCATGGCGGCGCGGCCGACGACGAGGAACTCGGTGCGCATCAGCCCCACTCCCTCGGCTCCGCTGTGCGCGGCCGCTTCCGCTTCGTCGGGAATGTCCACGTTCGCGCGGATGGTGATGCGCGTGCCGTCGAGGGTGACCGCTTCCTCCAGCGCGTGGGCGCGCAGCGTCTCGAGCTCCTGCATCTCGCGCAGCGCGCGCGCGCGGTACGACTCGATGTCCTCCTCGCTCGGGTTGACGACGATCACGCCGGCGCTGCCGTCGAGGATCACGCGCTCGACGCCGTCGAGGCGAAGAGTCGCATCGCGGAGCCCGACGACCGCAGGGAGCCCGAGCGAGCGCGCGAGGATCGCGACGTGCGACGTCCGCGTACCGGCGTCGGTGGCGATCGCCGAGATGGCCTCGCGGTCGAGCTGCACCGTCAGGCTCGGCGTGAGGTCGTGCGTGACGAGCACCGCACCGGCACCCTTGGGAACGTCCACCGGATCGTGGTCGGGCAGGCCAAGGAGGATGGAGAGGACGCGGATGTGCAGGTCGGTGAGGTCGCCGACGCGCTCGCGCAGCATCGGAGCGCTCGCCATCGAGAAGTGCCGCCGCCAGTCGAGCATGACGAGGTCGAACGATTTCTCGGCGCTGAACTTCTGCTCGATGTGCGAGCGGACCGCGGCGAGGAGCTCGGCGTCCTCGAGGATCGAGGCCTGGACGTCGAAGATCGCCGCCTCGTCGTCACCCGCGTGTCGGGCGGCGCGCTCGCGGAGGTGGCGCAGGCGCTCCTTCGCGCGTTCGATCGCATCGTCGAGGCGCTTCAGCTCGTGATCGATCTGCTCGTCGGGGACGATGCGCGTCCGGACCTCGGGCACCTCCCAGCGGAGGAGGTACACCGGTCCGACCGCGATCCCCGGCGCCGCCGGGATGCCGGTGAGCACGCGATCCACGCTACCGTTCCCCGAATTTGTTCGCGATCGTCGTCGCGATCGCCTCCACGGCCGCCTCCGCATCCTCGCCGTCGGCGCGGAGGATGATCGTCGAGCCGTACTCGGCGGCGAGCATCATCACGCCCATGATGCTCTTGCCATTCACCTCGAGGTCGTCGCGAACGAGGGTGATGTCGCTCCTGAACTTCGCGGCGACCTTGACGATCTCGGCGGCGGGACGCGCATGGATCCCGTTGCGGTTCGCGATCGTGACCGAGCGTTCGACCTTCATCGGGTGACCGTGTGCTGGGCGATCGAATACGCGATCCAGATCGCGAGGACGCCTAACGCGAGCCGCCATCCCTGGAGCCGTTGCGGGAGCCTCGCGGCGAGCGCGCCCATCACGGCGACGATGATCACGACGCCGCCGAGCAGGGCGCGGCCTGGCCCGATCGCCCGCTGGAGCGCGAGCGGCAGCGCGATCCCGGCGACGAGCGCCGCGGCGCGCGCGAGGTGCGCCGGACCGTCGCGCATCACCGGGGTCGCGAGCGCGCTCGCGACGCGAAGCCCATGTCGCCACCCCACCGCGAGTCCCCACCCGCGCAGGCCGAGGTGCCCCGCGTTGTAGAGGCCGAGGAAGAGCAGCAGCACGACGAGCGGCGATGCGCCGAGGCCATAGGCGGCCAGCGCGAGGAGGGAGCAGAACGGCAGCCAGCCCGCCCAGACCAGCCGGTCGCCAACGCTGCCGAGCGGGCCGCAGAGCGCGGTGCGAAAGCGCTCGATGCGGGCCGGCTGGGCCCCTTCCAGCTCCGCCCTCGCCAGCGCGCCGACGGCGACCGCCGCGAGATACGGGTGCGCGTTGAAGTACTGGCTCTCCCGAGCGAGTGCCTCGCGATACGCGGCTCCATCCGGTCCGCCGGGAAGGCGGCGCAGTGCCGGCTCGACGCAGTACGCGATGCCGTTCCCGAGCAGCAGCTCGTAGTTGTACGCGCTCTGGATCATGAGTAGCCGCACGAACATCTCGACCCGCGTGGGGAGCGGGAGCCGCGGCGTCGGCGTGTCGCGACGGGGCGCGGTCACATCAGCACCATCGAGACGAGGCCGAGCGCGAGCCCGGCGGCGAGATACCAGCGGGCCCCGGGGGTGACGCGGAAGAGCTTCCAGACAGCGGCCGCCGCGACCGAGGCCGCGACCGTGACCGCGACCGCACGCGAGACACGCGCATCAGCCTCCCACACCGCGAGCGTGATCGTCGCCAGCGGCTCGAAGGCGAGCAGTGCCGCCGACGTGAGCAGCGCGCCGCGGATGAGGTCCGCCGCGAGTCCCGCGAACTGCAGCCCGAGCACGGCGCGCCGGCTCCCGGCGGCGATGGCGGGATGCAGCGACCGCGCCCAGCGTGCGTTCAACGCGCGCATCTGGACCATCGTGTAGCCGCCGATCCATCCGGTGGCGATCGCCGCGAACAGCGCCACCGAGAGCGAGCCCGGAGTAGCCTGCCCCGATGCCCCGATAAGGGCGCCGCCGATCACCGACGCCGAGCCCCATTCGGGATAGCGCGACGCGCCGACGGGAAGCGTCTCCAGCGCGACCAGCTCGAGCGTCGCGCCGGCGAGCAGTCCCGAGACAGGATCGCCCATCACCGCGCCGCCGGCGGTCGCGGCGACCAGCGGGCGCGAGAGCATCGCCTGCGGGAAGCTGACGACATCGAGGCCGAGCACGGCCCCGAGGACGACCAGCGTCGCGAGATGCTCCGCGTCGAACATCAGTCGCCCCTGCCGCCGAGCACGTCGCCGAGGGGAACGGGCCGCGCGTTAGGCACGTCCTGCGCGGTGACGGACACGCCGCGGCCCTCCATCTCGCGCAGCGTCCGTTCCTCGTCGGGCGCGAGAAAGACGTAGCGGAGCCGCTGCACGCGGCCGGCGCGGTGGTGCACGCCGCCGAGATTGACGCGCTTGATCGCGGGCACCGCGGCGGCGAGCCGCGCCATCGAGCCGACGTCGCCGGTGAGGAGGATTCCCTTCCGCTCCTCGCGCTCGAACTCGGCGAAGCGTGCCGCGGCGCCCTGCACCGTCTCGAAGATCACTTCCATCTCCGGCGGCACGCCCATCCGGTAGAGCTCGCGTTCCCACTCGCTCCCGGCGACCTCGTCGTCCACGAGCACGATGAAGCCGAGGCCCATCGGCTGTCCCCACCCGACGACGACCTGGCCGTGAATCAGCCGGTCGTCGATCCGAAAGAGCTCAACCCCCACGCGTCCCTCCAACGATCGAGATCGCTCCCCGCGCCCGCTCCACCGAGCTGCGCGCGCCCGTCGCGGCGTCGACGTCGTCGCGCATGACGAACTCGAGGAGCGCGGCGAGATTCACGCCCGTCACGAGCACCACGTCCTCCCTGCCTCGCATCGCCCGCCGCGCCGCCGTCGTCCAGCTGCCGCTCGGCAGGTCCGTGAAGATGGCGCGGATCCCATCGCGCTCGATGCGCTCGCGCAAGCGCTGCTCCATGTCGTCGGCGGCGAGGCCGACGTTGCTCATCGGCGCGAGCGCCTCGCCACGGCCGGTGATGCGTTCCACCGCCGAGACGAGCCCGGCGGCGAGCTCGCCGTGCGCGGCGACGACCGCCCGCGGACGGGCGGCGTTATTCATCGTCCTCCATGAGGTACTCCCTGACGTTCGCCTTGCCGCGCATCTGGTCGATCAATCGCTGGTTGAAGCGTTCGGCGGGGTTGATCCCACTGTAGCGCAACAGGAGGTTGAGCGCGATCACCTCGGCGAGCACCGTGATGTTCTTTCCCGGGTTGAGCGGCACGCGGATCTTCGGCAGCTCGACGTCGAGGATCGACGTCGTCTCGAAGTCGAGCCCCGTCCGGTCGACCACGATGTCCTGGTGCCATTCCTCCAGCTGCACCACGACTTCGACGCGCTTCTGCTGCCGGACGCTCCGCACGCCGAAGATCGCGGGGATGTCGACGAGGCCGATGCCGCGCACCTCCATGTAGTGGCGCTGGAGCTCGTGGCCGCGGCCGATGATGACGTCGTTGCCCTTCCGCTTGGCGATGATGACGTCGTCGGCGACGAGGCGATGGCCGCGCTCGACGAGGTCGAGCACGCACTCGGACTTGCCGATCCCGCTCTTGCCGACGAAGAGCAGCCCGACGCCGAAGACGTCGGCGAGCGAGCCGTGGAGGGTCGTCTGCGGCGCGAACTCGTCCTCGAGCCAGGGCTTGAGGCGGCGGTAGAACTCGTTGGTCTTGAGGGGCGAGCGCAGGATGGCGACCTGCGCACGGTCGGCCGCTTCGCGCACGCCTGACGGCAGCTCCTGCCCCTTCGTGACGAAGACCGCCGGGACCTCGAACGAGAAGAACTTGTCCACGACACGGTGGCGCTCCTCGGCGGTACGCGAGGCGAGGAAGCTGATCTCGGTCTCGCCGAGCACCTGGACGCGATTGGGGACGAAGCGCTCGACGTAGCCGGCAAGGACGAGCCCCGGGCTCGACGCCTCGGCGGAATTGATTTCGCGCGCGAGTCCGGCGTCGTCGGAGATGAGCTCGAGCTGGAGCCGGTTCCGCAGCGACTCGAAGAGCCGGCCGACGGTGACGGGAGCGTTCACGCCGAAGGGCCGCGATGGTGGACCAGCGTCATGTCCTCGTTCATGCGTGTCGCGCGATGACCTCGTGCAGGTGCGCCTCCGTCTCGTCCGCTGCCCGGTCCCAGGTGAACCCTTCGGCGAAACGGCGGCCGTTGGTGCCCAACCGCTCGACCAGCTCGCGCGAACCGGCGATCTCCGCCAGCGCGCGCGACATCGCGGCGACGTCGCCGTGAGGCACGAGGATACCCGTCTCCCCGTCGCGCACCGACTCGCGGATCCCCGGCGAGTTCGATGCGACGACGGGCGTGGCGCACGCCGCGGCCTCGAGGTTGGTGATCCCCCACCCTTCCTTCGGCGACGCGAACGCGAGCGCCCACGCCCGACGCAGCAGCGCGAGCTTCTCGGCCTCGCTGATGAACCCAAGAAACCGAACGCGGTCGCCGAGGTCAAGCGATCGCGCGAGCCGCTCGAGCGCGGGGCGATGGTCGCCCGTGCCGGCGATCTCGAGCCGCGCGTCCGGGCGGCCGAGGGCGGCGAACGCGCGGAGGACGATGTCCACTCCCTTGTAGCGGCGGAGCCGCCCCAGGTACGCGAACAGGGGATCGGGCGACCGTTGGGCCGGATCGGGCGTGTAGCGGCGGGAGTCGATCCCGCAGTAGATGACGCGAACGCTCTCGCGGGGGATGCCGCGGGCGGCAAGGTCGTCGGCGGTGCTCTCGCTGATCGCCTCGAAGGGGAGGCCGCTGTACACCCGCGCGAGCGGGCGCTCGGCGAGCCAGACGGCCGTCGCGAGGGGCAGTGGCGCTTCCTGGAAGACGGTCGTGCCGAAGAGGTGCGGGACGACGACCATCGAGCGCCGCGCGCCCCAGCGCGGCGTGTAGAGGGGAATCTTGTTGATGTCCTCGATGAGGACGTCGTGTCCGGCGCCGGCGAGACGGCGTGAATAGTAGCGATGTGCGAAGAACGGAAAGGTGTACCGCGTGCCGACGCGGTGGACGTCCATCCCGTCGACGGTCGCGCGCGGCGTGCAGCCCGGCCACCCCGAACAGAGCAGCGTCACCTCGTGTCCGCGTGCGGCGATCCGTCCGAAGATCTCGTGAAGGTGCTGCTCCGCGCCGCCGGCCTGGGGATTCTCGCGGTCCTGCCAGTTGACGAGAAGCAGCCGCACTAGAGGCGGCCCATTCGCCGCGCCAGCGCGTCGACGACGCCGTTCACGAACTTCGCGCTCTGCGCCGAGCCGTAGCGCTCGGCGAGCCGCACCGCCTCCTGGATCACGACCTTTGTCGGCGTCTCGCCGAGCGAGAGCTCGGCGGTCGCGAGCCGCAGCACCGAGCGCTCGATCGCGCCGAGCCGCTCGAGCCGCCAGTTGGTCGTCACTGCTTCGAGCTCGCGGTCGATCCTGGGACCGTCGGCGATGACGGGCCGGAGCAGCTTCCCGGCGAGCGAGCGCTCCTCGGGCGGGACCGAGAGGTCGTCCCAGACGGACATGGCGACGCGCTCGAGGGGCTCGTCGTCGCGCATGTCCCACGCATAGAGCGCCTGGAGGACGCGCGACCTGGCGCGCGACTCAATCCTCATCGTCGTCCTCGCCCGCGGCGTGGTCGAGACGGTCGAAGAGGTCGGCCATCTCGAGGGCGGCGAGGGCGGCGTCCCAGCCCTTGTTGCCGTACGAGCCACCGGCGCGCTCGTCGGCCTGCTCGCGCGTGTCGCAGGTGAGCAGCCCGAAGCCGATCGGGCGGTCGTACTCGGCACTCGCGGCCGCGAGGCCGCGCGATGCCTCGCCGGCGACGTACTCGAAGTGCGGCGTGTCGCCCCTGATCACCGCGCCGACGGCGACGACCGCCGCGTAGCGATCGGTGCCGAGCAGCCGGCGCGCGGCGGCGGGAAGCTCCCACGCGCCCGGCACCCAGACCACGTCCACATCGTCGAACGCCGCGCCGTGGCGCGTCAGCGCATCGACGGCGGCGTCGGCGAGCTTCTGCGTGATCTCTTCGTTGAAGCGGCTGGCGAGGACGGCGAAGCGACGTCCCTCGCCGTTGGGAATGCCGGTGAACTCGGCCATTCGTGCGTCGGAGGGTGGATCAGGAGGCGAGCAGGTGCCCGAGCTTGTCGCGCTTGGTGGTCAGATAGCCGGCGTTCTCCTCGTGGGCGGGCTGGACGATCGACACCCGCTCCTCGACGCGAAGCCCGTAGCCCTCGAGACCGACGAGCTTGCGCGGGTTGTTCGTGATCGGGCGGATCGAGCGGAGTCCGAGGTCGAGGAGAATCTGCGCCCCGATGCCGTAGTTGCGCAGGTCCGGCTTGAAGCCGAGCTGCTCGTTGGCCTCGACGGTGTCGGCGCCGGCGTCCTGAAGCTCGTACGCCTTGAGCTTGTTGAGGAGGCCGATCCCCCGCCCTTCCTGGTCGAGGTAGACGATCACGCCGCGTCCCTCGCGCTCGATCATCGCCATCGCCGTGTCGAGCTGCCAGCCGCAGTCGCAGCGCATCGAGTGGAAGACGTCGCCCGTGAGGCACTTGGAGTGCATGCGGACGAGAATCCCTTCGCCGTCGTGCACCTCGCCCTTCACGAGCGCGACGTGCTCGTGCGGATCGACGTCGTTGCGGTAGCCGACGATGCGCCACTCGCCGTGACGCTCCGTCGGCAGGCGAGCCTCGGCGGTGCGGTGGACGAGCCGCTCGGTCTTGAGGCGATGCGCGACGAGCTGGGCTACGGTGATGAAGGTGAGCCCGTGGTCGGCGGCGAACTTCTCGAGCTGCGGCCGCTTCGCGGTGGTGCCGTCGTCGGTGAGGATCTCGCAGATGACGCCCGCGGGATAGAGACCCGCGAGCCGCGCGAGATCGACCGCTGCCTCGGTGTGCCCGACGCGCTGCAGC
Organism: Gemmatimonadaceae bacterium; assembly: GCA_036262535.1. Classification (GTDB taxonomy): domain Bacteria; phylum Gemmatimonadota; class Gemmatimonadetes; order Gemmatimonadales; family Gemmatimonadaceae; genus JABFXC01. The sequence continues at coordinate 5,113 of DATAIS010000155.1, read as the reverse complement.
ACGCCGCCCTCGCGCGCACGGAGCGGGTGGATGTGGCCGGGACGCCGGAGATCGCTGCGCACGGTTGCGGGATCGACGGCGACCTGGATCGTTCGCGCGCGGTCCTGGGCGCTGATGCCGGTCGTCACGCCGAAGCGCGGCGCGGCGTCGATGCTGACCGTGAACGCGGTGCGCATCGCCTCGGTGTTCTCGTCGCCCTGCGGGACGAGGCCGAGCTGGTCGACGCGCTCGCCGGTGAGCGCGAGGCAGATCATCCCGCCGGCGCGCTTGATCATGAAGTTGATCATCTCCGACGTGACGGCGGACGCCGCGCAGACGAGGTCGCCCTCGTTCTCGCGATCCTCGTCATCGGCGACGATGATGAGCCTTCCCGCCTTGATGTCGGCGATCGCCTGTTCGATGGTGCCGAATCCCATGCTCGCCTCTCAGGTGAGCGACGGCAGCTGCGCCGCCAGAAGCTGTTGGACGTGCTTCGCGATCATGTCGGCTTCGACGTGCACGCGATCGCCGTCCCGCAGCGAGCCCAGTGTGGTATGCCCAGCCGTGTACTCGATGATCGAGAGCTCGACCGTGTTCGGATCGGGCAGTGCGTTCACCGTCAGGCTCACGCCGTCCACGGCGATCGAGCCGTGGAGCACCATGAGCCGGGCGACGTCGTCGGGAAGCTGGATCCTCAGCAGCAGCGCATCACCGGCCGCCTGGCGATGAACGACCCGGGCCACGCAGTCCACGTGCCCCTGAACGAAATGACCGCCGAGCCGGTCGCCGACACGCAGCGCACGCTCCAGGTTCACGCGCGTACCCTCGCGCCAGTCGCCAATCGCCGTGCGCTCGAGGGTCGTCCAGACGGCGGCCACGGTGAACCATCCGTCGCCGCGCTCCAGCACCGTCAGGCATGCGCCGTTGACGGCGACGCTCTCCCCCTCGGCGAGGTCCTGCCACCGGCAGCGAACGCGCAGCTCGCGCCCCGCCGCCGTTTCGGCGACGCGGTCGATGGCTCCGACATCCGTGACGAGTCCGGTGAACATCAGCGATCGAAGGCGTAGACGGTCATATGGTCGTCCCCGAGCAGCTCGTGGTGCACGACGCGAAGCCGCGGCGCGCTCGCGAGGCTGAATCCGGGAGCGCCGTCGAATGCGCCCAGCGCGCCCGCCCCGAGGATGATCGGCGCCTGAAAGATAATCATGCGATCGACGACGCCGTCGGCGATCATCGCCCCGGCGAGCCCCGCCCCCCCCTCGACGAAGAGCGACCGAAGCTCCCGCCGACGTAGTGCGCGGAGGGCGGAAATGGTGTCCGCCGCGCGCACGATCTCGACGCCGGCCGCGGCGAGGCGCTCCACTCGGTCCGGCGGCGCCCTGTCGCCGACCACCACCAGGGTCGAGACCTCGCGCGCCCCGCGCGCTAGGTTCGATTCCAGGGGAAGGCGTGCGTCGTGATCGAACACGACGCGAACGGGCGGGACGCGGGGGACGATGCGTCCACGCACCGTCAGCTGTGGGTCGTCGGCGAGCGCGGTGCCTATGCCGACCGCGATCGCGTCGTGGCCGGCGCGGAGGCGATGCACCTCGTCGCGCGCGGCGCGCCCCGTGAGCCAACCCGAGCTCCGCGCGGCGTCGCTGATGGCGCCGTCGATCGACACCGCCAGCTTGAGGGTCACGAACGGCCGATCGGACGCGAGCGAATGATAGAAGACCGCATTGAGCTCGCGGGCGGCCGACTCCTCGACACCGACCTCGACGTCGATCCCCGCTCCGCGCAGCCGTTCGAGGCCGCCCGCCGCGACGGGATTCGGATCTGGTGCCGCGACGACGACGCGCTTCACGCCGGCGGAAATGACCGCGTCGACGCAGGGCGGCTGCTTCCCGTGATGGGTGCATGGCTCGAGCGTGACATAGAGCGTCGCTCCACGCGCCCGGTCGCCCGCGGCCTCGAGCGCGACCCGCTCCGCGTGCGGGCCACCGAAACGGGCGTGATGCCCCTCGCCGACGACTTTCGCGTCCCCCGGACGCACGACGACGGCGCCGACCATCGGGTTCGGCGCCGTCGTCCCCCAGCCTTTCCGCGCCAGCGCGAGAGCGCGGCGCATGTGTGCTGCGTCGATCGCTGCGGCGTCGAGCGCCGTCATCGATGACGCGGCATCGGCATCAGAAGCCGATGCGGAGCCCCACCGAGCCGTACAGGCGCGAATCGTCCGCCTGCTTCCCGGTGAACGTGTTGTACGTCGCGATCTCGTCGCCGCCCTGCACCATGCCGATTTCGGCGACGAACTTGGCGACGAGCATGTTGAACGAGAGGTCCGCGAAGTAGTTGGTGCGGGTGAGCTCCTGCTTCAGCGACGGCGAGGCGGTGGCCACCGGCCCGACCGCGGCCGCGACCTTCCCCGACGACTCATAGCTGTCCTGACCGATGCCGGCGGCGAGGCCGAACATGATCAGCGACTTGCTCGCCGTGAGGCGCCAGCTCGTCGTCTTGACCTCGAGACCGGTCACGTCGAAGCGGTTGACGCCGCTCGTCGCGCCGAGGTCCACTGTCGGCAGGTCGCGCTTCACCCAGCTGAAGCCGACGCCGGGCGTCGCCAGCCCTTCCTGCAGGATGCCGACGCGCGCGCCGTAGCCGATCTTGAGCGAGCCGTCAGGCAGCTTCACGCTGACGCCGTTCCCGCTGTACTCCGGGATGTACGACGCATTGAGCAGCACGTCGACCCCGCCGACCTTCGTCACGCCGAGCGGAAGACCGCCGAAGACACCGATCGCCGCGTCGACGGCGGGGAGACCGAGGATCTGGTCCTTTACGTCGATGGTACGGGGCGAGGTATTGTTCGGGTTGACCGGATCGTACTTATCGATCTGGGGCAGCGAACCCATGAGGACGTTGCCGCGGACCGAGACGGCGAAGTGGCCGATGCCGCCCATCGCGCCGCCCTGGCCGAGCGTCGTGTTGCCGCCCGCGATCACCGCGCCGAGCTGCGGCGCCATGTAGTTGAAGAGGTCCACCGCCGCCGAGCAGGCGTTGCGCTGCGCGTTGGTGGTGCCGGTGGTGCAGCCGGGTGCCTGCGCCCCGGCCGACATCGCGGTCGCGGCGAGCGCGCCCATGACGAGAACGAAATTGCGCTTCATGCGTGGTGCTCCAGGTTGAGGATGACCCGACCGGTACCCGGGACGATCCGTCCCATGGGCCAACTGGTGACACCCGCGGACCGCGCGGACCCTATGATCCGGTCGACAGATCCACCATCGGCGATCACCACCATACCGACGCCCATGTTGAACGCGCGAAACATCTCCGAGCGGTCAACGTGACCGGCTTTTTCGAGCTGGAGAAAGGGCTCCGGGATCTCCCAGCTTCCCGTCTCCACCTCGGCATCCATGCTACCCGGCAGCGCGCGATTGAGGTTCCCCGGCAGTCCACCCCCTGTGATGTGCGCCATGGCGTGAATGTGACCCAGCACCGGCTTCAGCGCCGCCAGATACGAACGGTGCACGGCGAGCAGCACGTCGGCGACGCTCCGCTCGGTGCCCGGAAAGCGGTCGTGCGGCCCCAGCTTCATCCGTTCGCTGATGATCCGCCGCGCGAGCGAGTAGCCGTTGGTATGGAGGCCGCTGCTGGCGAGCCCGATCAGTACGTCGTCAGGCCTCACGCGTTCGGGGCCGAGCACCGCCCCCTCCTCGACGAGGCCGACGATGAAGCCCGCGAGGTCGTAGTCCGGCGGCGTGTAGAGGCCCGGCATCTCCGCCGTCTCGCCGCCGATGAGCGCGCAGCCGTTCTCGCGGCAGCCCGCCGCCACGCCGCGCACCACGGCCTCGACGACGGCCGGCTCGAGCTTCCCGAACGCCACGTAGTCGAGGAAGAAGAGCGGCGACGCGCCCTGCACGAGGATGTCGTTCGTGCAGTGATTGACGAGGTCGTGGCCGATGGTGTCGTGACGGCCGGCCTCGATGGCGACCTTGATCTTGGTGCCGACGCCGTCGGCGCTGGCGACGAGCAGTGGCTGCTTCGCGTCCTGCGGCACGCGAAACATCCCGCCGAAGCCGCCGAACGCGCCGCGTGCGCCGGCGGTGAAGGTGCTCTCGACGAGCGCCTTGATGCGTCCCTTCGCGTCGTCCGCGGCGTCGATGCTGACGCCGGCGTCGCCATAGCTGAGCGGGCCGGGCGCGCCGCTCACCCGAGGCCGGCCTCGAAGGCGACGAGGTCCTGGAAGTCGCGCACGCGGCGGTCGATGTCGTCCACGTTGACCTCGAGCAGCCGCTCGATGCTGAACTTCTCGACGGCGAAGGAGCCGAGCGCGCTGCCGTAGATCATCGCCCGGCGGAGACTCCGCTCGGAAAGGTCGCCGCTGTGGGCGAGGTAGCCCATGAAGCCGCCGGCGAACGAGTCGCCGGCGCCGGTCGGATCGAACACCGACTCGAGCGGATAGGCGGGCGCGAAGAAGATTCGCTTCGCGGTGAACATGAACGCGCCGTGTTCGCCCTTCTTGATGACGACGTGCTTCGGCCCGCGCGCGAGGATCCAGCGCGCCGCTTTCACGAGGTTGAACTCCTCGGTCAGCTGCCGCGCTTCGGCGTCGTTGAGCGTGATGAGATCCACCCGCGGCAGCAGGGCGAGCAGGTCGGCGCGCCGGCTCTCGATCCAGAAGTTCATCGTGTCGCAGGCGACGAGCTTCGGCTTCCGCATCTTCCCGAGCACGTCGAGCTGGAGCCGCGGATCGATGTTGGCGAGGAAGACGTAGTCGGCCTGTCGGAACTGCTCGGGGACCTTCGGGCTGAAGTGCGAGAAGACGCCGAGGTGCGTCTCGAGCGTTTCGGCACTGTTCAGGTCGTGGCGATAGCGTCCGCGCCAGCGGAAGGAGCTGCCCTCGGCGCGCTCGAGCCCGGCGAGGTCCACGCCCCGCGCCCGGAGCGGCTCGAGCTTCTCGATCGGGTAATCGGACCCGACGACGCCGACGAGCTGCACCGGCGTGAGCAGGCTCGCTGCCGCCGAGAAGAAGGTGCCCGAGCCACCGAGGACGTTGTCGGCCTTTCCGAACGGCGTCTCGACCGAGTCGAGCGCGACCGACCCGACGACGAGGAGGTTCGCCATCTACATGCGCTCCGGCGCGGAGATGCCGAGGATG
>DATAIS010000154.1:0-12396 GCA_036262535.1 Gemmatimonadaceae bacterium | reverse complement strand
CCCCGGCGCCTGGCCGTTGTCGCGCGTCTCGATGTTCCGGCAGCCCGCGACCTCGAGCATCTCCTTCGCCTGCGCGCGCCAGTCGCGGATCATCTTCTCGTCGTTGTCGTCGTAGCCGACCGACGTCACCAGCAGCGGGATCCCCCACTGGTCGCGCTTCGTCTCGTGCAGCCGCACGTGGTTGGCATGCTTGGGGATCGTCTCACCCTGCATGTACATGTAGATCCCCCATGGCCCCGGCTTCGTCTGCGCCTCCTTGTAGGCGGCACCGACGCCGTCGCCGCTCGCGACGCCGCGCGTGCGGTAGCCGCCCGTGAACGTCGTGTAGCCGCCCACGAAGTCCATCGTCCGCGCGCCGACGTTGCGGAAGTTCACGAGGATGCACTCCGTCGGATTGCGGCCGTAGAAGTACTGGTCCTCGAAGCCGTCGAGCGTCCCGCCCGCCGACGCGCGGTAGTCGTGGAAGCAGACGTAGTGGCCGAGCACCCCGTGATCGTTGCCGAGCCCCTGCGGAAAGCGCGACGACGTCGAGTTGAGAAGGACGAGATTCGTGTTGAGGGCCGACGCGTTCATGAACACCACCCGCGCCTCGTACTCGTGCACGGCATGCGTCTTCGCGTCGATGACGCGCACTCCCTTCGCGCGCGACCCGCTCGCGTCGAGGAGCACCGAGTGCACGACGGAGTCGGGACGGATGGTGAGATTTCCCGTCTTCGCCGCCCAGGGGAGCGTCGAGGAGTTGGAGCTGAAGTAGCCGCCGTACGGACAGCCGCGCATGCAGAGGTTGCGCGCCTGACAGCTGCCGCGCCCCTGCTGGAGATGGATCTCCTTCGGCTGCGAGAGGTGCGCCCACCGCCCCTGCACGACGTGCCGGTCGCGATAGTGCGCGCGCAGCCGGTCGCGGAGGTGACGCTCGGCGCAGTTGAAGTCGAAGGGCGGGAGGAACTCGCCGTCAGGCATGGCATCGAGTCCGTCTGCGTTGCCACAGACGCCGATGAAGCGCTCGACGTGCGAGTACCAGGGCGCGACGTCGTCGTAGCCGATCGGCCAGTTGACCCCGTAGCCGTGACGCTCGGGGGCGGTGAACTCGTGCCGGCTCCAGCGCTGGCAGGCGCGACCCCAGATGAGCGATTTGCCGCCCACCTGGTAGCCGCGGATCCAGTCGAAGGGCTTTTCCTGCACGTAGGGATGGTCCGCGTCCTTCACGAAGAAGTGCGCGGTATCCTCGCCGTAGCCCGCCGCCTTGCTGATGAGCGGGTTCTCCTCGACCACCTTTTTCGGCATCGCGCCGCGGTGCGGCAGCTGCCACGGCATCAGGTTCGCCGTCGGGTAGTCCTTGATGTGCTCGACGCTGCGGCCGCGCTCGAGCACGAGCGTCTTCAGTCCCTTCTCGCAGAGCTCCTTCGCCGCCCAGCCCCCGGATATTCCGGAGCCGACGACGATCGCGTCGTAGGTCGTGGTCTCGCTCATCGCGTCACGGGTTCGCGAGTACAGTGATGTCGCTGCACGCCAGCGAGGAGGCGGCGGTGATGGCGAGCAAGGCCGGCGTTTTCATCGCCTGCCACCCGACGGACCACGCGGCGCCTCCGGCCACACCGCGTCGGGGCTCACCGGCATCGCCTGATCGGGGCCGAGCCGCGCCGGGTCGATCGAGGCGACGATGAAGTTCTCCGGCGCGACCGGCACTCCGGCGAGCCTGCGCAGCATCGCGAGCTGCCCCGCGTGCGTCATCGCGTCGGCGAACGGGCCCTGGAGCACCTGCTCGGGCGTCGTTCCCGTGAACGGCGTTCCCTGCTCGAGATGTCGCGCGAGATCGCCGAGCATCTCGTGAAAGCGCTCCACCTCGGCGTCCATCGTCGGCAGCGGCTCGGGATGATAGCGTCCGCCGACGAAGAAGGTGCGCGCGTATCCGAGCACGCTCGTCATGTGGCGCACGAGCTCGCGCGGGTTGCGCGTCTGGTGGCCCGCGTCGAAGAGGGCGAACCAGGCGGGCGCCTCGCGCAACGCCTTCTGCGTGCGATACGCGAGCGCGGCGAGGAAGTGGCGGAGCATCGCGCGCTTCTCGTCCATGGCGGGAACGTACCTCGCGGAGCGCGATCCGTCTAACGAGCCCGCGCTCCTGCCGACAAATGCCCCGTCGGCAGCGCCCGTGTCAGCCCTCGCCCGCGCCGTGGAAGAAGTCCACCTCTCCCGTTTCGAGGGAATACTCGGCGCCCACTACCATCAGCTTTCCCTGCTCGATGAGCTGCTCGAGCAGGGCGGAGCCATGGCGGAGGTGGCTCACCGATGCGCGCACGTTCGCCCGCACCGCTTGCTGCATCAGGCGAGCCTCGTCGTGCTTGAGGTCCGTCGCGAGCAGCGTCTCGACGGCGGGAAGGATGCGATCCACGATCGAGCGCAGGTTCGGCGAATGACCGGCCGGCTTGCGCGCCTCGTCGATCGCCGCCGTCACCGCGCCGCAGCGTGTGTGGCCGAGCACCACGGCGAGACTCGTCCCGAACGCCGCCGCGGCGAACTCCACGCTGCCGACCTGCGACGGCGCGACGATGTTCCCGGCGACGCGGATCACGAACAGGTCGCCCAGGCCCTGGTCGAACACGAGCTCCGCCGGAACCCGCGAGTCGGAGCAGCCGAGCACGATCGCGAAGGGTTCCTGCGACGTCGCGAGCGAGGCGCGGCGGGTGTGGCTCAGCATCGAGTCGAGGCTGCGAAGCCCCGAGACGAAGCGCTGGTTTCCTTCACGAAGTCTGGTCAGTGCTTCTCGTGCGGGTATGCTCATCGGCTCACCGATCTCAGTGCATCGCCCAGCACTTTCGCCGAGCGCTCCAGTCCCTCGCGTTCTTCGGACGTCAGCTCCGGCGGCACCACCTCCACCGCGCCGCCACCGTCGACGATCGTCGGCAGCGACAGCGCGACGTCGCGCAGCCCGAGTGCGCCATCCTGCACGCGCGATACCGTCTGGATGCGGCGCTCGCCGCGCAGCGCGGAACGGAGGAGCGCCGCGGTTACCAGTCCGATAGCGTGGTTCGTGGCTCCCTTTCGGCGGATGATCTCGTAGGCGGCGCGCCGCACGCGGTCGGCGACCGGCTGCTCCCGCTCGCGCCGCCACCCCGGCCACTGGCGCAGCGCCATGCCGCCGACGTGCGCGCTCGACCAGAGCACGACCTCCGAATCGCCATGCTCGCCGACGACATGCGCGTGCACCGAGTGCGGGTCGACGCGCAGCTCCTCGCCGACGACCTGTCGCAGCCGCGCCGTGTCGAGCATCGTGCCCGTGCCGATGACCCGCTCCGGCGGCAGGCCTGAGCTCTCCGTGACGACGTACGTCAGAACGTCCACCGGGTTGGTGACGACGACGACCAGCCCACGGTAGCCGCGCAACTTCGCGCCGATGCCGCGCAGGATCGCCGCGTTGTCGCGCAGGAGGTCGAGCCGCGATTCACCAGGCTTGCCGCCGCGCCCCGCCGAGATCACGAGCGCCGCGGTGGACGATAGATCGTCGGGCGCGACTGCCCGCACCGTCGCCGTGGGGTAGAACGCCGCCCCGTGCGCGAGGTCCATCGCCTCTCCCTCGGCGACTTCCTGCCGCGCGTCGGCGAGGAGCACTTCGCTCGCGAATCCCGCATGGAGCACGGAGATCGCGACGCTCGTGCCGACCCAGCCCGTGCCGAGGATGCCGATCGAGGGCTGCAACGTCAGGCGGCGCGTGGTTGGAAGCCGGTAGCTGGGAGCTGGCAGCCGGGGTTCATAGTCCGCGCACCTCGGCGGCCGCGTCGAGCACGACGCCGATCTCCTTCGAGAGAGCGCGCGCCTCCTGTGTCGCCGTCGAGACGTCGTTGAGCGCCGACTGGATCCCCGACGAGCGAAGCTTGATGAGGTCGAGGCGCAAATTGCCTAACGCGAGCCCGGCGCTCTCGAGCTGCCGGGCCAGCGCTTCGCGTCGCTGCACGAGCTCGGCGAGCGTCGTCCGCTGGCGGCGCAGCAGGCCGAGACGCCGCTGCCCGTCCGGCGTATCGCTCGCCTTCTCCATCTCCGCGATGCGCCCGTCGAGCCCGGCGAGCCCGTTCGCGTCGATGCTCTGCTCGAGCCGGTGCAGCATCTGCGCGAGGTTCGCGACCCGCTCGACGAGCGCGTTGACCGTCGGCTGCAGGTCGGGGAGGAGCGAGCGGTCGGGCTTCGGGAGGTGCGCGAAGATGTCGAGGATCGCTGCACGGTCATCGGCGGCGCGGCGGATCGCCACGCCGTACGGACTCTCGAGAATCTCCGGCGGCGCGAGCTTCATGAGCTGCTTGTCCGTCGGCACCGGCAGCGGCTTCGGGATCACCCAGGTCCAGCGCGGCATCAGGAAGACGCGGCGCAGTTGAAGACCGGCGTCGCGCAGCGACATCGAGCGTCGCCACAGCTTCCACCACATGTAGCCGGGGACGATCGGTGCCAGGACCCCCGGTGGTACCCCTTCCTCGATGCCGACGACGAAGCCTGCGATCCCGAGTCCCGTCATCACGAGCGTATAGGGAAGGTAGACTCGCGCCGCCCTGATGCGGTCGACCAGGTTCACGCGGCCGTGCCACAGGCGCAGGTCCTTGCGCTGCTCGGGAGTCAGCCCGGCCAGGTGCTCGGGCTCGAGCACGAGACCGGTCGGCGTGCGCGGCACCGCGATCGGAGCGGGCGGCCGCGCGTCGGTGACCGGCGTACCGCGGCGCGGCGACACTTCCCTCGGCCGCTCGACACGCGCGACGTCTCGTGGCGGGGAGTCGGTGCGCGCCCCGTCCGGCCGCGGCGACGCGTACCGGACCGGCTCGCGCTGCTCGGCGCGCCATGCGGCTGCCGGGGCATCCTGCGCATTGAGCGCGTCGCGCAGCGCGCTCGCGCTCGGCCAGCGATCCTCCGGCGACTTCTTCATCGCCCGTTCCACCGCCTCACGCAGCGCGCGCGGCGTCTCCGGCCGCAGGTCGGCGATCGGGCGCGCCTCTTCCCCGACATGCTTGAGGAGCAGCGCCATCGAGTTGCCTGCCGTGAACGGTACGCGCCCCGTGATCATCTGGTATCCGAGCACGCCGAGCGAGTAGATGTCGCTGCGGCCGTCGAGCTCGCGCTCCCCCATCGCCTGCTCGGGCGACATGTACGTCGGCGTGCCGACCGCGTTGCCGGTGATCGTCAGGCGCGTGCCGCCCTCCATCGCGCGCGCGATGCCGAAGTCGGTGACCATCGCACGCCCGCTCTCGCGCTCGAGCAGGATGTTGTCGGGCTTGACGTCGCGGTGGATGACGCCGCGGAGATGGGCGTAGGCGAGCGCGTCGGCGATCTCGCAGAGCAGGCGCCGAACCTCCGCGATCGGCTGGCGAGGCTCGCGCGCGAGCAGCTCGGCGAGGTTCCCGCCGGTGACGACCGACATCACGAAGTAGGCGATCCCTTCACGCTCGCCCACATCGTAGATGGGGACGATGTGCGGATGCGTCAGCCGCGCGGAGGTCTGCGCCTCGCGCGTGAAGCGCGTGCGGATCGCCGGGTCGTAGGCGAGCTCGGGGGGGAGGACCTTGATCGCGACGGGGCGGTTCAGCCGGCGGTCGCGCGCGCGATATACGACGGACATGCCGCCGCGGCCGATCTCCGTCTCGAGCTCGTAGTGCTCGCCGATCGCCGCGACGACCCTGTCGTAGAGAAGCTCGGTCATGCCGAACGTTCCCCGCCCCGCGAGCGGATCGCAAGCCCCGCGGGCGAATCCGGTGATGCGATGGGACTCAGCGGGAAGCGGTCTGCAGCCGGTTGACGATGAAGTCCGCGACGCGCGTCGCCACCGGCGGGTCGAGGTTGGCGAGCACCACGACGACGAACCCTGACTTCGGCTCGAAGACCAGCTCCCCGTTCATCCCCGGCGCCCCGCCGCCATGGCCGACGACGCGAACGCCGCCCACGCTGCGGTCGATGAAGCCGTAGGCGTAACGCCCGCTGAACGCCTCGACCTTGCCCGTCAGCAGCAGCTCGGTGTGGCGCGCGTCGAGCAGTCGGCCCTCGCGCAGCGCCGTCGCGAACCGGGAGAGGTCGCGTACCGTCGAGTAGCCGCCACCAGCCGACGTTCCGCGCCACGGAAGCGTCTCGGTGTTGGGGCCTGGCGCCGCTCCGGGCCCGGGGCGGGTGTACCCCACCGAGCGATTGGCGACAACCGAGTCTTCCGGCTCCGAGCCGGTGCTCGTCATCCCCGCGGGAGCGAACACGTTGCGCGCGACGTAGTCGTAGTAGCTCATCCCGGTCACGCGCTCGATGATCGCGCCGAGGAGGATGAACCCATAGTTGCTGTACTCCCAGCGCGCGCCCGGCTCGTAGGCGAGGTCGCGCGCGCCGTACAGCTTCACGTAGTCGCCGATCGTGCGGAGTTGCAGCCGGTTCTGCCGGTACTGCGGACCGAAGATGTCGCCCGTGCCGCCGGTGTGGGTGAGCAGGTGGTGGATGGTCACCTTCCCCGCGACATCCTTGTTCGGATAGTCGGTCAGGTAGGTACCGATCGGAGCATCGAGCCGCAGCTTCCCCTGCTGCACGAGCTGCAGGGTGGCGACGGCGGTGAACATCTTGTTCATCGACCCGATGCGGAATCGGGTGTCGAACGTGTTCGCGACGTTGCGCTCGCGGTTGGCGAGACCGTACGCGCCCTCGAAGACCGTGCGCCCGTCGCGCGCGACGAGCACGGCACCGGCGAAGCGACCGGCGGCCGCGTCGCCCTCGAGACGCGTCCGCAGCTCGGACACGAGTGCGGCATCGGCGACGTGAGGGATCGCGAGCTCCGCGGGCCTCGGCGCCGGACGGAGGGTCATCGAGACGATGTGGTAGGGCTCCGCGGGCTGCACCTCGATGTCCAGGCGCGCGATCTGGTCGGAGCCCCGCTCCTGGAGCAACACGCCGAGCTTTGTCGGCGTCGATTCCTCGACGCGCTTCAGGTCGAAGCCTCCGGTCTGCTCGCGAAAGCCCAGGATGCCGGGATTGGGGCGCAGGAGGAACTGCTGCTCCGTTGCGTTAGGCGCCGCCGCGGCGAGGAAGACGCGGACGGAATCGAGGTTCCGCGCGTCGAACGCCCGCAACCAGCCGGCCGCGCGGCGTCCGGCGGGGGTGTTGGGAAAGGCGGCGGCCTGCCCGGTGGCGTACCGAGGTGCAGCAGCGACGGTGAGCAGAAGTGCCGAAATGACGGCGACTCGCATGAATGGCTCCGGAATCGGGTTGGGGCTGATTCGACAATCGCTGGCGCGCGTCAGGTTGCCTCGCCGCGATCGCAGCGAAGGCACTCCAGCTCGACGCCGAGCCGCGAGTCGCGGCCCTCGGGCGTCGTCACCCAATCGCGCACCTGCCAGGGCGGGTCGTGGCGGACGTGCTGTCCGTGTCCGCACGCCAGCTCGGCGACCCAGTGACCTTCCTCGTCCTGACGGAAGCCGACAATCCGCTGTTTCACGCCCCGGCTCCCGCGCGCGCGAGCCGCTGGATCGACGCGTCCAGGTAGCGCGTCAGGCCGGCGCGGTCGCGCGCGACGAGGTCGAGCGCGCGTTGAACATCGAGGCTGTCGATGACGATCGCGGGCGACGACGCCGGCTGGTCGCGCCCCCACGCCTCGAGGATCCGGCGAAAGTAGTCGATGGTGGACTCGGGACCGAGCCCACCCACGAGACCGACCCGCGTCAACGCGTCAGGGCCGCGCGCACCGCGAGCTACTGATTCCGGAACCCCGACCGCTTCGTCTTGACGACGATGACACCGTTCGCGCCGCGCATCCCGTAGATCCCCGTGTCGGCGGGATTCTTCAGCACCTTGATCGACTCGATGTCGTAGGGGTTGATCCCGCTCAGCGCGCCGTTAGGCCCCGGGCGGAACTCCATGTCGTCCACGATGTAGAGCGGCTGGTTGCTGCCGTAGAACGACGTCTGGCCGCGAATCTGGACGGAGATGCCCCCGTCGCCGGTGGTGCCGACGACCACGCCAGGCGACTTCGCGGCGATGATGTCCTCGATCCGCTGGCCGGCGTTCTGCTCGAGCTGCTGCGAGGTGACCGTCGAGGTGTTGTCGGTCTTCGGCTTGGGCAGGCCGCTGGAGGCGCAGGCCGAAGAAGCCGCGCCGGCCAGGACGAGCGAAAGCGCGGCGTGGAGCGGGAAGGTCGTCATGGGGAGACCGGTGCGCTCGCGAGAAGGACTTCGGCGCCGGGCGGGCTTTCCGGCACCGCTCCAACATTCAGCATTGTTCGCGTTCCGGCAAGAACTCCCCCTTCCCCGGAAGCGCTCGTCGGCGCTCAGCGCCGAGCCACTTCGTGGAGCGTCGCGGCCACCGAGTCCACCGCGCCAAGGTACGGATCGATGAGCTCGCGGCGGAGCGTGATCGACCAGTCGTGCGCTGTACGGGGGTGGAAGGTGACGACGAGGCTGTCGCGGTTGAGGCGAAGCACCGAGTCGGGGATCGCGACCCAGATCGTCTGCACCGGCGAGCAGCGGTCGCCATGGAAGCAGGCGTAGTCGTCGAGCCCGCGCCCCGAGAGCGCGAGGCCCTTGTTGGGAACGCGCACGTGGTCGAAGCCGCCCATGTACCTCACCAGCGTCGTGCTCATGTAGAGCCGGTGGTCGCCGCGCCGGTAGTCGCCGACGAGCTCCCCGCCGTGGCGGCGGAGGTAGGCGCGAAGACCGTACGCCGGCTCGTCGGACGTCCACCCGATCACCGACACCATCGACGACGCGCTGTACTCGCGCACCTGAACGATCGGTCGCGTGGCGGAGTCGCCGGAGGTGTCGAGCTGCCCCGGACCGCGTCCGAGCGACGGCAGCGCGCAGGCTGCGAGCAGTGCCAGCGACGTGGCCACCGCGGCCGCGGTGGCGCGAAGGAAGCGCGATCTCTGCATGGGCTCCTCCATTACACGGTCCTGACCGCGCCCTGCATTACCGCCAGACGGCGCTCGCGCGCCCAGAGAAAGAGCGGCAGCGTTCCCCCGAGCCCGAAGAGCGCGAGGAGGACGTAGTACTTCCATACACCGCGAATCCCGAGCCGGCGCGACTCGACCGCGAACCAGATCGCGGCGACGAGCACGACCGCCAACAGGTCGAAGGCGAAGGCGGTGCTGGTGCGATTCGCGAAGAGCTGGCTGGTGGTGCGATCCGGCTGCGTCCAGAACAGGATGTTCCCCGTCTCGATCGACTCCCGGATCATCGGCACCCCGGGAAGGAGGAACCCGATGACGGCGAGCGCGAGGTACAGCAGCTCCAACCCGCGGCGAGGCGATGGGCTCATGGCATCACCTGGGACGTTGGCGATGAGCCGGCGGCGGCAGCGACGGTCCGGTCAGGAGCGCGCTACGTCCCTCGGCGTCAGGCGCCAGATGAAGTACGCACCGAGAAATGTGAGCAGCTCGTGGATCGCGGTATGGCCCAGCTCCCGATGCGCGGCGGCGAAGATGGCCCCGAACAGGTTGACGAGCGTGAAGCAGACCGCGAGCACCCAGAGAATCCGGTCGCGACGACTCATGAAACCCTCCGTATAGTCCGCCTTCATTACGGCACGGAGAGCTGCCGGGTTTCCTCATCCCGGACCCGCTCGGCAGCGCACGCAGGTCGCCCGCAGTCCGATCATGCCCCACACGCGCTGTCAGAGCTCGCGGAGTCAGTCGGCGCGGATCGCCGCGCGCACGCGCTGTGCGAGCTCGGGCGTGATCTCGGTGATGCCGTGATCGCGCGCGGCATGGGCCGCAGCCTGCTGTACGACCTCGTCTTCGCTCCTCCCGTGCGCCTCGAAATCGCAGTCCATTCCCACGTCGCGGCAGCGGAGGTGCTTCTGGGTCTCGGGCATCGGGGCCTCCAGAGAGTTGGGGTGCGGGATGCTCCAACCTCCGCCGCGCCAACAGGAGCCGCAAGAGGCGCCGGAACCGTATAGGGCTACTTTCCCGCCGCCCGGAGCGCCGCGAGTCGCCGCTCGGCGTGCTGCCTGAGCGCCGACGCGCGCCGCGGGGCACGCGCCAGGTAATCCTCGTACTCCCGCGCCGCCGCTGTCGAATCGCCAGCGAGGTCGTGCGCGGCCGCGATCCCGTAATACGGGTCCGCGTAATACGGCTCGAGCTCGACGGCGCGTCGGAACTGATCCAGCGCGTCGAGCGGACGCCCCGCGACGAGCAGCGCGCCTCCATACTGCTGCCGCAGATAACCGTCCAGGGGGTGGAGCTCGACGGCCTGCGCGCGCTCGCGCACCGCGGTCGCGGTGTCGCCCCGGATGAGGGCAAGCCGTGCCAGCGCATCGTGCGCCGGCGCGAAGGCGAGATTCTCGGTGAGTGCGCGCTCCATCGAGGCTCGTGCGGCCGCGGTATCGCCACGCGAAAGCAAGAGCAGGCCGATGGCATACTCGAGCAGCTCCTTCGATTGGTAGACGCGTACCGTGTGGCGCGCATCCCGCTTCCTGAGCATGGCGAGGACGAGCTGTAGCTCGGTCGTGGCGCTGTCGAGTTGACCCGCGCGCACGAGTGCCAGCGCCCGATCGTATCCGAGCGTCTCGCGCCGCGCCGGGTGCCGGGCGATCTCCTTCCCGAGGATCTGGGCTGCTTTCGCGTACTCACCCCCGGCGTACTTCAGGAATGCCACCGTCCGCGCATCACCACGGAAATCCCCGGGGAGTTGCGCGTACAGGATCACCAGCATCGCCTGGTCGACGAACGGATTCCTGTGGAGGGCGAGGGCGAGCAGCGAGTCGACGCGCGCAACGCGTGGCGATTCCACGGTCTCGCGGTCTCCCTGCACGTACTTCCGCCACAGCCCCTCTTCTCGACGCCAGAAACTGGCCCAGCGCCCGAAATGTGCTTCCCCGCGACCCGGGGCCAGACGCGCTGCCCAGAAGAAGTACGGCTCCGCTGCCGTCGGCGAGCGTTGCAGCGCCAGCATTCCGCGGGTGTAGTACGCCTCCCAGTCGTTCGTGTCCGCAGCCGCATCGTCGAGGCGCGGGCGCGGTGGATCGTCGGATTGCGCTCTCGCACCGCGCACCGGAAACAGGAGCGCCGCGAGTGCGACGACGAGAAGCCCTCGCGTCACTGCCCTCGCCGTCCAGACTTCGAGGATGTCGCCTGCGGCTTGACGGCGGGCCCACGCACCGGATGCGACGCCTTCGTGAGCTTCCGCTCCGGTTCGACGTCGGGGCGTTGCTTGTGTTTCGGTGAGAAATCGGGGATGTGTCGTTCGCCTTTCCGTCGCATGGATACCTCCTCGTTGCCGGAACTGCCCAATTATGCACGACGCTACCGCTGCGGCACCAGTTCGATCACCGCCGCGCGCGATTGCCGCATACGCAAATGCTACGGCTGCATGCCGGTCGGCCGGCGCATCGCGTCGAGCCCACGCCGCGCGACGAGCTGCTGGTAGGTTACGAGCCGGATCCTCCCTGTGCGCACGAGCTCACGCAGCTCGGGAGAGACCATCGTCTCCAGCTCCGCCTTGCGATGGTCCACGACGCCCGCACCCGGCGCGTTCTGCTCCGGCGCGTTCATGTCGTAGATCGCCTCCATCTCCGGCGTGCGCTCGGCGACGTGCACCTCGATCACCGTCACCGAGTCGCGCGACACAGTACCGAGCCGCGCCAGCAGGTCGGACTTCTTCGACCCAACGGGAACGCCCCAGAGGCTGTGGTACGCCTCTCCGTAATACGTCGAGATCGCGAGCCCGTACTTCTTCGCCAGCCGCTCCGTGACTTCGCGCAGCTGTGGCGTCGCGAACGCGCTCCCCATGTGCGCGTCCACGTAGGTGATCTTGAGCCCCGACCCGAGCGCGCGCTCCAGCTGCGCCGTCAGCTCGCGCTCGACCTCGCCGAGATCGTACTTGCTGCGCAGGAACTCGTCGTTCGACGGCAGGAAGTACCCGTCCTTGTCCACGAGCGACGGCACTCCCGTCTTGCCCAGCACCGGCCCCCAGCGGTAACCGCGCCACTCCGAGTTGAGCGCGAGGTGCACGCCGACCGTCACCTGCGGATTCTGCTTCAGGATGTCCACCGCTTCCTGATACCACGGACAGGCGAAGAGCACCGATGCCGAGAAGGGCATCCCCGTCGCCGCGACCTTTGCGACCGCCTGGTTCACGGAGTGATTCATCCCGATGTCGTCGAGACGAAGCAGCACCTCTGGGCCCGGCGCGGCGGCGGGCACCTGCTGGGCGGTGGTCGCGCTGCTCGCGCAGGCGAGCGCGCTCACTGCGAGCAACGGAAGGGCGAGACGGATGTGTCGCATCGTGGCAGCGGTCGGGGACGGGTGTGGTGAGCTGTGCCGTGGCCATGATGCGCCCGCCGGCGGCGATTGGCCAGCCCTCGCGCCCGCCCGCTCCCCGCTGCACTGTTGAAGCGCGTGCCCGCGGCCGGGTGCGCCGTTCGCTCACCACCCCGACGCCCGGGAGTCCCCCATGAAGACCG
>DATAIS010000153.1:0-16175 GCA_036262535.1 Gemmatimonadaceae bacterium | reverse complement strand
GCCACGCCCTCCGGGCGCTGGGGGGAGCGGCTGCTCTCCTCGTCGCCCTTCCCCTGTTCGCCCAGTCCGACGACGATCGGGTAAACCCCGAGGTCCTCGGGCTGAGCATCCGTGGCGCGAAGGCGTTCGAGAAGGACCTGATCCAGGAGAGCATCGCCACCGAGGCCTCGAAGTGCCGCGGCCTCGTGCTCACGCCGATCTGCTGGATCAGCAAGTCGCCCGCCGTCTACGAGCACAACTACCTCGACCGGAAGCAGCTCGCGCAGGACATCCTGCGCATCCGGGTCTTCTACTGGAAGCGCGGCTACCGCGAGACGAAGGTCGACACCGCCGTCACGCCGCGCGCCGGGGGCGTCAACGTCACCTTCCGCATCGTCGAGGGGCCGCCGACGATCGTGCGGAAGGTGACCGTGGGTCCGCCAAACGACGTGCTGAGAGCGCGCGACATCGAGCGCGCGATGACGCTTCGCGCCGGTCGTCCGCTCAACCTCATCACGCTCGACTCGACCCGCGTCCGCCTCAGCGACAAGCTCTGGGAGCGCGGCTACGCCGATGCCGAAGTCCGCGTCGACACGATCGTCGTCTTCGACTCGGCGCATCTCGCCGAGGTCGCGATCTCGATCGATCCGAAATGGCGGACACGGATCGGCGAGATCCGCGTCTCGGGGAACGAGAAGATCGCCACGCGCTCGATCCGCAACTCCCTCGTGCTCAACGTGGGGGAGATCTACCGCCGGCAGGACGTCGTCGAGAGCCAGCGCAACCTCTACGAGTCGGGGCTCTTCCGCCACGCGGCGATCGTCGTCCCGCCGCAGGGCGACAGCATCAAGACGATCGAGGTCACGGTGCGCGAGGCGCCGCCGCGCGACGCGCGCATCGCGAGCGGCTTCAATACGGTGGACTTCTTCCAGGTCGAGGGACGCTTCCGCCACTTCAACTTCCTCGGCGGCGCGCGGCGGCTCCAGGTCAGCGGCTCCCTTGGCAACCTGCTCGCGGCGCAGCTCAACAACCGCTTCATCTTCGGCAACCCGGTCGAGAACACCAGCGACGAGGAGCGCGCGCGTTTCCAGCGCCCGACCTGGCAGGCGAGCGCGGGAATCGACCAGCCCTGGTTCCAGAACCCGCGCAACACCCTCGCCCTGAACGTGTTCGCGCACCGCCGCGCCGTGCCGCCCGTCTTCGTCGATCGTGGCGAGGGCGCGCAGGCGACGTTCACGCGCGAGGTCGCGCTGCGGACGCCGGCGAGCGCCACCTACCGCTTCGAGGTGACGCGGCTCGCCGCCGGAGATCTCTACTTCTGCGTCTACTACGGCGTCTGCGACAACGAGACGCTGAAGGCGCAGAAGCGGCCACAGCGCCTCTCGCCGCTGGCGCTGACGGCGCAGATCGACCGCACGAACCAGCTCTTCTCGCCGAGCAAGGGCATCCTCGGCCGTGCCGAGATCGAGCACGCGGCGAGGTACACCGGCTCGGACTACCGCTACACGCGCGGCACCTTTGACCTGGCGACGTACATGCAGATGGGCGGCGCGGGGGTTCTCGCCATCCACGGCCGGGCCGGGATCGTCCGGCCGCAGGGGGGTGGGACCACGGCGGAGGTACTCCACCCGCGGAAGCGCTTCTACGCCGGCGGATCGCAGTCGGTGCGCGGCTACGGCGAGAATCAGCTCGGACCGCGCGCGCTGACCATTGCCCCGCGCACGCTCTCAAAGGTTGCAGGCTGCGATACTTCACTGGCGACCATCGCGTCGTGCGACCCCAACGCCAAGACGGTCGAAAAGGGTATCGCGACGGGAAACCACCTCGCCGCGCGCGACTTCGTGCCCCGGCCGTTAGGCGGGACGTCGGTGCTCGAGGGAAATGTCGAGTACCGCTTCCCGATCTGGCGCGCCCTCGGCGGCGCGGCATTCGTGGATGCCGCGCTCGTCGGCCTCTCGGGCGGGTTTCGCAGCCTCGCGAGCGGCAACGGTGCGGTCACCCCCGGCGCCGGCATCCGCTACCAGTCGCCCGTCGGACCGATCCGCATCGACGTCGGCTACAACCCGTCGATCGCCGAGGACCTCCCCGTCTATTCCGAGGCGCGAGTGCCCGGCCAGCTCGACCCGGTGCTGGTGAAGCTCGACACCAAGCGCCGCTATGACCCCGCGCAGAAGTTCCTCCAGCGCCTGACCTTCCACTTCTCGATCGGACAGGCCTTCTGATGCGTACCGCCGTCCGTCGCGGATTGAAGATCCTCGGCTTCACCGTCCTCGCGGTCGTCGTCGTCGCCCTCGTCGGCGTCTGGCTCATGACCGGTACCGACGCGGGGCGCGAGCGCGTCCGGCGCTTCGCGCTCGACATCGCGAAGTCGCGCGTGCACGGCGTCCTCCGCATCGGCCGCATCGAGGGGAACCTGCTCACGGGCGTGATCGCGAAGGACGTCTCGATCACCGACAGCTCGGGCGCGCCCTTCCTCGTCGCCGACGAGCTGCGCACGGGCTACGGGCTCGGTTCGTTCCTCCAGAAGAAGATCCTGCTCCGCAACGTGACGCTGGTGCGGCCGGTGATCGTGCTCGACAAACCGCCCGGGGGCGAGTGGAACTTCAAGCGAATCTTCGCGAAGAACGACACGGCGACCGTCAGGGACACGACGATCGGCTGGGGCGACTGGATCGAGTTCCGGAACGTGAAGATCGTCCAGGGGAAGGCGCTCGTGCGCACCGCCTGGCACCCCGACACCGCGCTCGGCGCCGCGGCACAGGACAGCGCGATCGCTCGCGCGCTCGGCGGCGAGTCGCGCAACCGCGTCGAGCGCGTCGCCGGCGGCTTCCAGAAGGTGATGAGCTTCGATCGCATCGACGCGACGATGCCGCGCATCCGTCTCGCCGACCCGGGTGAGAAGTCGAAGCTGATGCAGGTCGCGACGCTGCAGATGATCGCCGAGCCGTTCCGGCCGCCTTTCATCGACGTCCGCGACCTCAAGGGCACGTTCGAGTTCACCGGCGACTCGCTCTGGTTCACGAAGGCGGACGCGCGCCTGCCGGGCTCGCACATCAGCGGCGACGGCAAGTACGTCTACGCGACTTCGGGGCTCGGCCTCCAGCTCCGCGGCGCGCCGGTCGCGACGGCGGACCTGCGCTGGCTCTATCCGCGCCTCCCCGCGAACGGCACGGGCACGCTCGACTTCGCGATGACGATGGACGACAGCTCGTCCGACTACCTCGCCACCAACGCCGACGTCCGCATCGGCGACGCGCGGGCGACGGGAAGCTTCGGGCTCGCGAAGTCGGACACCATCGCCTTCCACGACACCGACCTCCGCATCAGCAACCTCGACACGCGGCTCATCGAGCAGCTCGTGCCGAACTTCAGGAGCCCGCGGCGCGGCGCGCTCGGCGGACACGTCGCGGCGACGGGCGGCATCCACGCGCTGCAGCTCGACGCCGACGTGAGCTTCGCCGACGTGCTGGCGGGCACGAGCCGGGCAATCGTCGTCGGCGAGGTCGGTGCGGTTCCCGGCGGCGGCATCCGCGCCCGGGCGCTGCGCGTCCGCGCCGAGCCGGTGCAGGTCGCGCTCGCACGCGGCTTCATGCCGACGCTGCCCATCGGGGGCGTCGTTCGCGGCGCGGCGACGATCGACGGGACGACTCAGACGCGGCTCGTCTTCGCGGGGAACCTCACCCACGACGACGGCACCGCGCGGTCGCGGATCACCGGCCGCGGCGCCGTCAGGCTCGCGGGCGGCAGCTGGTTCGACGTCGACGTCAGCGCGCAGCCCGTGTCGCTGGTGACGGTCGGCCGCTTCGTGCCGGCGCTGGGCCTGCGCGGCAGCGCGGTCGGGCCGATCCGGCTCACCGGCTCGATGCGCGACCTGCGGGTGTCGTCCGACCTCCGCTTCAGCGATGGCGGCGGGCTCGACGTCCGCGGCCGACTCGACCTCGCCAGCGCGCAGAAGGGCTACGACCTCACGGCGACGATGCGGCTCTTCAACGCCAACCTCGTCATCGCGAAGGCGCCGACGACGTCGCTTTCCGCGCGCGCGACGGTCGCCGGACGGGGATTCGATCCGAACACGATGACGATACGCGCCAGCGCCGACGTGATGGCGTCGCAGTACGACAGCCTCGCCATCGACAGCGCGGCGGTTCGCGTGACCATCGCGAACGGGATGCTCAATGCGCAGCGTGTCGTCCTCGCTGGGTCGCGCGCGCAGATCGTCGCCAACGGCACCTTCGGCCTCGCGCCGGGGAAGAGCGGCGAGATCGTCGTGCGCGGGAGCGCCGATTCGCTTGCCCGCTTTGCGCGCTGGTTCCCGCGCGACACGGTGACGGTGCAGCCGCGGCCGGCGCGGCGGGCGCGCCTGATCCGCGAGGCACGCGCCGATTCCGCACGCATCGCCGACGCCACCGCGGCCGAGCGTGCCGTCACCGGCGCGCCGGCTCCGAAGCTCGTCGTCAAGGACGTGCCGCGGGCCACCCACGCCGACTCGGTGCGGGGACGACTCCAGCTCGCGGGGACGATTCGCGGGGGGATCTCCCGCTTCGACGCCCGCGCGCGCGTTGCCGCCGAGAGCCTCGCCGTAGCAGGGAACACGGCGAATGCGCTGCGAGCCGACATCGCGTGGACGAACGCGCGCACGCCGCAATCCACGCTCGCGGTCGGGGCGCAGCTCGACGCGGCCTCGGTGAAGGGCTTCATCCTCGACAGCGTCGACGCGCGCGTCTCGTACGCGAACCGCGCCGGTACGATGAACGTCGCCGTATGGCAGGACCACGAGCGCGAGTACGGGGTCGGTGGGCGCTACGCGCTCCACACCGACCACAAGGAGCTCCACCTCGCCGACATGCGGCTCCGCCTCGACACGAACGATTGGCAGGGCACGCGCCCGTCGGCCATCCGCTGGGGAGGGCATGGCGTGCGGATCGACAGCCTCGAACTCCGCAACGCCTCCAACGGACGGATCTTCGTCAACGGCCTCGTGCCGACGGAAGGCCGGGCGTCGCTGCGCTTCGCGGTCGACCAGTTCCCGGTGCAGGACCTCGAGGGGCTGCTGCAGAGCGATCTCGAGATGGCGGGGATCGTCTCGGTGAGCGGCGAGATCACGGGCACGCTGCGGCGCCCCGTCTTCCGCGTCGCGTACGGCGTGGCCGGCGGCCAGTGGCGCGGCACCCGCCTCCCCGACGTTCACGGCACGCTCAACTACGCCGACCGGCTCGTGGCGGCTCGCGCCGTGATGGCTCGCAACGGCGGCGCTCCGCTGGCGACGGTGGACGGGCGCCTCCCGATCGATCTCGCCTTCCAGCGCGAGTCCGAGCGCAGCCGCGTCGGCCGCGGACCGGTCGCGATCGACCTCGTGGCCGACAGCCTGCCGCTCGAGCTGATCCCGCAGCTCACCGACGCGATCGCCGACGTGCGCGGCCGTGCGGCCGGCAAGCTGGTGGTGCGCGGTACGATGCAGCAGCCGCGAATGTCCGGCGCGCTCGCGCTCGACCGCGGACAGTTCCGGATCGTCCCGACGGGGATGCGCGTCGTCAATCTCGCGGGCTTCATCCGCATGCGCGACGACACCGTGTTCGTCGACTCCATCGCCGGCCGCGCCGGAGGTCCGCTGCGCGTGGCGGGTGTGATCGCGCTGCCCGAGCTGACGAAGCCGGAGTTCGACCTCACCTTCTTCGCGCAGAACGCGCGCGTCCTCGACAGCGAGCGGGGCCGGCTGCGCGCGGACGCGGAGCTCGCCTTCACCGGTCCGCTCTCGTCGGCCTACATCAGCGGCCGGACGCGCGTCCGCAACGGCGTCATCTACCTGCCGGAGCCGGACGACAAGAACGTCGTGAGCCCGAACGATCCGGCGGTGTTCGCGGTCGTGGACACCTCGGTGGTCACCGACCGCGAGTACCTGCCGACGCAATCGCCGCTGCTCGCCGGGCTGCGCATGGATGTCACGCTCAACGTCTCGCGCGACACGTGGGTGCGGTCGAAGGAAGCGAACGTCGAGATCTTCACCCAGGACGAGGGACTCGCGGTGCACGTCGACCGCGCCAAGCAGTCGCTCGCACTGGAGGGTGTGGTCAGCACGGACCAGGGGCAGTACACGTTCCTGACGAAGCGATTCCAGATCCGCCAGGGATCGGCGATGTTCATCGGCGCGACGGGCGGAACGAGCGAGCCGCTCAACCCGACGCTGCAGGTCACCGGCGAGTACCCGGTGCGCCTGACGAGCCGCGAGACGATCAACATCCGCGTCATCATCGGCGGCACGCTGGCGCGCCCCAAGCTCGCGCTCGAGAGCGACGCCCAGCCGCCGATCCCGCAGAGCGACCTCCTGAGCTACCTCGCCTTCGGGCGCTCCTCGTCGTCGCTGCTCCAGCAGGAAGGGTCGAGCGCGTCGAGCGGCAACGCGGGCGGTGGTCTCGTCGGCACGGGCGCCGCGCTCGCCTACAAGCGGCTGGCCGCGGTCGCGATCGGCGTCGCGACGGACCAGATCGAGGGCGAGGCGTCGCGGTCGTTAGGCGCCGACGTCCTCAACATCACCCCCGCCGACGTGCCGACCGAGGTCTACACGCCGACCGGCATTGGGGACTTCCTGCGCGGAACGGAAGTCGAGGTCGGGAAATACATCGACCGCCGCACCTTCCTCTCGCTCCAGGGCCGCCTGACGGGAACCCCCGGCGTCCGCGTCCAGCACCGACTCCCGAAGGGGATGGTCCTGCAGAGCAGCTTCGAGCAGCGCTACCCGGTCGAGCGTCCCGATCTCGACGACAACTCGACCACCAGGCCGAAGCCGGTGTTCGGGGTGTTCCTGATCAGGGAGTGGAGATTCTAACTGCGGCTATTAGCTGTTAGCTATTAGCTGTTAGCTGACGAGAAACGAGGGACGAGCAGAGATGCTCGTCCCTCGTTCGCTAATAGCTAAGAGCTAACAGCTAACGTCCCGCTTTTCCGATCTCCTCCCAGAGCGCGGCGATCGCCTGCATTCCTTTCACGAAGTTCTCGTCGCTCATCCACTCGTTGGGCGCGTGCGCGTTCTCGCCCGGTAGCCCGAACCCCACCAGCAGCACTGGCGCGCCGAGGATGCGCTGGAAGTCGCCGACGACCGGGATCGAGCCTCCTTCGCCGACGATCACCGGCTCCTTGCCGAAGGCGCTGCGCAGCGCGCGGCGCGCGGCGTCGAAGAGCGAGCCCTCGAGGTCGGCGCGCCAGGGGCGCCCTCCATGGAGGTGAGTCACCGTCACCGTGACGCCGGGTTGCGCCACCCTGGCGACGTGGGCCTTCATGAGCGCCTCGATGCGCTTCGGATCCTGGTCCGGGACGAGCCGGCAGCTCACCTTCGCCATCGCCCTGGACGGCAGCACCGTCTTGGCGCCCTCGCCGGTGTAACCGCTGAGAAGCCCGTTCACCTCGCAGGTCGGCCGCGTCCAGATGCGCTCGAGGGTGCTGTACCCCTTCTCGCCGCCTAACGCCGGGCTGCCCACCTCGTGGCGGAAGTTGTCGTCGGTGAAGGGGAGCGAGCGCATCTGGTTGCGGACGTTCTCCGGCCAGGCGCGCACGTCGTCGTAGAAGCCCGCGATCGCGATGCGGCCGTCGGCGTCGTGCATCGTCGCGAGGATTCGCGCGAGCGCCATCGCCGGGTTCTCCACCGCGCCGCCATAGCTCCCCGAGTGCAGGTCCACCGAGGGGCCGACGACGTCGATCTGGAAGTAGGCGAGTCCGCGCAGCGACGAGAGGATGCTCGGCAGCCCGGGCGCGAACATCGCCGAGTCGGAGATGACGACGCCGTCGCAGCGCAGCAGCTCCTTGTGCTGCTCGATGAAGCCCTCGAGGTTCTCGCTCCCGACTTCTTCTTCTCCTTCGGCGAGCACGACGACGTTCACGGGGAGCGTCCCGCGCGTCTTGAGGTGCGCCTCGAGCGCCTTGATGTGGAGGAAGAGCTGTCCCTTGTCGTCCACCGATCCGCGCGCGTAGATGCGGCCGTCGCGGATGGTCGGCTCGAAGGGCGGCGACTGCCAGAGCTCGAGCGGCTCCGCGGGCTGCACGTCGTAGTGGCCGTAGACGAGAATCGTCGGCGCGCCCCTGGGCGCCTTGCGCCATTCGCCGACGACGACCGGATGCCCCGCCGTCGGATGCACCTTCGCCTCGAGTCCCGCGCCGCGCAGCGAGCTCGCCACCCACTCCGCCGCGCGCGCGACGTCCTTCGAATGCTCTGAGCGTGCGCTCACGCTCGGGATGCGCAGCAGCTCGAAGAGCTCGTCGTGGATGCGCCTGTCGTTCGCCTTCAGATAGTCGATGGGGTTCATCGTCGGTGGGTCGGTTCAGATGTGTCTCGAGCGCAAGTTACCCGGGGGCTCTAGGCGGTGCGAGGCGCGAGCCCGCCTCCGTCAGCCGAGGAGCTGCCGCGCCGCTGTGACGTAGATCAATTCGAACGGCGAGCTCTGTCCGAGCGCCTCGAGCCAGGGTCGCGCTTCGGCTTCACGGCCCAGCTCGACGAGAATCTGTCCGCGCACGAAGCGCTCGAGCGCGAAGGCGTAGAATGGCGAGAGAAAGGTCAGCTGATACCAGACCTCGACCCGGATGCCCGCGAGCAGCTCGAGCGCCCGTTCGCGCCGCTCCTGGCGCCACTCACAGTGTGCACGCACCGCGCGCGCGAGGCCGTCGACGAACCCGGGCGCGAGGCGCTGGCTCGCGAGCTGGTCGAGCTGACGCGCCACATCCAGTACCGCGTCGAGCTCTCCGAGGCGCGCGTGAAGTAGACCCATCATGTAAAGACGCAGGATGGAATGCAGTCCATTGTGGACAGCCAGGACCTGGTTGCGATGAGGAGCGACGTTGCCCGCATCCCATGCTGCCAGGTCGTTCAGCACCGCGCGAATCTCCTTCTTGCCGACCGTGCGAAATGGAAGGGCCGCGAAGAGTGCACGAAACTCGAGCGCCCATGCCTTGTCGAGCTGGGCAGCGGTGTCCAGCTGCTCATACGCGGCCTCGCCATCGTCGCTCGCGAGCGAGAGATGGGCGAGCACGATGTGGCAGAGTGCCCGGTCCTCCGCGCCCCGCGAGAGCCGCGCGAACAGCTGGGCGAGTCGCCGCGCGGATTCGTGGTCCTTCGCATAGATGATGATGTCGGTGAATGCGATCCCGACCGCCTGCGCCCGCGCCCGGCCCATGGCGGCGACGACGGCGGCCTTCTCGATCTGATTGCCGAGCGTGAAGGCGCGAAGGGCCCGAACGCTCAGCGCGCGATCGCCGACCGGACTGAGAGTCAGCACACGGTCCACGAGTCGGTCGAGCTCCTCGCGCTCGCCCTCGAGCGCCGCAAGCCGTGCGAGATGAACGAGCGCGCTCAGGTGGTCGGGATCGAAGTCGAGCGTGCGCTCGAACGCTGCTCGCGACTCCAGGATCGAGCGGCCGCGCAGCGAGTTGTGGTGGAAGA
Source organism: Gemmatimonadaceae bacterium (assembly GCA_036262535.1). GTDB lineage: Bacteria > Gemmatimonadota > Gemmatimonadetes > Gemmatimonadales > Gemmatimonadaceae > JABFXC01. Next base: position 6,772 of record DATAIS010000153.1, on the reverse strand, counting down.
GCACGTCGCCGAGGAGGAACCACGCTTCCAGGTCGTCGACGCGAGTCGCCAGCACCGTCCGGTAGAGTCGCTCCGCTTCATCGGCCGCCCCGCGCAGCCAGGCGTCCTGTGCCTCGAGCAGCAGCCGATCGTGCTCCGCGAGCTTCGCGCCGTGGACCAGCGCCTGCTCGATCGCCTCGCGCGCCAGCGACAGGTTCGCGACCGCGGCCGCCGAAGTCGAGAGGCGATAGTACGCGAGCGCGAAGGACCTGTCTTCAGCCGCGGCATTCTGAAAATGCTCGAGCGCCTGATAGAATCGACCGGCGCGGAACTCGCTTTCGCCGCGCAGGTACGCCTTCAGCGCCGGGAGCACCAGGGTGGTGACGGCGCCGAGTCGCTTGAGGCGCGCCGCCGGCGCATCGCTCTCCCGGACGAGCAGCTGGCGGGAGATGTCGTCGACCATGTCGAAGAGTCCCGCCTCGCCGCCGCTCGCTTCCGCGGTGGCACGCACGCGACATCGCTCGTCGTAGAGCGATGTCGTGATACGCAGCCGCCCGCCGGCCTCGACGATGCTGCCGAGCAGGAACATCCCCGCGCCGAAATGGGCGGCGATGCCACACGCCCTCCCGGGGTCGACGTCATCGAGCCCCTCGCGTCCAATGTGACTGAGGAGCGCGCGCGGATCGACGGTGCGGAGATCGCCCGCGTGATCGAGCGTCGTCGACAACAGGTCCACCATCCCCTCGGCGAGATACGATGCCTCGCGTGAGCCGCGCACTGTGAACGGCAGAACAGCGATGACGCGAGGCGACGCCGGCGCGGCCGCCGCGTCGACCTTCCCGGCCGGCGCGGGTGCCGCGGCCGGCGCGGCATGCGGCGCAGCTCTGATTCGATGCACGAGCGCCGCCGTCTCGGCGGATGGCGCCATCTCGTAGTCGGCGCGAAGTCGCGCGGCGAACTCCTCGTGCGCGCGTAACGCGCCAGCCCGGTCGCCCGTCTGCTGGAGAGCCGCCAACAGCTCCCGGTGCGCGGCTTCGTCGTATGGGGTCTGCGCGGCGGCCCATCGAGCCCAGTGTGCCGCGTGACCTGGCTCGGCGTCGGCGAGCGCGCGCTTCGCGAGCGTCCACGCTGCCTTGACGGCCTCGTTCCGCAGGCGGCTCCGTTCCTCGTCCAGCCAGTGCTCGAACTCGGGCGCTCCGCGGATGTACAGGCCCTGGAGGAGGTCGCCGCGGTAGAGGGCGAGCGCGTCGGCGAGGCGCCCGGCCGCGATCGCCTCGTCGAACCGCGCGACGTCGGTCACCAGGGAATCGCCGGCGACCGCGACTTCCTCGTCGCCACGACCGACGATCGCGTCGGGGCCTAACGACTGCCGCAGAAAGTAGAGGGACCGGCGGAGCGCGCCCCGCGCGCGCTCGGCGTCGAGCTCGGGCCAGAACATCGCGACGAGGGAGTCGCGGCGGTGAAAGCGGCGCGGGCCCGCGAGCGCGAGGTAGGTGAGGAGCGCCAGCCGCTTTGGCTGCTGGAGGATCGGTCGCAGCTCGCGCCCGTCCGCACCGTGCAACTCGAGCAGGCCGAGCGTACGGAGCTCGATCATCCGGTCCTTGCGACCGTGACCGCGCGCGGGACGCGCAGGTCACGATGCCGTGCATGGAAGGGGAACGCCAGGTCGCGAGTGTGGCAACGTACGGCGCGCACGAAGGGCCAGCAATGGCGTGCCGCCGGAGCGGGATCCACCCCCACCTGGAGCTGTTCCATGGCGACCTCCGCGCGCCCGACGACGATCCACGGCGTTCCTCCCACCGGAGTCGGACGCATCCCCGGCGGGGCTCTCGTCCCGAGGCTCAGCGATGCGATCCTCCGACGCCTGCGGCGCGCAGACGCGCGTCAGGCGGTGCGTTGCCTCGCCGCCGACCTGCGCGAGGGCGATCATGTGCTCGATCTCGGTTGCGGCACCGGATTCGTCGGCGCCCTCATCGCGGCCGACCATGGGTGCTCCGTCGTCGGCTGCGACGTGCTGCCGATGAACGTGGCGCTCGACGAATTCCATCTCTTCGACGGCAGGCGAGTCCCGTTCCCATCGGAAACCTTCGACGTCACGGTGCTCGCGTACGTCCTCCACCATGCCGTCGATCCCCTCGGGTTGCTGCTCGAGGCGGCGCGGGTGACCCGGCGTTCGGTCATCGTCGTCGAGGACACCCCACGCATCGTGGCCGATCGACTCTGGGGTCGGATTCACGTCCATGGCTTCAACGGCGCGTATGGCCTGCCGCATGGGCGCGTCCGCGCCGAGGCTGAGTGGCTGGCCCTCTTCGCCGCCGCGCGGTTGACGCTCGTGCGCCGCCACGAGATGGGCCGCTTCGAGCGCTTCCCGCCTAACGCCCGCTCCCAGTACACGCTGGCCCCGGAGCGCCCATGATGCACGCCATCTCGCTCCTGACCGGAGCCCTCGCCGGCGCGCACGCGGCCACATGGGGGGCCTACAAGGATTCGATCTACGAAGGCTTCTCGGGATGGAAGGTCGCGCGCAGCATCGTGATCGGCGCTGTGGCGGGAGGACTGCTCGGGCCGTTCGTCGTCGCGGAAGCGGGGCTTCCGCCCTGGCTGCTGCTCCTCTTCGGCTGCGTCTACGTCACCGAGCGCGGGGTGTTCGAGCTCTACAAGACCTTCCTGCGCCAGGAGGATCAGTCGAAGTACCACATCCCGATGCAGTTCCATGTGCTGGGGCACGTCGTGGAGAGCCGTGGTGCGCGCGTCGCCGCTGGCGTGGCCCTCGCGCTGTTCCTCGGTCTGGTGATATACGTCGTCCGGTCGATCGAGCTTCCCGCGACGATCATCGCGCTCGAAGTCGCGGCGCTCATCGGCATCGCGGCGGGTCTGATCTCGGCGATCATGGGCGCATGGAAGGATGCGCCGATCGAAGGTTTCGAAACACTGAAGTTCCTTCGCAGCCCGACGATCGCACTCGCGTACGCGGTGATGCTCGCGCCCCTCACCCGCGATCTGCTCGTGCTCGGCGTCGCATCGCTCGGCTACACCATCGCGAGCATCGAGACCTACAAGACGTTCGTCGACGGCCGGCCGCCAGGAAAGTTCGCCGGAAAGCCGATCCAGTACCCCGCGTTGCTGGGGCGGCGCCGCCGGTTCCTGCCATTCTTCGCCGCGATATGGCTCGGTATCGCACTGACCGCGGCCATCGCGTGGCACGCGGAGGGAATGCGCTGGATCCTGGTGCAGTTGGCACGCCGCTGACGGGGCGGAGCCGCCGCACCGGTTGCCGCTGGACGGGTCGCGCCGTCTAGCAGGCAGCCAACGGAGGCTGCGCTTGGGCGAAGCGGTTGCACGGGAACGGGATTACGCGGGGGCCGCGCTGGCGGCCGGGCTGCGGTATGTGAGTGACGCGACGCCGGGAATCCGGCGCAAGCGCCATGGCCGCGGCTTTTCCTACATCGATCCCGAAGGCCGCGTCATCACCGACCGGCGGCAGCTGCGGCGTTTCCGCTCGCTGGTGATCCCGCCGGCGTGGACCGATGTCTGGATCTGTCCCGATCCCGAGGGCCATCTCCAGGTCACCGCGCGCGACCTCCGCGGGCGCAAGCAGTACCGGTACCATCCCAGCTTTCGCGAGCGTCAGGACGAGTCGAAATTCGAGCGGATGATGGCGCTCAGCGACGTCCTCTGGATGATTCGCGAGCGCGTCGAGTCGGACATCGCGCAGCCCGGCCACTCGCGCGACAAGATCATGGCGACCGTCGTCTGGCTGCTCGAGCGGACGCTCATCCGCATCGGCACCGACGAGTACGCGCGCAACAACAAGTCGTTCGGCCTGACGACGCTGCGCCGGCGTCACGTCGCGATCGCGGGGCACAAGCTGCGGTTCGAGTTCCGCGGCAAGAGCGGCATCGAGCACAGCGTGTCGGTGACCGACCGTCGCATCGCGCGCATCGTGCAGCGCTGCCAGGAGCTGCCGGGACAGGAGCTCTTCAAGTACCTCGACGACGACGGGGGGCGCATGTCGGTCGAGGCGAGCGACATCAACGACTACCTGCGCCGCGTCACGGGGCGCGACATCACGGCGAAGGACTTCCGTACCTGGGCCGGCACCATGCTCGCCTCGGAAGCGCTGCGCGAGATGGGCCCCGCCTCCACGAAGAAGGAAGCGGAGCGCAACGTCGTGAAGGCGGTGGACCGCACGAAGGAGAAGCTCGGCAACACGCGCGCGGTGTGCAGGAAGTACTACATCCACCCCGAGCTCATCTCCGCCTACCTCGACGGCGTCGTCCTCCCGCCCGCGGCCGCGCGCGAGGAGCGTGGCGCCCGCCCGTCGAAGCTGCGCCGGCACGAGGAGGAGACGCTCGCCTTCCTCAAGGCACGTCTCGAGGCAAAGAAGGCGGCGCCCGACCCTGCGCCGGCGCAGGACTAGCCCTTCCGGCTAGCGCGGCGCCGGATCGGCGCCCTCGTTGCTGGTCGCGCGAGTGCCGGTGCAGACAGGCTCGCCCTCCGGCATTCCCTCGGGGAGCCTGCTCCCCACGGCGATCGTGCAGGTCGACGGTGACTCCCGATGCCTCACGGTCGCCGTCCAGCCGTTCGTGTCGGCGGCGATCGGCCCCACGAGCTCGACCCCCGTGGTGAAGACGAAACCGGGCAGCTCCTCGACGCGCGACTGGTAGGTGCCGTGGTCGGCGCGATACGCCTCTTCGGCGGTCACCAGGTTGCGCAGGTCCGCGCGCATGGCCGCGACGTATGCCTTCGCCTTGGTATTGGCGAACTTCGGGATCGCGATCGCGGCGACGATCCCGATCACGAAGAAGAGAACCAGCACGCTCCCCGCGGCGATCAGACACCCGATCGCGATCCGCGCCGGCGTCCACTTCGATGGCGCACGCTGGGGTGAGCCACACGCCGGACATATCTCCGCGGCGCGCGGCATCGGCGTGCCGCATTCGGTGCAGTGCTTCTGGTCCGGTGCCATCATGCGCTCTTGGTCGAGGACGCTCGAATATCCACGCCCGACAAGGCTTCGCAACTGCAACTACAACGGCTTGGGGCTTTGTGGGGTAACTGCAACTACGGGTCGTGTGCCCGAGGCGCGGAGGCGCGGAGAACGACCGCGGAGGGCCCGGTGAGATACTCTCGCCCCGCTTGCCCCAAGATCACTCGGAGCTCTGAAATGCCTTTCTGTGAAGCGGCGCGCTGGGGCAAGCCCGAGGTCTTGTCCTGTCGCTGGTCTGGTCGATTGTCCCGCGTGACACGAGGTGCTGCTCACCTTTCTGTTCGCGCTCAGGCGATCGATGAGGCCTCTGAGGCCTCGGCGCATCGGGGTGGTCCGATGGCGGGGCGGCGCCCATTGGGAGACGGCTCTCGACAGCGGCCACAAAGCATTGCGCGCTCACCCAGCCAGATTCAGTCACACTCGCATCGCTGCGGGTCCTGCGGGTCCTGCGGGTCCTGCGGGTTTTGCGGGTCCTGCGGGTCCTGCGGGTCCTGCGGTTAGGCGTGGTGCGGGAGGCGGAGCCGGGCCGCGTCGTACGCGACCCCGTCGCGCCACATCGCGAAGAGGATCCCCGTGAGGCGCCGCGCGAGCGCGACCATGGCGATGCGCCGCCCGCGCCGCGCCGCGATCGCCTGCGCCCAGGCGCGGAGCGCCGCGGTCTCGGGCGTGGTACTGCGCATCAGACGCCACGCGGCTTCGACGAGGAGCCAGCGCGTGCGCCGGTTCCCCGCCTTGGTGATGCGGCCCAACTGGCGCCGCTCCCCCGAGCTGTGCTCACTGGGGACCAGCCCGAGATAGGCCTCGAGCGCGTGCGCCGCGCGGAAGCGGGTGACGTCGTCCACCGTCGCGACCACCGCGCAGGCGGTCACCGCGCCGATGCCGGGCGCCGTCATCAGGCGCTGGACCCCGGGGTCGGCCGCGGCCAGGGCGGCGATCCGGTGGTCGGCCGCGGTGATCTGGGCGCTCAGCGACTCAAGCAACATGAGGAGCGGCGCCAGCTCGCCCGCGAGCGGGGTCTCCGGGGGGAGCGTCGCGAGGAGCGCGGTCAGGTGCGCCGCGACGCGCGCCGCACTGCTGCCCGCGACGCGCAGTCCCTCGCGCCGCACAAAGGTCTTCGCGAGAGCGATGAGGCGCGTGCGCGTGCGCACGAGGGCATCGCGCACGGCGAGCTCGGCGCGCACGTGGCGCCGGGCCTCGGAGAGCCGGTGCGCCGGCCGATAGGCGCCCGTGACGCAGGCGTCGAGGAGCGTGCGCGCGTCGCGCTTGTCGGTCTTCGTGCGCCGCGAGCGATTCGCGTACATCGGCGCGTAGTTGGGATCGGCGACGATCACCTCGTGGCCCAGCGCCTCGAGGTGGCGCGCCACCCACTCGCTCTCGGTCGTCGCCTCGAGCAGGATGCGCGCCCGCGGCCGCGCCCCGAGCACCGCGGCGAAGCGGTCGCGACTCGTCGCGAGGCGGCGCTCCTGGATCGTCCCGTTCTCGGCCTGGATACAGAGCTGGCTCTCGCGCTTGTGCAGATCGAGTCCTATGATCTCCATGGCTGGCCTCCCGGTGGGGCGCCCCGGCCGCGTGCGGTCGGTGAGCGCGTGATCCTGCACGGTGTGTGGGGCAGAGATGCCACCACGTCCCCGGGAGGTCCAGCCTCGCGCCGCTTCATACCAATTGGGAACTGCACACTGCGGTGGTTCGCCGATGGGTGTGCAGGTGCAGTCCTCCGCGACCTCTGCGCCTCGGCCGTACCAAAGAGCAGTGGCAGTTACCTACAAAGGCCCTGGCTGTTGCAGTTGCCGTTGCAGTTCCCGT
>DATAIS010000152.1:0-19408 GCA_036262535.1 Gemmatimonadaceae bacterium | reverse complement strand
GATCCTCGCCGAAGCGACGCGTCTGATCGTCGCCGCCGGGCTGCTCTGGGGGGCGGGAGACTTCGCGATCCTTCTCATCGACGTCGGACACGACGTGCGCGCCGCGCGCATCCTGCTCGGGCGTCAGGTCGCGCACCAGGCACAGGAGCAGCACCGCGAGAAGCGGCGCGAGCCCGCGCCGCACGACCGGGGCGGCGACCGGGCCGCAGAACGCGCGCGCTGAGCGCGCCCCAGAGGCTTCCGGCCGTGCCCGGTACGACAGTTGCCATTCGGGCGACCGACTGACCATCACCATTCGACTTGGAGGAGTTCCCCATGCTCTGGACGCTCGCCATCATTCTGCTCATCCTCTGGGCACTCGGCTTCGGTGTCTTTCACGTCGCCGGCGGCCTCATTCATCTGCTGCTCGTCGTCGCGGTGATCGTGGTGCTCGTCCGGGTGATCACCGGCCGACGCCCGGTCTGACGCCCGGCGACGGCGCAACGAAGGCGGCCACCCGGCCGCCTTCTTGTTTTTCATGACCCTCAACGCACCGCTGCGCGTCGTCGTCGTCTCCCACACCCATTGGGATCGCGAGTGGTATCGCGCGGCCGTGCGCTTTCGCCAGCGGCTCGTCGCATTGGTGGACGAGCTGCTCGACCATCCGCCGCCGCCGGGCGCGAGCTTCCTGCTCGACGGACAGACGATCGTGCTCGCCGACTACATCGCGGTCCGCCCCGAGCGGCGCGACGCTCTCGCGGCGCTGCTTCACGCGGGGCGGCTCGAGGCCGGCCCGTGGCTCGTCCTCGCCGACGAGCTGATTCCCGGGGGCGAGGCGCTCGTCCGGAACCTCCTCGCGGGGCGGCGCGATCTCGACGCGCTCGGCGCGCCGCGTCCGCGCGTCCTCTGGTGTCCGGACTCGTTCGGCCACCCGGCCTCGCTGCCGACGATCGCGCGCGGCTTCGGCCTCGAGACGGTCGTGCTCTGGCGAGGCTACGGCGGCGCGCGCTGGCCCGTGGGCGACACGGTCACCTGGGAGGCGCCCGACGGCTCGCGCGTCCTCGTTCACCATCTCGCGCCCGATGGATACGAGCTCGGCTCGTCACTCCCGGCGGATGCCGCCTCCGCCGGGGAGCGCTGGCAACGGCTGCGCGCCGTGATGGCGCCCCGCGCCGTCGTCGGGACGGCGCTGCTGCCTAACGGCGCGGACCATCACGCGAGGCAGGACGCTCTCGACGACGCGCTCGCGGCGCTCGCCGATGCCGCACGCCCCGACGTCGTCGAGCGCGGCTCGCTCGAGGGTTTCGCCGAAGCGCTGCGGCGCGCGGTCGGGTCGCGCCACCTGCCGGTCGTGCGCGGCGAGCTCCGCGACTCGTACGGTTACACCTGGACGCTCCAGGGCACCTTCGCCGCTCGCGCCGCACAGAAGCGCCGCAACGCCATCGTCGAGCGTCTCCTCACCCGCGAAGCCGAGCCGTGGGCCGCACTCGCCCGCGCCCGCGGCGCGGCAGGTCGCGGTCCGCTGCTTCGTGCTGCCTGGCGAACGCTCCTGGAGTGCCACCCGCACGACTCGCTCTGCGGCTGCTCGATCGACGACGTCGCTCAGGCCGTGGACCAGCGGCTCCGTGACGCTCGCACGCAGGCGCTCGGCGTCCGCGACGACGCACTGCTCGACGTGATCGGCCACGACGCCGTAGCCGCGCGAACCGCACGCGACCGCTGGCAGCCGACGATGGTCATCCGCAACCCCGCCGCGCGCGCGCGCCGCGGCGTTGCCGAGGTCACGTTCACGACCTTTGCCGCGGACGTGCCCGTTGGCCCGGGATCGGCGTCGAGCGCGCGGGATCATCGCGCCGCCGCCGCCGCCGCGGAGGCCGAGGCCTCGCGCATCCTGACGCCTCGCAGCGGCGACGAGTGGCTGGCGGTCGAGCCGTTGGGGAGCCGGCGCGCCATCGAGCTCACCGAATCGCCACGTCACTATCCGGATGCCGATCTGGTGGTGGTCACCAAGGCGCTCGCGTGGGTCGATCGTATCTCCGGCTACGGCACGCGTACGTTCTCGTTCGGCGACACGGACGGCCGCGCCGTCTCGCGGCCTGACGTGGATCCTGTCGAGACGAAGGGCAACGACGTCGCCAACCGGCTGCTCCGGCTCCGCTTCGCCGCGAACGGCGGCCTGTCCGTCACGGACCTCGCGCGCCCGGTCACGGTGCGCAACGTCCTCGCGCTGGAGGACCAGGACGACCTGGGCGATCTCTACACGGTGTCGCCGCGCGGACGGCCGCGACGCCTCCGCTTCGAGGGGTGGCGCGACGTGCATTCCGGCGCGCTCCGTGTCGAACGCATCGGGCGCTGGGTCGCGCGGGACGGCACGCCCGTGGACGTCGCGGTGTCGCTCGACGCGGGCGCGAGCTTCGTCCGCTTCCGCGTGCGGGGCGATCATCGCGGGCGGGATCGCCGGCTGCGCCTCCGCATCGCGACCGGCGTGGCGAATGCCACCGTCCTCGCCGACGCCACCTTCGGCGTCGTGCACCGCGAGCAGCTCGTCGTACCTCGGTCGGAGACCGCCGCGGAGACGCCGCCGCCCACGGCACCGCTGCATCGCTACGTCTCGCTCTATGGCGCCGGCGGCGGCGCGACGGTCGTTTCCGACGGCCTCGCCGAATACGAGGCGACGCCGGACGGGCTCGTCGCGGTGACGCTCCTGCGCGCCGTCGGAGAGCTGTCGCGCAACGACCTCCCCGAGCGACCCGGCCACGCCGGCTGGCCCGCGCCGACACCGCTCGCGCAGTCGCGCGGGCGCTTCGCCGCGCGCTTCGCGCTCGCCTTCCACGGGCCGCGCTCCCCCGAGACGTCGAGCTTCGTCGAGTCGCTCGCCGACGACGTCCTGCTGCCGCTGCGCGGCACGACGCTGCGGTCCGCGCTCGAGCAGTACCCGGACACCATGGGCGTGGAGCTGGATGGCGAGGGAATCGGCTTCTCGACCTTCAAGCCGTCGGAGGACGGCGCCTGGCTCGTCGCGCGCTGCGTCAATCTCACCGACGTCCCGCGCCGCGCTACCTGGCGCTTCGGCTTCGACGTCAGTGAAGCGCGCACCGCCTCGCTCGACGAGACGCCATCGGTGCCGGCGACGATCCGCGACGGCGCCGTTCAGGTCATCGTCGGCGCGCGCTCCGTCTCGACGCTGCTCGTGCGCTGAACCGGACGCTCGCCGGCAAGTCTGTCGCGCAGCGCGTCGCCGAGGATCGTCGCGGCGGCGGTCGTCGCGACGAGCGCGATGCCGGGCACGAGGCCGACCCAGGGTGCGGTGACGATCACGTCGCGTCCCGCCGCGATCATGTTCCCCCAGCTGGCCGCCGGCGGCTGGATGCCGAGGCCGAGGAAGGAGAGGCCGCTCTCGAGCATGATCGCGCTACCGACACCGAGCGCGGTGGCGACGATCGCCGGCCCGATGGCGTTAGGCAGGACATGGCGCCAGAGCGTGCGGCGATCGCCCGCCCCGATCGCCCGCGCCGCCTCCGCCCAGGGGCGGCCGCGTGCCGCGATCACCTCGGCGCGCGTGAGGCGCGCGACGCCCATCCAGCCAGTGGCGCCGAGCACGAGCACGACCATCGTCAACCCCGGTCCCCAGAGCGCCGCGCAGAGAAGGAGCAGGACCAGTCGCGGGATCGCGAGCAGTGCGTCGGCGACCGCCATCAGTGCGCGGTCCATCCAGCCGCCGCGCCAGCCCGCGATCGCGCCGATCGCGACCCCGATCGCGCTCGCCATCAGTGCACCGGCGAGCCCGACGAGCAGCGACACGCGTCCGGCGAGCAGCGTGCGCGCAACGAGGTCGCGGCCGAGCCGGTCGGTGCCGAGCAGGTGGAAGCCGCCGCTGGCATCGCGAGAGCCCGGCGGCAGAAGGCGCGCGCCGAGCACGTCGCCGATTCCGGCAGCTCCGCGCGCGCCCCACAGCGGCGCGAGCAGCGCCGCGACCGCGAACAGGGCGAGGAGACCGATCGCGACGCGCCCGGATCGGCTCATCGGATCCTGGGATCCACGAGTGGGAGCGTGAGGTCGGCGGCGAGGTTCGCCACGATGACCATCGCCGCGTAGAGCAGCGTGCCGCCGAGCACCACCGGGTAGTCGCGCGCCGCGATCGCGGCGACCATCGCGCGTCCCATCCCCGGCCAGGCGAAGATTGTCTCGACGAACACCGAGCCGGCGATCACCCCCGGCAGCGCGAGCGCGAACAGCACCAGCAGCGTCGGCAACGCGACCCGCACGACGTGCAGCGCCACCTGCCGCCTGCCGACGCCGCGTCCGCGCGCCGCACGGACGAGGTCGAGGCGCAGCACGTCGAGGAATGCCGACCGCCCATAACGCGCGATCCCCGCGGCGCCGACGAGCGCCAGCACGAGGACCGGGAGTACCGCATGCCGCACGACGTCGCCGAGCCCGGACTCGCCTGCGCCGAGGGCAGGGGAGCGCAACCCGAACGCGGGGAGTCGCAGCCACGCCGGAAAGCCGAGCGTCGCCGCTCCGTAGGTGAAGAGCGCGATCGCCGCGAGCGCCAGCCAGAACGCGGGCGCCGACGCGAACGTCGTCGCGACCACCGTCGCCGTCGTATCGGAAGCCGTTCCGCGCCGCCGCGCCTGCCACCAGCCGACCGTGAGGCCGAGCGCGAAGGAGAGGAGGAGCGAGACCCCACCGAGCGCGAGGGAGATCGGCAGCGCGTCGGCGAGCACGCGGACGACGGGCTGCCCGGTGGCGATGCTCGCGCCGAGATCACCGCTCAACACCGAGCGCGCCCACGCTGCATATTGCACGGCGAGCGGCGCCGCGAGGCCGAGGCGTTCGCGCGCGGCCGCCAGCTCCGCGGCGCTCGCGCCCGGGGCGACGACGAGCGTGACGGGGTCGCCCGGGGCGAGCCGCGAGAGGACGAAGACGAGGCTCGCGACGAGCCACACGAGCATCGCCGCACCGAGGAGATGACGGAGCATCAGCCGCACGGGATGAAATTGCGCCGGAGCATGAGCGCGTCAACGCTCCTCGCCACGCTCGCCATGTCGGCCTGTGGCGCGACGCCCTCGCGCGACGGCGTCGCCGTCATGGCGTCTGGCGCGGACCTCGAGTCGGCCAATCCGGTCGTCACCGTCCATCCGCTCGCACGGCAGGTGCAGCGTCACGTGCTGCTCCTCACCCTCACGCGCTACGACAGCACGCTCGCCCAGGTGCCCTATCTCGCGCGGCGCTGGACGTGGGCCCCGTCGCGCCGCTCCGTGGCGCTGCACCTCCTTCCCGGTGTCCGCTGGCACGACGGCGCCCCGCTCGACGCGCGCGACGTCGCCTTCACCTTCGACCTCGTGCGCGATCCGGCGACCGCCTCGCCCCGCGCCGGTGAGCTGGCGATGGTGAGTGGAACGCAGCTCGTGGACGACACCACCTTCATCGTCCGATTCGCGACGCCGCAGGGATCGCTCCCCCCGGCGTTCGCCGAGCTGCCGATCGCGCCCGAGCATCTCCTTCGCGACGTGCCGCGGAGCGAGATGCGACGCGCGCCCTTCGCCCTCGCACCCGTCGGCGCCGGTCCCTTCCGCTTCCTCCGCCGCGACGCTGGCCAGCGCTGGGTCTTCGAGCGCGACGATGCCTTTCCCGCCGCGTTAGGCGGGCCGCCGGCTTTGCACCGGCTCGTCATCGCCGTGGTCGACGAGCCGGCGACCAAGATGGCGGGGCTCGTCAGCGGCGACCTCGACGTCGCCGGGATCGCGCCGACCATGGCCTCGCTCGCGGCGCGCGACCCGCGGCTCCGAGTGGTCGAGTACCCGATCCTCTTCTCCGTCGGCCTCTTCTTCAACCCGACGCGCGCGCCGCTCGACGACCGCCGCGTGCGCGAGGCGATATCGCTCTCGATCGACAGGAAGCGGCTGGTCGAGGCGGTCGTCGCCGGTTACGGCGTCCCGGCCGCTGGCCCGGTTCCCCCCGAGCTTCCGTTCGCGGCGACCACGTCGCAGGTCGATGCCCGTCGCGCCGCCGCGCGCGCGGACTCGCTGCTCGATGCCGCGGGATGGCGGCGCGGCGCCGACGGCGTGCGTACGCGGGCTGCTGCCCGTCTCGAGCTCGAGCTCCTCACGGTGGGCAGCGGCGAGAACGCCGCGGAGCAGCTCCTCCAGGACGATCTCGCGAAGCACGGCATGGTCGTGCGCATCCGGCAGATGGAGCTCGGTGCCTTCCTTGCCGCCGCACGAGCGCGCCCGCGCACCTTCGACATGCTCTACACCGGAATCCCCGGCGACCTCGCACTCTCGCATCTCGTCGCGATGTACGAGAGCCGCTACCGCGATGGCGCTCTCGATTACTCGGGGTTTCACGCTCCGGAGCTCGACGCCGCGTTCGCACGCGTACGGAGCGCCGGAGACGCCAGCGAGCTCGCCGCCGCATGGCGCGGTTTGCAGGCGACGCTCGCGCACGAGACGCCCGCTGCCTGGATCTACCACTCGCGCGGCATCCAGGGGGTCGCGCGCCGCCTCGACGGTGTGGCGATGGACCTTCGCGGCGAGCTCGCCACCGTGACGCGCTGGCGCACGCGATGAGCCTTCTCGTCGCCGCCGCGGAGCTCGAGGCACGGCGCGGGGCCGCGGCCGGGCCGCTCCGGCCGCTCGCCGACTCCCTCGCGCGCGACCTCGCGCCGCTCATCGCCGATCCGCCCTTCGTTCCGCACGAGAAGGCGCGGCTCTCGCGAGCGGGGGGGAGGTGTCCGAACGACGGAACGCCGCTCGAGTTCGACCCCCGCTCACCGCGCGCGCACCGCTGCCCCCGATGCGGCGCCACCGCCGGTGGCGAGTCGCAGTACCGCTACTGGCTGATGTGGTACCAGCTATGGCTCTCCGAGCGGGCGATCCACGGCGCGCTGCTCGGGGCGCTCAGGAACGACGTCGCGGCCGCCGGGCTCGCACGCCACCTGCTGCGGAGCTACGCCGAGCGTTACCCGGAGTATCCCAACGCCGACAACGTGCTCGGGCCGTCGCGTCCCTTCTTCAGCACGTACCTCGAGTCGATCTGGCTGCTCCAGATCTGCGTCGCGCTCGACCTGCTGGAGACGGCGGGGATCGCCGACGACGTCGGCGCTCTTGTGCGCGAGCGCGTCGTCGCTCCGTCGTCGGCGCTCGTCGCGCTCTACGACGAGGGGACGTCGAATCGTCAGGCATGGAACGTCGCCGCGCTGCTCGCGTCGCGGCTCCTCCTCGGCGACACCCGTGGTGCGCGCGACACCGTCCGCGGACCGTCCGGGCTGGAGGCGTTGCTGCGCGGCCCCCTCCTCCCCGACGGCAGCTGGTACGAGGGGGAGAATTATCACGTCTTCGCGCACCGCGCCCTCTGGTACGGCATCACCATCGCCCAGCGCAACGGCTTCGCCATCGATCCGGAGCTGAGCGAGCGGTTCGACCGGGGGTTCGCGCTGCCCTTCGTCACCGCACTCCCCGATTTCACGATGCTCGCGCGTCGCGATTCGCAGCATGGCGTCTCGCTGCGGCAGTGGCGCTTCGCGGAGCTCTGCGAGCTGGGTCTCGCGCGCGGCGACGATCCCCGCCTGCGTGCGGCGCTTGCGACGCTGTATGACGGCGCGGTTCCGCGGCATGACACCGGCCGCGCCACCTCGCCAGGCGAAGCCGAGCGGCATACGCCCGCGACCGCGCTCGACCGCTCGGATCTCGGCTGGCGCTCGCTGCTGCACGCGCGCGCCGAGCTGCCGGAGCTCGCCGGCGCCGCTCCGGGCTCGGCGCTGCTCCAGTCGCAGGGCCTCGCCGTCCTGCGCCGCGACGCCGGCCGTTTCTTCGTCGCGGTCGACTACGGAGAGAGCGGCGGTGGCCACGGCCATCCCGATCGGCTCAACCTCGTCATCGCCGACGGCGAGCGACGCTGGCTCGACGACTGCGGAACGGGGTCGTATGTGGATCCGTCGCTGCACTGGTATCGGAGTACCCTCGCCCACAACGCACCCCTCTTCGACCGCCGTTCGCAGCCCCGTGTCGACGGGGAGGCAATGGCCTGGGAGGAGCGCGGTGCGGTCGGCTGGCTCGCGGCCCGCGCGCGCTTCGGCCCGGACACGCATGTCGAGCGCCGCGTCGTCGTCATGCCGGACTACGTCGTGGACGAGCTGAGCTGGCGCGTCGCCGCCGGCCACGCGTTAGGCCTGCCGATCCATGTCGATGGATCGGTCGCCGGGGCCCGGTGGGCCGCCGCGCCACTCCCCGGCGGGGGCGGGCTCGAGGACGGCTTCGACTTCGTGCAGGGCAGCGAGCGCGCCGATGTGGAGTGGCCGGCCAGGGTCGCCGCCGATCGCGGAGCCGCATGGGTCTTCGCGCCCGAACACTCGCGGCTCTGGCGGGGAGTCGCGCCGGGCGCTCCGGGCCGCGGCGATGCCCGCTTCCACTTCGTCGAGACGACGGACGAGCGCGGGACGGTCGTCGTCGTGCACGATCCGCGGGGCGTGATCTCGAGCGCCGAGGTCCGCGACGCGACCATCGTCGTCTGCCACGCGGATGGCTCGCGTCACGAGCATGGCGCGTCGGGCACCGGGTGGCACGTCGCGCTCTCGAGCAATGGCGCGACGAGCTCGGTGGACCTGCGCTCGACGCTCGCGGTCCCGGCGGCGACTGGTCCCGCGCCACAGGCTGCGCGGACCGCGCTCCGACCCCCGGCTTTCGTCGTCAGGCGGGGCGACCGCCGCGGATTGCAGCTCGTGCTCGGCGAGAACGATTACCGGCGGTCGGAACAGAGCTGGAGCGAGGCCGGCGAACCGACCGCGGTGCTCCGCGTCGTCGCGGGCGACGCCACCCTGGTCGTCGAAGTCGAATCGCGCACCGGGGCGCCGGTGATCCTTCCCGACGGTGTCGTCAACGGGATGGACAACGAGCATCCCGACGTCAACGCCAGCGGCGTGCAGCTCTACCTGATCCTTCCGGGGATCCCGCCTCGCGGCTGGCTCCTGCGCCCGGGTCCCGATGCAGCCGCCCGCTCGCGCCCGCTCGTGCCCGGCGACGCTCGCGTCGCCGCGACCTGGCGCCCGACCGCCGCGGGGTGGACCCTCCGCGCCGAGATCCCGATCCCTCCTGGCGAGCTGCGCGGCGCGTTAGGCGTGATCGTCAACGAGATCCCCGCCGGACGGGAACGCCGCCGTGGCCAGCTCGTGCTCGGCGGCGCGACGGGGGAATGGGTCTATCTTCGCGGCGACCGCCACGATCCGTCGCGCTTCGTCGGACTTCGCATCACATGACCGATCACGCACCGCCCACCACGACACTGCTCGACGCCCTTCGCGTCGTCCTCTTCGAGCCCCAGAACCCGATCAACATCGCCGCGACCGTCCGGGCGATGAAGAACATGGGCGCGAACCAGCTCCGGCTCGTCCGTCCCTGCGAGTACGACCCGTACCGCCTCGAGGGGATCGCGCACGACACCTTCGATATCATCGAGCGCATCGAGCACTTCGACTCGCTCGAGGCGGCGCTCGAGGACTGCGTCCGTGTCGCCGGCTTCACTGCGCGCCGGCGCGCCGCCAAGCGGCAGATCCAGACCCCGCGCGCGATGGCCGGCGACCTCCTCGGCTTCGCGCAGGAAGGTCCGGTCGCAGTGCTCTTCGGCCGCGAGGACTCCGGGCTCCCCAACGACGCGCTCGATCAGGCGCACGTCGTCGTCACGATCCCGACGACCGAGCATTCGTCGCTCAACCTCGCCCAGGCGGTGCTCGTCGCGCTCTACGAGCTCCACCTCGCCGCCGACGATGCGACCCGCGCGCTGCGTCCGCCGCGCAAGGACGCCCCGCCGTCGCGCCACGACCAGTACGAGCTCTTCTTCGCCGATGCGCAGCGCGCACTGTCCGCGATCGAGTTCTTCAAGACGCGCAACGAGGAGCACGTCCTGCGCACGCTCCGCTCGCTCACCTTCCGCTCCGCGCCCGACGCCCGCGAGATCGGCCTCGTACGCGCGATGGCGATCGAGGTCGTCCGCTTCCTCGAGCGGAAGGGCGTCATCGCGCGCGCCGGGCGTGCTGCCTCGACGCGCAACGATGGCGCTGGCTCCGTCGAGGCTTGACGGGCCGGCGCGGTCGAGCGTCCATTTCGCCACATGATCTGGGATCGATTTCGCCGCACGCGCGATGACGTACCCGCGCCCGCCGCCCCGGCTGACGACGTCGAGGCGGTGGAGCAGGACGAGGAGGAGCCCGAGGCCCTTCCCGAGCAGTCCGAGGAGACGCCGTGGTCCGAGCGCGCGCTCGCGGTCATTCCCGGCGGCTCCTCCACCGGCAGCAAGCGCGTCGCCGCGATCTACGGTGATTCGCCGCTCGACGCCACGCTTCCAACGCACTACGTGCGTGCGCGCGGTGCATCGCTCTTCCTCGCCGATGGCGAGCGGGAGCTCGAGGTCGTGGACTGCACGATGGCCCTCGGCAGCGTCGCGATCGGGTATGCAGACGACCACGTAGTCAGCAGCGTGGTGCGCGCGATCTCGCTCGGCCACGTCGGCGGCATGCCGAGCGTGCTCGAGGTCGCGGTCGCCGAGCGCCTCGGTGCGTTCGTGTCGTGCGCCGAGCGCGTGCGCTTCGTGAAGACGGGCGCCGAAGCGGTGAGCGCCGCGGTGCGCATCGCGCGCACATACACGGGCCGGAGTACCGTCGTGCACGCCGGCTATCTCGGCTGGCACGACTGGGCCGCGGGCGAGGACGTCGCCGGCGTCCCGCGCGAGGCACGCGCGAAGAGCGCGCGCATTCCATTCGACGACGTGGCCGCGCTCGAGCGCGCGGTGAGCGCGGCGGGAAGCGACCTTGCCGCGATCGTCCTCGAGCCGGTCGTCGAGCGTGAGCCGTCGCGTGAGTGGCTTGAACGGGCACGCGCGCTCGCCGACCGGGCGGGAGCCGTGCTCGTGTTCGACGAGATCAAGACCGGCTTCCGGATCAGGCCCGGTGGCTATCACGAAGCGTGCGGCATCACGCCGGACCTCGCGACCTACGGGAAGGCGCTCGCGAACGGCTTTCCGCTCGCGGCGGTAGTCGGACGCAGCGACGTCATGGACGCGGCGACGCGGACGTGGATCTCGTCCACGCTCGCGGGCGAGACCGGGGGCCTCGCCGCCGCCAACGCGGTGCTCGACTGGCACGAGCGCGAGGACGTCTGCGCGCGGCTCGCCTCGATCGGCGCGGCGATGCGCGCGGCGGTGCATCGTGCCGTCGACGCCGCCGGGATTCCCGGGATCGCGACGTTCGGGCTCGACCAGATGTGGGGCATCCGCTTCGAGGACGCCGCGACGGAGGAGCTCTTCGTTCGCTACGCGGTGGAGGAGGGCGCGCTCTTCAAGCGCGGCGCCTACAACTTCGCCGCCATCGCCCACGAGGATGTGATCGACGACATCGAGTCCGCGGCGAGCGGCGCGCTCGTCGCCATCCGCGAGGGTGGTCGCAAGCGATGAACGGCGGCGCCGCGACGCTCGCCGGGCCGGAGCCGCTGATCGACGTCCACGCCCACTTTCTCCACGCGGGCACGGGGCGCAAGGACTGGGAGGCGCCGAACCGTGCACGTCTTCGCGCCGGCGAGCGGATCGGGATCACCGTCCACGTGGCATCGACGCTCGGCTCCTGGGGCCACTCGTCGCCGACCTACTTCCCCTCGCCCGCCGACGCGAGCGCCGGCAACGACGCGATGCTCGCGCTCCAGAAGCGGGAGGGAGACCGCGTCCGCGTCTATGCGGCGGTCAACCCCAACGACACGAGCCACGCGTTGCGCGAGATCGAGCGCTGCGTCGAGCGCGGCGCGGTCGGGATCAAGCTCGCCGCGAGCCGCCGTGCCGACGACCCGCTCCTCGACCCGATCTGCGAGCTCGCCGCGCGCCGCGGCCTGCCGATCCTCCATCACATCTGGCAGCACCGCCGTCGCGAGTGGCCGGGCCAGGAGGCTTCCGACGGTGTCGAGCTCGGCCGGCTCGCCGCCCGGCATCCGCGGGTGCAGTTCATCCTCGCGCACATCGGCGGCGGTGGCGACTACCGCCACAGCTACGTCGCCGTGCGCGACCTGCCTAACGTCCTGCTCGACCTGTCGGGCAGTGGCGTCGATCGGGGCATGCTCGACGACGCCTTCGCCGCCGTCGGCTCGCGCCGCCTCATCTGGGGGTGCGACGTGACGATGGAGACGGGACTCGCCAAGCTGCGCGCTCTCGAGGTCATCGGCCTTTCGGCGGAGCAGCTCGGCGACGTCCGCTGGCGCAACGCCGCGCGCATCTTCCCGCCGGGAAGCTTCCCCATGCTGCCGAGGGTCGAGCGATGAGCGGTGAAGTCGACGTCAACGCGCTGATCGGACCGTATCCCTTCCGCCATGTCCCGCACCCCGACCCCGAGGTACTCGTGCGCGTGCTCGCGCGCGAGCAGCTTCGCGGCGCGTGGGTGGGACACCTGCCGTCGGCGTGGTATCGGGATCCGGCGCAGGGGAACGAGCTGCTCTTCGCGGCCCTCGCCGATCACCGCGCGTTGCTGCAGCCCGTTCCATCGGTGCGCCCCGACTGGCCGGAGTGGGAGCGGGCGCTCCGCGACGCCGCCGACCGCGGCGCGGTCGCGATCCGCGCCTATCCGCCGCAGTGGGGAATGGCCCCGCACGACGCCGCGATGCATCGCCTCGCCGCGGCCTGCGCGGAGGCAGGGTTGCCCATCGTGCTCACCGTGCGCTTCGAGGACCTGCGCCAGCGCAATCATCTCGATGTCGCGGGCGACCTCGATCCGGCCGCCATCCGCTCGCTCGTGCGCAGCAGCCCCCGAGTGCGCGTCGTCGTCACCGCGGCCGGTCGGGAGACGATCGAGTTCGTGCACTGGGGGCTGGCGCCAGCGGAGCGCGAGCGCGTGTGGTGGGACATGTCGTGGATCTGGGGCCCACCGGAGGACCATCTCGCGCACCTCTTCCGCACCATCGGCGCGGCGCGCTTCGTCTACGGCACCCAGTGGCCGATGCGCCTGACGCAGGCGCCGCGCGCGAACCTCGACCTGCTGCCGGACGAGCTCCGGGGAGCCGAGCTCGCCGACGCGGACCTCATCGCGCGCGGCGCACGTTAGGCATCACATCGTCACGCCGATGCCGGCCGTGAACTCGGCGCCGAAGCTCTCGCCCTGGCGGCCGAAGCCGCGGACGCGTGTCTCGAGGTTGAACATGACGCGGTCGCCGGAGAGGAAGGTGCGCAGGCCGAGCGCGGTCGAGACGGTCGGCTCGCCGCCGAGTATCGCGGAGCCTGGAGTCCGCGGGCCGAACACCCACCCCGCGCCGACGCCGGCATAGGGACGGAAGGGGCCGAGCGGCAGCTGGAGCTGGAGCTGCGCCTCGGGGATCAGGAAGCGCTCGCGCGCGCCGTCCGGCGTCTTCGCCGACAGCCCGCCGAGGCCGACCTCTCCGACGATCAGCTTCCCGATGACCGGCGCGGCGATGCGCACCGACCAGGGGCGGGCCAGCGAATCCTGATAGACGCCGTCGTCCACGATTCCCAGACCGACCGAGTAGGTCAGCGTGCCCTGGGAGCTGTGGGTCTCGGTGTAGCGGTGCCGGCGCTGGGCGCTGGCGGTGCTCGGCACGGCGACGAGCGCACCGAGTGCGAGGGTGACGAGGATGCGCAGCATGGGGACCTCCGGAAAGGGAGCGATGACTTCGACGCTTCCTCCGGGTGCAAGCCGTGCCGCACTCGCCGTCCCAGCGCTAAGTCGTTGTCGGACAACGATGTCGCGCCGAGGCCGCGCCGCGCGTGTCCGCGCCTCGGGACGCCCCTGTGTCGCTCCGTCTGGACGCGCCGGTGCCGCCCTGCCTAACGGCCGAAGGCCTCGCGAAGAAACTGGACGACGAGCGCGCCGAAGCGCGGATCGGTCGGCACCGTCCAGTGATCGGCGCCCTCGAGCAGCTCGAGTCCCGTTCCCGGCCTCGCCCCGGCGAGCAGCCGCGCGTGGTGCGGACCGACCTGGCGATCCGCCGCGCCATGGATGACGAGCAGCGGCACCGTCAGTCGAGGCATGCGCGCGACCGCGCGAAGTCGTGGCCGCTCCCAGCCGATGATCGGCTGCCAGAACGGATAGACGGCGCGCATCATGAGCGGTCCCGGGTAACCCTTCTTCGTCAGCCATTCCTCGGTGCCCTTCACGGGATCCGATGGCGAGCCGACCGTCACGATCGCGCGCGGCACGAGCCCTTCTGCTTCGCCTTCAACCGCGGCGAGGATCGCGGCGGTTCCGCCCAGCGAGTGCCCGCCGAGCGCGATCCCAGGCGCCGTCTCGCTGCGCGCGAGCGCCCAGCGCCAGACGGCAAGCAGGTCTTCGGTGAAGTGGCGCGCCGACGCGAACTCGGTGCGGTCGCTCTCGCCGTGACCGAGCGTGTCGAACACCACGACGTGAAATCCGCCTTCGACGATCGGCTTCGCATACGCGAGCATGTCGGATGCATGGGACTGCCATCCATGCGCGAAGATCAACGTCGGTCGCGGATCGCGCGCAGCGGGAAGGAACCATCCGCGAAGCATCCCGCCCGGCCGTTCGACTGAAAAACCACTCGCGTCCAGGCCGACGGTGGACGGCGTGGCCGCACCCTTGCGTCCGCGCACGCGCAGAAAAGCACGCGCGAAGCTCCGGACCCACAGCACGCCACCGATCGCCGTCATCACGAGCGCCACCATCACCACCATGGCGACGGAGGCTCGAGTCATCGCGCGTCAATCACGAGTTGATCATTCCCGTCACTTGCCAATGCCACAGGGCCCGTTCATCTTTTCGCCCAGCTCTGTGCTTGTGAAAATCTTCACAAAGTCGAACGTTTCGTTCGGCTTTCTCGCACGCCTCAATTCTACCGGCTCGCGATGATCACGAAAGGGAAGTGGGCGGCAGTACCAGGTCTCGTCGCCCTCGCCGCCTGCGCCATCGTCCTTTCGGCATACAGCGGTGCTTCTTCTCCCGAGGGCAGGTCGCCGAAGCAGCCCATCGCCTTCCCTCATCCGAGGCACGTGAAGACCCTCGGCATGAACTGTCTCTACTGTCACTTCGCGGCCAACAAGTCGCCCGACCCCGGGCTGCCCGCCGTCGAGACGTGCATGGGCTGCCATCAGGCGATCCTCACCAACAGCCCCGAGATCAAGAAGCTCGCGGGATTCTTCTACAAGAACCAGCCGGTGCCGTGGGAGCGTATCCACAAGGTGCCGGAATACGTGCGCTTCCCGCACATGCGCCACGTCAACGCCGGGGTCACCTGCCAGGACTGTCACGGCAACGTGCAGGACATGACGCAGGTCTATCAGGCCAAGTCGCTGAACATGGGCTGGTGCGTGAACTGTCACGTCGAGCGCAAGGCGCGCTACGACTGCAGCACCTGTCATTACTGAGCGCCGGCACCCGCCGGCCGGGACGCGCGCGAACCGCGATCACGACGCTCCTTTCGGAGATTCACTGAATGTCCAACCCATCGGGGCAACCCGGCGTTAGGCGCCGCGAGTTCCTGAAGGTGCTGGGGGTCGGCTCCGCCGCCGCCGCGACCGTCGGGTGCGGCACCGATTACGTCGAGAAGCTCATCCCCTACGTCCACTCGCCGGACCAGACGGTTCCCGGCGTGTCGACGTATTACGCGACGACCTGCCGCGAATGTGCCGCCGCCTGCGGCGTTCTCGCCGAGGTCCGCGACGGGCGCGTCATCAAGCTCGAGGGGAATCCCGATCACCCGCTCTCGCGCGGTGCGCTCTGCGCGCGCGGACAGGCCGCGGTCCAGGGGCTCTACAATCCGGACCGCTTCCGCGGTCCGCAGATCCGCGCCGACAACGCGCTTCGCGCCGCGAGCTGGAACGATGCGCTGACGCTGTTCAGGCAGCGCCTCGGCGAGGTCAGGAGCCGGGGACAGGCGGGCGGCGTCGTCTTCATCAATCAGCACGAGAGCGGCTCCTTCGCGACCTTCCTCGACTCGTGGCTCGCCGGCTTCGGCTTCCCCGCGCACATCAGCTACGACGCCGAGGCGCATCTGGCGACGATGGAGGCGAATCGCGCCAGCTTCGGCGTCGCCTGGCCGGGCCTGCGATTCAGTGCGGCGCGCCTCATCGTCTCCTTCGGCGCCGACTTCCTCGACAACTGGGGGGCGTCGGTCGCGCAGCAGCTCGACTTCGCCGACGCGCGCGCCAGGCTCCAGGGAGCGCCGCGCTTCATCTATGTGGGTGCCCGTCGCTCGCTCACCGGCCTCAACGCCGACGAGTGGGTACCCTGTCGGCCCGGGACCGAGCACCTCGTGGCGCAGGCGCTGTCGGGCGCCGCTCCGGCGGCCTCGGTCGCGCAGCAGAGCGGCGCGCCGGCCGAACAGCTGACCCGCCTCGCGCGGGAGATCGCGGCCGCGCGTCCCGCGCTCTTCCTCGCCGGCGGCGAGGGCGCCAACGCGCTCGAGCTCGCGCAGACGGTCAACCGGATGAACCAGGCCGCGGGCGCGGTCGGAACGACGCTCCTGCCTAACGAGCCGGTCACCTCGTTCGAGGGGATGGGCGGATACGGCGACCTCGTGGACGTCGTGCGGCGCATGGAGGCCGGTCAGGTCTCGATGCTGCTCGTCCGGGGCGCGAACCCGGCGTTCAGCCACCCGGGATTCGCCGCGGCGATGGCGAAGGTCCCGTTCAAGGTCAGCTTCTCGTCATTTCCTGACGAAACGGCGATGCTCAGCGACGTCGTGCTCCCCGACGATCACGCGCTCGAGCGCTGGGGGGACGCACAGCCGGTGCGCGGCACGATCTCGCTCCAGCAGCCGGCGATGGACCGCATCTTCGACACCCGCGCCACCGCCGACGTGCTCATCGAGGCGGCGAAGGGCGACCCGTCCACCGCCGCGCGCTACGCCGGCACCGGCGACTACCGCACCTGGCTCTTCGGCCGCATCCCGGGGGGCGCCAACGCCGTCGCCGCCGCGCTCCCGAAGGGCGTCATGACTGGCACGCTGCCTAACGCGCCGACGCCACGGCGGGCACCGGCGCGCGTCACGGCGCCGGCGGGGGAGGGAGAATACTTCCTCCTCACCTACTGGTCGCCGACGCTCGGCGACGGGCGCGGCGCGAACAAGCCCTGGCTCCAGGAGCTCCCCGACCCGGTCTCGAAGATCGTCTGGCAGAGCTGGGTCGAGGTTCATCCCCTGACCGCGAAGGCGCTCGGGGTCGGCAACGGCGACTTCCTCGAGGTCACCGCCAGCGGCCACACCGTCACGCTGCCGGTCTTCCAGTTCCTCGGCGTCCGCCCCGACACGATCGCGATCCCGCTCGGGCAGGGGCATACCGCATACGGGCGGTACGCGAAGGACGTCGGCGTCAACGCGATGCCGCTCCTTCCCGCCGCCACCGACGCCGCCGGCGGCATGGTGATGGCGACGCGCGCGCGCATCCGCGCGACGGGCGACCACCAGCGCCTCGCCACCACCGAAGGCTCGGCGCGGCAGCACGGCCGCGGCATCGCACAGGCGCTCAACGCCTCCGGGCTCGGCCTCGCCGTCGCGCCGGGCGGTGAGCACGCCGACGAGGTCGCCCCGCGCAGCAGCGGCGGGATCGACGTCGCGCGGGGCACGCAGCCACAGGGCGCGGACACCCCGCGTGACATCAACGCCGGCGGCGAGCGCGCCGCCGAACATGGCGCCGGCCAGGCTGGAGCGGGCGGCGCCGAGCACGGCGGCGAGCACGCCTTCCCCGGCGACGCGAGCCACGAGTTCCTCCCCGGCCTCCGCTCGCCGGTCGCGAACGACGCGCAGGGCGATCTCGGCGACCCGGCCTCAAAGGACGCCGGGATGTACGACCCGAATCACTGGAGCGGGATGGCCAGGCGCCGCTGGGCGATGACGATCGATCTCGCTCGCTGCACGGGGTGCTCGGCATGCATCACGGCGTGCTACGCCGAGAACAACATCCCGACCGTCGGCGCGCCCCATCAGGGACGCGCGTTAGGCCCGACGACGCCGTCGGCCGGCCCGTGGGATACGCGTCCGGGCGCGAACGTCGTCAAGGGACGCGAGATGACGTGGATCCGCGTCGAGCGCTACTACGAGGGAGGGGAGGGGAACGAGCGGAGCTTCAACCCCGACTTCGAGACGCGCTTCGCGCCGATGCTCTGCCAGCACTGCGGTAACGCGCCCTGCGAGCCGGTCTGCCCCGTCTACGCGACGTATCACTCGCCCGACGGGCTCAACGTCCAGGTCTACAACCGCTGCGTCGGCACGCGCTACTGCTCGAACGGCTGCCCCTACAAGGTCCGCTACTTCAACTGGTTCGGCTTCGGCGAGCCGAACCGGCGCCAGTACGCGTTCCCGGAGCCGCTCAACTGGCAGCTCAACCCGGACGTCACCGTCCGCGGCAAGGGCGTGATGGAGAAGTGCACCTTCTGCGTCCAGCGCATACGCGAGGCGGAAAGCCGCGCGCGGCTCGAGGGGCGTCCGGTGCAGCCCGACGAGTTCACCGTCGCCTGCGCGCAGGCCTGTCCGTCGCGCGCCATCACCTTCGGCGACGCGGCTGACCCGAACTGGTCGATCGCGCGGCTCGCGCAGGATCGGCGCGCCTACCACGTCTTCGAAGAGCTGAACACCTACACCGCGGTCGTCTACTTGAAGAAGGTCAACCATCCGTCGCCCGGTGCGACGACGGCCGCGCCCGCGGCGACGACCGGGGAGGCGCACTGATGGCCGCGCGCGACTACCCGATGGAAGACGCTCCGATGCGTCCCAACATCGCATCCGCCGACATCCAGCTCCCTGCCGTCCGCGATTACGAGCAGGTCGACCGCGAGATCGCCGGCACGCTCCGGCCGACGGTCGGCTGGTTCGTGCTCCTCGGCATCGCCATGGCGCTGTTCCTCTGGGGGGCGGCGACCTGGACCTACCAGATCTACTGGGGGCTCGGCAACGCTGGCTACGAGCCGCCGGTGATGTGGGGTGTCTACATCATCACCTTCGTCTTCTGGGTCGGTATCGGCCACGCGGGAACGCTGATCTCGGCGATTCTCTATCTCTTCCGTGCCGGATTCAGGACGACGATCTACCGATGCGCCGAGGCGATGACGGTCTTCGCCGTCATGACCGCGGGGCTCTTCCCGATCATCCACATCGGGCGGCCGTGGAAGTTCTTCTGGCTGATTCCGTACCCGAACTGGCGGCTCCTCTGGCCCCAGTTCAAGAGCCCGCTCGTGTGGGACGTGTTCGCGATCCTCACCTACCTCACGATCTCGAGCACCTTCCTCTACATCGGACTCATCCCCGACATCGCTACGCTCCGCGACCGCGAGAGAAATCCGGTGCGGCGGCAGTTGCTCGCGATCCTGTCCTTCGGATGGCGGAACAGCGACACGGAGTGGCGCCACTTCACGCGCGCGTATCTCTTCCTCGCCGCGTTCAGCACGCCGCTCGTGCTCTCGGTGCACTCGGTCGTGTCGTTCGACTTCGCGGCG
>DATAIS010000151.1:0-5289 GCA_036262535.1 Gemmatimonadaceae bacterium | reverse complement strand
GATCACCGCCGAGCTGTCCGGGACGAGCTGGCAGGGTCGCGGGCTCGACCTGCAGACCACCAACGGTCCCGTCACCGTTCGCATCCCCGAGAACTACAACGCGCACCTCGAGACCGGCACCGTGAACGGTCCGATGCGCATCGACTTCCCGGTTACCGTGCAGGGGCGCATCACCAAGCGCTTCTCGGTCGACATCGGCAAGGGCGGCCCGACCGTCCGGGCGGTCACGACGAACGGGCCTGTGGTCATACGTCGCAGCTGAACGACGGCTGTTCGCTTTTCGCTCTTCGACGCTCGTGACGGCGTCTGACGAATAGTCCATCGTCAGACGCCGTTTCGTCACGCGAAAGGCGTAAAGCCCCGTGCCAGCGCTAGGCTCTCTCTGCCGTCACGGGAACGTCCGCGCGATCCCTAAGCGCCCTCGTAACAGCCCGCCCGGTGGCAACGGCTCCCAGCAGCATCGGAAAGTAGAACGAATAGAAGCGCCACCAGATCAGCGACGCTCCCAGGTACGCCAGGGGGATGACGCCGCCTAACGCGGCGCGGAAGGCGACCTCGACGACGCCGCCGCCGCCGGGGGCGGGGGCGGAGCCGGCGCCGTAGTAGAGGGTGAGCGGCCAGATGATGAGCGGCCGCAGCGAGGCCTCAGGGGCCGCGGTGCGAACGAGCACTGGCAGGATCGCGACGCGCGCCGCGACGTGGACGATCGTCATCACCAGCGCCGCCGCCGCCCAGCCCGGGTGCAGCCGGCGCAGCACGCGCAGCCGCTCGTGCAGCTCGCGCAGCGGGCGGCGAAGGCGCATCCAGCGCGCGTCGCTGATGCGGAGCATCCGCGCCCAGCGCGGCGGATCGTCCTCGTCCCGTTCGCGCGAGATCGCGAGCGCGAGCACGATCCCGCCGGCGAGGAGCGCGACGAAGCCGAGCACGACGCCGATGAAGCCCGTCAGCGCGAGACCGCCGCGCGGCAGGATGAGGGCCAGCGCGAGCGCGAGCACGACGAGCCCGGCGATCTCGAGCGCGAGCTCGGTGAAGATCACGACCACCGCGTTCCCCGCGCCGAGCTTCGCCTCCGAGAGGAGGAGGAAGCGGGCCGGCTCCGTCCCCGACCGGGAGGGCGTGATCGCGCCGCCGAAGTCGCCGCCGATCGTCGCCCGCAAGGCCGGTCGCATCGGCAGCCGGCAGCCGATGGAACGTGCGCTCCAGTGCAGCTTCACCGCGCGCGCGACGATGTCGACGAGGCTGAGGGTCAGGGCGAGGAGGTGCGCGGCCAGCGGCAGCGAGCGCGTGCTCCCGCCGTGCGGCCAGCTCGAGATCACCACCCACGCCGAGACGCCGAGCGCCGTCGCGAAGGAGAGGATGACGAGAAGCCAGCGGCGAGGCGACATCGCGAGCGGTCAGGGGTGGTTCAGCGGCCCGGCGTCGTCGGCTCCCCGACGGGACGGGCGTAGACCTCGAGCCAGGGTACCGCCGTCGCCGGGATCACGCGCAGCCGCCGCGCGAGCCGGAGCGCGCCCTTCACCATCCGCTCCTCGAGCCACGCCCACCCCCGCGTGTGGCGGTCGGCCACCGGCACGAGGGTGTCGCCGTGGACGCGGACGAGGCCCAGCCCCGCGTCGCGCAGCAGCCGCGTCAGCGAACGCAGCGTGAACCCGTAGCGGTAGGGGAATGTAAGCAGGTTGTTGTGCGCCAGCACTGCCCTCGCGACGCCGCCGCCGCGCTGCGCCGCGGACCCGCGCCAGCGCGCGTAGGCCTCGCCGTTAGGCACGCGGATCGCCACGACGCCGTGCGGGGCGAGCAGCGCCCGCGCGCGGCGCACGACCTGGCGCGGGTCGGCGAGCTGGTCGAGGCAGTTCCAGATCGCGACCGCGTCGTAGCGACGCCCCGCCGGGATGGCGTCGATCGTCCCCACCGTCACCTGGTGGCCGTGGCCGCGCGCGAACGCCGCCGCCTCCTCGTTGACGTCCACCCCCTCGAACCGCCAGCCCCGCTCGCGCGCCGCGCCGAGAAAGCCGCCGACGTAGCTCCCGACCTCGAGCCCCGTGCCGGGCGCACCGGCGACGCGCGTCAGGCGGCGCGCCTGCGCCCGATAGCTGCGGCGCTGGTTGTGGTAGAGCGCCTCCAGCACCGCCCGCTCCATCCCCTCGCCGCTCTCGTAGATCTCGCGCAGCTCGTGCGCGCGCTCCTGCGGGTTCCGGTAGACCAGGCCGCAGCTCCGGCACTGGACGACGCGCACCGGAGGCGGCTCGGAGAAGGCAGCGCGGTCGAGGAGGCGCTCGGGAGGCGTCCCCGGGTCGACGCGCCGCGTGTGGAAGCTCCAGAGCGCTTCCATCTCCGCGCGCACCTCGTCGATGCCGGCGACCTGCTTGGTCTCGGCACTGCCACAGACATGACAGCGCGCGAGCTCGTACGCGACGGATTGCATGCGGGCGCTCGACGTGCACCCGCCGTGCCGCGAACGGAAAGCGGGGGTGCGGCATCGCCGCACCCCCGCCCGTCCGGCCCAGCGGCTCAGAACGAGAGGCCGGGAACCTGCGTCGGAGTCAGACGATCGGCGTTGTCGCCCAGTCCGAGCATGCCGAAGAAGTTGTAGCCCCAGCACCGCGACGTGTTGTCGAGAAGGACGCCGCAGGTGAAGTAGCGCCCGGCGCGGATGCTCTTGAACTGGAGGTTCGGTATCGCTACCGGACTGCTCTTGTCGACCGTCGTGCCGTCGCCGAGCTCGCCGTAGCTGTTGCCTCCCCAGCAGTACGCCTGGCCGGTGCTCGTGATACCGCAGGTCTGCTTGCTCCCCGCGGTGATCGCGACGAGCTTCACGCTCGATGGAAGCTTCTGCGGCGTACGCGCGCAAGGCACCGTCGAACGACAGACCTCGCTCGTCGACGCGCCGAGCTGCCCGTTGCCGTTCCAGCCCCAGCACCAGGTCTTGTTCGACGCATTCGTATTCGCGAGAAGGCCGCAGGTGTGCGACGCGCCGATGTCGAGCTGAGCGAAGGCGTTCCCGCCGGAGACGAGCGCGGGCGCGTCGACCATGTCGGTGTTGGAGTTGCCTCCCGTGCCGTTGCCGATCTGTCCGGTGTTGTTCGAGCCCCAGCAGTAAGCGAAACCGGTGACCTGCTGGAGCGCGCAGCTATGAGTGTATCCGGCGCGGATGACCGAGAACGCGACCCCGCCGAGGACGGGCGCCGGCTGCAGCTGATTGCCAGTCACGATGCCGTTGCCCAGCTGCCCGGACGCATCCGCCCCCCAGCAGTACGCGACGCCGGCCTGGGTGAGGGCACAGCTGTGATTGTTGCCGATGTCGATCGAGGAGAAAGTCAGCCCACCGAGTACCGCCGTCGGAACGTCGCGATCGATCGTGGTACCGTCGCCGAGCTGACCACTTTCGTTCTTGCCCCAGCAGTAGGCAGCGCCGACGTCGGTGAGCGCGCACGAGTGGCCCACCCCGGTCGCGACCTGGCTCAGCGAGAGCGAGCTGCCGACGCGGATCGGAGAATAGTGGTGCTGTCGGGTGCCGTCACCGATCGTGCCGTTCCCGTTGTACCCCCAGCAGTAGAGCGCCGCGGCCGCATCGATCGCGCAGGTGTGAAGGCCACCGGGAACCACGCCGCTCAGCACCGTGCCAAGGGCGGCAATCCCAGGCGACACCTGCACCACCACCTGCCGCTGCAGGACCAGACCCGTCTCGGTCGTCGCGCGAACGAGCACTGCGGTGACGCCCTCGCGATCGAAGGTGTGGCGGATCTTCGAGCCACGCGCCAGAGTGCCGTCATTGAAGCGCCATTCGAGGGACACGATACGGTCGCGGCTCACCGGAACCGCCTCGAGCTCGGTCTCGAAATCGGCGATGACTGCCCGCGGCCAGGTCGACACCGAGAAATCGAGGTCGCCCTCCTTCGCGGGTGCCTGAAGCGGCGGATCGACCGGCTGCGGGGCAACCACGCGCGACGGCTCGTCGCAGGCCGTCATGGCCAGCAGCGCGAGCACTAGCGCGGTCCTGAGGATTCGGGGGGCGGGCATTGTCGTCGGGCTGTGTCAGATGCCACCATCGTCGGAGGCATCCTGATCGGTTAGACCGGGCTAACTGGATGAGCCCGGTTTACTGCTGCTTGCGGAAAACGATTATGAACCTTTAACGCAACCACCATTAAGGCACGGACCATACCAGCGACCTCTAGCATACATAAGTCGTTATTTTTCAAGACGATGGACAAAAAGAGAACGGCAGGCTGCGGCACTTTGCCGCAGCCTGCCATACTGTTTTCTTGTGTTCTGCGAGGGTCCTAGCACGCCTTCGGCGTCACCTCTCGCATGTGGCCGAGCTCGCTGAACTCAGCCGCCGATCCGATAGAGATCAACGCGGTTGTCGTTGAAGCGCGGCACCGCGACGACGCTCCGTGCGGGGTCGAGGCCGATGTCGGCCGGAGCCGCGAGGCCGCCGACGAGCTTCCGGATCGAGTCGCCCTGGACCAGCGACAGCGACGAGTCGGCCCAGCTCGAGACCAGGATCCGACCGTCGGGGAGCAGCTCGACGCCGTCGAACTGGCCCACGCCTGTCGCGATGGTGGTGAGCTGATCGTTCTGCCCGTTCCACGCCTTGATCGCGTTCGCGCCGAAGGGGACGACGATGAAGCGCTTGTTGCGGTCGTCCCAGACGATCCCGTTCGGGCGTCCGAGCGAGTCGGTCTGGATCGCGGGCGTCAGGCGCTGGCGCGAGGTGTCGAGGACGAAGATCCGGTCGGCGTCGCTGTGTGTGACGCCGCCGGCGGCGGTGAAGACGACCCGCGTGTCCGTCACGTAGACGCGCCCGTCGGCTCCGACGGCGACGTCGTTGAGGAACGTCGCCTGACGGCCCAGCTCCCAGCTCCTGATCGGCGCGCCGGTGCGCCGGTTGAAGGCGCGCAGCGCGTCGATGTCGGCGACGAAAAGCGTGTCGCCGATGATCGCCATCCCCTTCGGCCCGTTGAGCGTCGCGCCGCCCCGTCCGCCCTGGATGAAGTGCAGCGAGTCCACGTTGCCATCGCGGTCGATCCGCGAGATGAACCCGTTGCCGTCCTTCGCCGGCGGCTGGCCGTTGATGTTGCTCACGAACCAGACGCCGCCCTCGGCGTCCCACTTCGCGCTCTCCGGCGTGCTGAATCCTTCGACCGACTTCACGAGCGTGGCGGTATCGCGCCGCGTCGCGGTGGTGTCGGCGGTATCCCTCTGCTGTCGGTCCCCGCCCCCGCAGGCGACGGCAGCGGCGAGGGACAGCGCAACGAGACTACGGTAGTGCGACATCTCGGATCTCCT
>DATAIS010000150.1:0-2971 GCA_036262535.1 Gemmatimonadaceae bacterium | reverse complement strand
CGAGATGACCCGGCAGCGCGTCCGCCAGAGCCATCTCCAGAACATGACGGAGCCGTGCCCGACGTGTCATGGGACGGGCCGCGTCTTTACGCCAGAAACGATCGTTCGACGAGTCGAACGATCGGTGAAACGGATCGCCGTCGAGGGGAAGAAGGACAACCTCGTCGTCCGGCTGCATCCCGAGGTCGCGCTCTTCCTCCTCCAGGAGGAGAAAGACTTCGTGAAGAAGCTGGAGAAAGGGATCCCATTCCGGCTCGAGGTCCGCGACGACCCGCTCCTTCGGCCGGACGAGTTCAAGCTCGTCGTGAAGTCGGCGGGGCGGGATGTGACGCAGCAGTACGCCGTCGCGTAGTACGCTCGCGGCCGCGGTGCGGCCGCTGGTGCGCAGGTGCGAGAGGATCCGTTGCGAGGGTGCGGAGGTGCGAAGAGCACGTCCGCACCCTCTTCGCATCTGGCCTGATACCCGATCTACCAACCGCTCTCGCCGGATGAGAGCGGAGTAGGGTCAGATGTACGAAGGTGACAGGGAGGCGACCGGACGCGCCCGCTCAGCGCACCTTCGCATCGACGCACCGGATCCTCTCCGAACCTTCGCACCAGCCGCGGCACGGCCGCGGCGCGCCGTACGTAGGCACCAGCGCGTGGCATCGCCGCGGCGATCCTGGGACTTTACAGAAAGAGCGGCCTGGTCTATCTTCAAAGGCTCACAGGACTTAACCGCATTTGCTCATGTCTTACGCCATCATTCGCACCGGCGGCAAGCAGTACCGCGCCGAGCCGGGCAAGACCCTCCGCATTCCTTCGCTCGTCGGCGAGCAGGGGAGCAGCGTGGAGTTCAACGACGTGCTCTTCGGAAGCGACGGGAAGACGGCGAAGACCGGCGTCCCGATGCTGAAGGGCGCCAAGGTCACGGGCACCATCGTGAAGCATGGACTGGGCGACAAGATCGTCGTCTTCAAGTTCAAGCGCCGGAAGAACTACGCCCGCAAGCAGGGCCACCGTCAGGGCTTCACCGAAGTCCGCATCGACGACATCAAGCTGGGCTGAGCGAGGACACAATGGCACACAAAAAGGGCGTCGGCTCCTCGCGCAACGGTCGCGATTCGAATCCGAAGTACCGTGGCGTGAAGAAGTTCGGCGGTGAGACGGTCCGCGCCGGCAACATCATCGTCCGGCAGTGCGGCACGAAGTGGCACCCCGGCAACAACGTCGGGCTTGGCACCGACTACACGATCTTCGCCCTCGTCGATGGCGTCGTGAAGTTCGAGCACAAGGACAAGCGCCGCTTCAAGGTCAGCGTCTATCCGGCGGCGACTGCCGTCT
This sequence comes from Gemmatimonadaceae bacterium, assembly GCA_036262535.1. Classification (GTDB taxonomy): domain Bacteria; phylum Gemmatimonadota; class Gemmatimonadetes; order Gemmatimonadales; family Gemmatimonadaceae; genus JABFXC01. The sequence continues at coordinate 1,648 of DATAIS010000150.1, read as the reverse complement.
GAACGGCGGCTGTCAGCCATCAGCCGCTAGCTGTTGCCGACGGCGGCCCGAAATCGGGCCGCCGTTCGTGTTTCCGGCTGAAACATGACGCGCCCCGACGGCGTACATTGAAGGGGCGGATGATCCGCCCCTCTCTGTCAGGAGCCTTGAATGGCACTCTGGGATCGCCTCAAGAACGAGCTGGATCGCGCCGGCCGCGCCGCGCAGGGCGCGCTCGACGAAGGCCGCCTCCAGCTCGAAGCGTTTCGCGCCAAGCAGCGGATGGACAAGGCCGCGCAGGCGCTGGGCTACGCCGTCTTCCGCGCGAAGAGCGCCGGCACTGAAGTCGACGCCGAGACCTGGACGCGCCTCTCCACCGAGCTCGCCACCGCGGAAGCGGAGCACACCCGACTCGAGGAGCAGGCGCGCCAGGCGCGCGCGGCGCGCGGGGGCAGCGTGGAGGACCCCCCGGCGGCTGACTCCTCTGCGAATCCGAGCCCGAGCTAACGACGGCTATTCGCTCTTAGCTTTTAGCGTTGAGCAACCGCGAAAAGAACGGCGTCTGGCGGAACACATCCCGTCAGACGCCGTTGCTTTGCGCTAACAGCTAACAGCTAATAGCCGCCGTTCATGGCTTCACGTTGAAGTTCGGCGGCAGGTTCTTGTATCGCTCCGTCAGCATATCCTGCCGCGACAGGTCGCGGTACTCGCGTCCGCGGACGATCACGTGCTCGGCGCGCGTCGCGAACTCGAACGGATCGCCGCTCCACACGACCACGTTGCCCTCCTTGCCCGGCTGGAGCGAGCCGATACGATCGGCCACTCCGAAGACCTCCGCCGGCGTCAGCGTGGCCGCGCGCAGCGCGTCGTCCCACTTCATGCCGTAGGCGACCGCGTTGCCCGCCTCGTAGCGCACGTTGCGCGCGTTGAAGGTCTCCTCGTCGCCGCCGCCGGCGTTGCCGATGATCGCGACGCGAACGCCAGCCGCCGTGAGCATGCCGGCGGTCTCCTGCCGCTGCCCGAGCTGCGAGAAGCTCTCGGGGATGTTGTTCATCGCGCCGGTCAGCACCGGCACGTTCGCGGCCTTCAGCTTGTCGGCGACCTGCCAGGCCTCGGCGCCGCCGCCGATGATGACCTTGATGTTGTAGTCGCGCGCGAGCTTGAGCACCGCCTCGATGTCGCTCGCGCGGTTGACCGCGACGAGCATCGGCAGCCGCCCCGCGAGCACCGGCTGGAGTGCCTCGAGGTCGAGGTGGCTCGCCGAGAACTCGCGCGTCTGTGCCCGCTCGAAGTCGGCGCGCCGCCGCGCGTACGTCCGCGCGTCGTCGAGGATCTCTCGCAGCCGCAGCATCATCTCGCCGCGCGAGTCCGCATTGACGAAGCGCGGGTTGACGAGGTTCGCGACCATCGCCGCCGAGCTGCGCAGCACCATGTCGCTGACGCCGCCGTCGACGAGGTCGACGACCGCGCTCTGTCCGGCAATGAGTCCCGCGCCGGGATTGATGACGACCGTCGTGATGCCGTCCTCGCGCGTCGGCGGGATGAGCACCGAGGCCGGGTTCAATCCCTCCCAGATCGTGAACGCGGCGGCGACGTTGTCCTCGCCCGGCCGCGCGCTCTCGTTGCGGGTGTCGCTGACGGCGCCGATCTCGATGACCCCGACGTTGCT
>DATAIS010000149.1:0-1936 GCA_036262535.1 Gemmatimonadaceae bacterium | reverse complement strand
AGGCCGGCGGCGCCGCCTGCGACGGCACGAAGCGCATCCTCGACATCCAGCCCACGGAACTGCACCAGCGCTCGCCGCTGTACATCGGGTCCAAGACGGAGGTGCAGCTGGCGCATGAGACACTGGCGGGGGCGGTCGCGGCGGGCGTCTGAACGGCGGCTTTTAGCTCTTAGCTATTAGCGTTTAGCGACGGCGGTTTTCGAGCGCTGCTGCTTTGACGACGCTCCTGAGGCGTGCGACGACCCGTCTCACTTCGCGAACCTGTGCGTCAATTGGTTCGTGAACTTCGCGGCCGATGTAACCGACGTCTGCCGCGAGGAGCAGCAGGTTCTCCACTTCGGCCGCGGAAGCCGCCGAGCTGTCGAGGAATGCCGCGAATGCGCGGTCCGAGCTGCGTGAGGAGCCCTCGGCGATGTTCGAGGTGATCGATACGAGCGCTCGGCGCAGCTGACTGCCCATCTCGAATCGCTCTTCCGCCGGTAGCGAGCGAGCGACGCGATAGCCTGCGATCGCGAGCGCGTGACCCTTCTTCCAGGCGATTAGGTTGCGGTAGTTCTGCATCGGGCACGATAGCGTACGAGGGCGCGAAGCAGAGCAGCAAAACCCTTCCGGGGCAACCGCAGCATCGCATCGCCGTTGCTAAACGCGAATAGCTAACAGCCATGGCTCGTAGCGCAAAACCCGACGCTCGCCAAGCCGAAGCCCACTCTCCATCGGGCCTCGCCCTCAAAACTGTCTACCGCCCCGAGGACGGGGCGCACGACTACCAGCGCGATCTCGCTGATCCGGGCCACTTCCCCTTCACCCGCGGCATCCAGCCCTCCATGTATCGCGGTCGCCTCTGGACCATGCGGCAGTACGCGGGGTTCGGGACGGCGGCGGAGACGAATGCGCGGTTCAGGCATCTCCTCGCGGCGGGTCAGACGGGGCTCTCGGTGGCGTTCGATCTGCCGACGCAGATGGGGATCGATTCCGATTCGCCGCGTGCGCTCGGGGAGGTAGGACGGGTCGGGGTCGCGATCGACACCGTCGAGGACATGCACGAGCTGCTCGACGGCATCCCGCTCGACAAGGTTTCGACGTCGATGACGATCAACGCCACCGCTGCCACGCTGCTGGCGATGTACATCGTTGCCGCGGAGGAGCGGGGTGTCTCTCGTTCCTCGTTATCGGGCACGATCCAGAACGACATCCTCAAGGAGTACATCGCGCGCGGGACGTACATCTATCCGCCCGCGCCGTCGCTCGCGCTCATCGCCGAGATCTTCCGCTTCTGCGCCTCGGAGGTGCCGGGCTGGAACCCGATCTCGATCAGCGGCTACCACATTCGCGAGGCGGGGGCGACCGCGGTTCAGGAGCTCGCCTTCACCTTCGCCAACACCATCGAGTACGTCGAGCGCGCGATCGCGGCCGGTCTCGCGGTGGACGAATTCGCGCCGCGGCTCTCCTTCTTCTTCGCGGCGCACAACGACCTCTTCGAGGAAGCGGCGAAGTTCCGCGCTGCGCGCCGCATCTACGCGCGCCTCATGCGCGATCACTTCGGTGCCGCCCATGCCGGAGCGCGGCTGCGCTTCCACACCCAGACCGGCGGTGTCACGCTGCAGGCGCAGCAGCCGCTCAACAACGTCGTGCGCGTCGCGATCCAGGCGCTGGCGGCGGTGCTCGGCGGCACGCAGTCGCTGCACACCAACGGCTACGACGAGGCCCTCGCGCTGCCGACCGCGGAGGCGGCGACCCTCGCCCTGCGCACGCAGCAGATCGTCGCCCACGAGAGCGGCGCGGCGCTCACCGCCGATCCGCTCGCGGGGAGCTACTACGTCGAGTCGCTCACCAACGAGCTCGAACGGCGCGCGACCGAGCTGATGGCGAAGGTCGCGGAGCTGGGCGGCGCCGAGCGCGCCATCGCCGCCGGGTTCTTCCAGGAGGAGATCGCGCG
>DATAIS010000148.1:0-13431 GCA_036262535.1 Gemmatimonadaceae bacterium | reverse complement strand
TTCTCGTCGTTAGGGCCGGCCTCGGCGAGGTACACCTGGAACGCCTGCGCCGACTCGCGGGCGAGGCGCTTCTGCTCCTCACCGGTCGCGCCTTCCGCCTGGCTGCCGACGAGGATGCCGACGTTGAAGAGCGACGCGCGCCGCTGGTCGGCGAACGCGGTGTCGCTCTTCGCGGCCTCTGCCGCCTGACGGGTGAACTGGATCGCCGTCGGGATGTCGTTGTTCTTTTGCGCGACCGTGGCGAGGATGCTGTAGCCGTACGGCGCGCTCGGGTCGAGAAGGATCGAACGGCGCGCGTAGAAGGCGGCCGAATCCATCTGGCCCTCGTTGTAGAGGCGGCTCGCCCTCTGGGTGACACGGAGCCACCCATTCTGGCGCCGCCAGGTGCCCGTGAGCGAACGGCACGCGGGGTTCGAGGCTTCCACGACCTTCATCACCGAATCCGCGAGCACGCCGACATCCACCTGCGCGGTGGGATTGGTCGTGAAGCCGAGGTCGCCGCGCGTCGTCATCTGCGGAGCGGTGCTGTCCTCGAGGATCGAGTAGAAGACCTTGCCGAGCTGGTAGGCGCGGCCGACCGGATTCGGCTGGTCGCCCTTCTCCGTCAGCGACTTCACGATCTTCCTGAACTGATCCATGCGCTGCGCCGGCCGCGTCTCGCTGCGGGCGCGCTGGATCATCAGCATCGAGGTCGCGACTTCCTTCGGACTGCTCTCGTTGACATCGCACTCGGCCTGCGGGGCCTGCGCACCGGCCGCGCCGGCTGCGAGCGCCGTGAAGGCACCGAGAACGAGCGCGTTTCGGGACAGAATCATGATTTCCTCTGCGATAAGCTCAGGTCGGTTCCAGGAGAATGCCGCGCGGTCATACCCAGACGCCGAAGGCGCGTTCCGCAGCCGTCGCGGCAGCCCGTAATATAGCCGAAACGGGGCGTCCGGTTGCGGCCGCGACCGCCGTCAGATCATCGAGCTCGGGCTTGGCTGTGCGGCGACCGTCGGGGCGGGTGACGATCTTCAGCCGGATCGTATGCCCCTCCACTTCGACGGTCGCCGACTCGCGGGGCAGCGCGATACGCTCGGTGGTGGTCCTGCGCACGCCGATCGTCGTCGTCGCGCTGAGGAGCACGCGCTCGAGCGCATCAGCGCGGCCAGGGTGCGCAAGGACCTCGATGCGAGTGCCGGCGCGCCCCTTCTTCATCACCGTCGACAGCTGGATCACGTCGAGCGCACCCGCTTCGCGGAGCGCGTCCGCGGCCGCCGCGAGATACTCGGCGCTCATGTCGTCCACGTCCGCGGCGAGCAGCACGAGTGGCTCCCGTGCTCCGTCGCCGGCCGCTGCGGGCTCGGCGAGGATGAGGCGAAGCGCATTCGCGCGATCCGGAAAGTCCTTCGTCCCGGCGCCGAAGCCGCTGCGCGTCGGCACGTACGATGGGCTTCGCTTTCCGCCCGTGAGCTCGCGCAGCAGTGCGGCGCCGGTAGGGGTGACGAGCTCGCCTGCGCCCTCCGGTCCCGGCTTCACCACGAGCCCTTCGAGGAGCTTCAGCGTCGCCGGCGCGGGAACGGGCAGGAGCCCGTGCGCGGCCCTCACGGTGCCGTCGCCCAGTGCGACGGGGCCCGAGTAGGCGTCCGTCACGCCGAGGACGTGGAACCCCCAGACCGCGCCGACGACGTCGAGTATCGCATCCACGGCTCCGACCTCGTGGAGGTGCACGCTCTCCGCCGGCACTCCGTGAATCGCACCCTCGCAGGTCGCGATCGCCACGAACACGGCGTCGGCGCGGCGGCGCACCTCGTCGGGGACTTTTGCGGCGGCGACGAGCGCCCGGATCTCGCGAATGCCCCGTCCATGCGGCTGCGGCGGGATGTCGAAATCGACCTTCCTGCACGCGAGCTCGCCGCGGCGCACCTCGCGCACGCGCACCGAGACGTCCGACAGCCCGAGCGTCCCCGGAAGTGCCTTCAGCCAGTCGACGTCGAGGCCGACGTCGACGAGCGCACCGAGGGTCATGTCCCCGGAGATCCCGGAAAACGGGTCGAAGATCGCGATCGGCATGCGCTGGATCGTAGCGTTGCCGGGTCAGGCGCGATAGCTCGCGCCGCTGCCGGTATTGAAGATCACGACCTCGGCGTCGCGCGCGATGCGACCAGCCTCGCGGAGCTTCCGCGTGACGGCGAGCGCGCAGCCGCCCTCTGGTGCGGCGTCGATTCCGGTGGTTCGCGCGAGGATTCCGGTGGCGTCCCTGATCTCGTCCTCCGAGGCGGACATCGCGTCCCCGCCGCTTTCGTAGAGCGCGCGAAGAATGAGGCGGTCGCCTAACGGTCCTGGCACCCGCAAGCCGCTGGCGTGCGTCGTCGGATTCTCCCACGGCGTCGCGTGGTCGGTGTGCGACGCGAAGGCACGTACGATCGGCGCGCACCCTTCGGCTTGCGCGACGATCATCCTGGGGAGCCGCGCGGCGGCGTCGAGCCATCCCCAACGCTTCATCTCCGCGAAGACCTTCCACATTCCAATCAGTCCAGTGCCGCCCCCAGTCGGATAGACGACGACATCGGGAAGACGCCAGTCGAGCTGCTCGGCGAGCTCGAGCCCCATCGTCTTCTTTCCCTCGATGCGATAGGGCTCGCGGAGCGTCGAGACGTCGAAGTATCCCGACTCGGCGGCGAAGGCCCGCGCCCGCTTTCCCGCATCGCCGATGTGCCCCGGGACAGTGACGAGAGCCGCGCCGAGCGCACGGATCGTGTCGAGGATGTTCTTCGGCGTCGTCTCCGGCGCGAAGACGCGCGCGGGAAGCCCCGCCGCCGCGGCGTAGGCCGCCATCGCGGCGCCGGCGTTTCCCGCCGTGGGCACGACGAGACCCGCGACGGCATGACCGACTGCGCGAGTGACGGCGGCGCTCATGCCCCGCGCCTTGAACGACCCCGTCGGGTTGAGCGCTTCGTCCTTCACCCAGACGCGCCGGAGCATGCCGAGCTCCCGCGCGAGGCGCGGCGAATCGAGCAGCGGCGTGCCGCCCTCGCCGAGCGTGACCGGCGACTCGTCGTCCCGGATGGGGAGCACGGCGCGGTACCGCCACATGTCCCAACGCCCGTCCGCCGGCCGCGGCCCGGGTACCGCCGCGTATCGCACGAGCAACGGCTGCCCGCAACGAGGACAGACGGTTGCGAGCGTGCCTCCCGCTGCGGCGTAGTCACACGCCGAGCAATGAAGCGTCCAGTCCTTCATTCCGTGTCCGTCGCGGCGCCGCTTTCGTCGTCGTTGCCGGCAGCAGCGCCGTCGGACGTCGCCGCCGCGATCGCCGGCGCAGGTGCTGTCGGCGCCTTCCCGGCGAGCGCGTCGAGCACCCGACGCGCGCTCGCGAGGGAGAAGCCGGGAAGTTCGGCGATCGCCTCGGGCGCCGCCTCACGAACGCCCTGTACCGAGCCGAACGCACGGAGCAGCTCGCGGCGCTTGGACGGGCCGATTCCGGGAATCGAGAGCAGCTCGGAAGTGACCGTCCGCGCGGCGCGGCGCTGCCGCTGGAAGGTCAGCGCGAAGCGATGCGCCTCGTCGCGCGCCTGCTGAAGCAGTCGCAGTCCTGGCGACCGCCGCGAGAGCCGGATCGACTCGCTTCGGCCGGGCACGAACACTTCCTCCTCGCGCTTCGCGAGGCTGATGATGGGCAGCGCGATCCCCCGCTCCTCGAGCGCCTCGCGAGCCGCATTGAGCTGTCCCTTCCCGCCGTCGATGACGACGAGATCGGGAAGCGCCTTCGACTCCTCGATGCGCCGGCCGACGAAGCGCGACACCACTTCCTTCATCGACGCGAAGTCGTCGATCCCCTCGACCGTCCTGATCTTGAACTTGCGATACTCGGAGCGCAGCGGGCGTCCGTTCTGGAACCACACCGACGACGCGACGGTGTCGGTGCCCTGTGCGTGCGAGATGTCGAAGCAGGCGATCGCGCGCGGGACGCGCTGCAGGCCGAGCTCACGCTGCAGCTCGTAGACCGGATCGCCGGCGCGCTCCGTCGTCTCGTCGTTCGCCATCCGCGCCTCCTCGAGGAGGTGGCGGGCGTTCTGCTGCGCTAGATCGACGATCTCGCGCCGGGGCCCGCGCTGCGGAATGTGGATGCGCGTCCCCTCGAGCGACTGCGCGAACAGCTCGCGGTCGTCGAACTCGAACGGCACGAGCAACTCCGGCGCGCGCTCGTCGAGCGTCAGGTACGTCCGGGCGAGGTAGGCCGACAGGACCGTCGCATCGGGTTCCTCGTCGACGTTGTCGAGGAAATGATGCTCGCGCGCGAGCAGCTTGCCCTCGCGGATGCGGAGGATGGCGACGACCGCGTCCTCGCCGTCGCGGGCGTAGCCGATGACGTCGCGGTCGCCGCCCTCGACCTGGAGCACGACTGTCGGCTCTTCCATCGTCTCGAGCTTGCGCACGACGTCGCGCAGCTCCGCGGCGCGCTCGAAGTCGAGATTGGCGGCCGCCGCGTCCATTCGCTCGCGCACCCGGCGCACGACCTCCTCGGCGCGGCCGTCGAGGAAGAGGAGCACCTCGTCGATCATCGCCCGATACTCGTCGAGCGTCTGCGCGAGCACGCACGGCGCCTTGCAGCGGCCGATGTGATAGTCGAGACAGGGACGCTCCGGCATCACCTTCGGCATGTCGTAGTTGCACGACCGCACGGTGAAGATGCGCTTCACGACGTTGAGCGCCCGGCGCATCGCGCTGACGTCGGTGTAGGGACCGAAGTAGCGTGCACCGTCGTTCTCGAGCCGCCGCGTCACGTAGACGCGCGGATACGGCTCCTGGACGGTGACCTTGATGTACGGGTAGGACTTGTCGTCGCGGAGCGCGATGTTGAAGCGCGGCCGGTACTCCTTGATCAGGTTCGCCTCGAGGACGAGCGCATGCGCTTCCGTGGGCACGACGATCGTCTCGAGATCGGCGGCGTGGATCATCAACGCTCGCGTCTTCGGGCTCGCGATGTGATCGCCGGCGACGTAGCTCCGCACGCGGGACCGCAGCCGCTTCGCCTTGCCGACGTACAGCACGGTGCCCCCGGCGTCCTTCCAGAGGTAGACGCCGGGACTCTCGGGGAGTGTCGGAACCCTTGCTGCGACGGTGTCGGAGATCATCGATGGAAACCCATCGAAAACTACCCGCTAGACGCGGCGCCGTGCCACGCGGTTGATCACCGCACGCGCCTCGGGGACGCGCATGGCGAGAGTCGCCGCCCCGTAGAGGGCGCAATACAGGGCGACGAGCGCGACAGCGACGGCAAGGGGCGGCGACGTCCCGACGCGCGAGCGCACCAGCCAGGTGACGCCGGCGGCGATGGTGGCGGCGGCGTACAGGCGCGCCAGTCGTCCCGCGGGGAGCCGCGCATCGCCGATGTCGCGCGCGCTGGACCGCCGGAGCAGCGCGTATTCCATCCACGCCGCGACGCCCGCAGATGCGGTGAGACCCGCCGCGCCCCACCGCGGGTGGACACCGAGCATGCCCGGCAGGACCATCGCCGCGAACCAGCCGAGCAGCACCGTCAGCGCGACGCGAACGAGCGCGAAGCGGAGGGGCGTCCGGGTGTCGCCGCGCGCGTAGAACGCCGACGCGTAGAGGCGTCCCATCGTCGCCGCCAGCAAGCCAACGGCCGATCCCGCGAGGATGCCCCAGACGTAGCGCGCATCGGCGTCGGTGAAGCGTCCGGTCCGGAACACGATCAGCGCGAGCAGGTCACCGAGCAGCAGCAGCGCCACCGCGGACGGCACGACGAAGAACGCGAGCCGCGGCAGTCCGGCTTCGAGCCGCCGCCGCAGCACCCCGGCCCGGTCATTCTCGTGCGCGGCCGCCATCGCGGGGAGCTCCGCCGCGGAGACGGCGACGCCGAAGAGGCTCACGGGGAGAAGCGAGAGCGTCTGCGCGTTGGTCAGGGCCGTCACCGCTCCCGTCGGGAGAAAGCTCGCGATCAGCGCGTCCACGTATGCACTGATCTGCACCACCCCTCGACCGATGAAGACGCCGCCGAATGCGCGCGTCACCGCGCGCACCGTCGGCCGTGACCAGTCGAGGCTCAGCCGCAGGTGCCTGACGAGCGCGAGGACGCCCGGCAGCTGCACCAGGAGCTGGAGCGCGCTGCCAACCACCGATGCCCAGGCGAGCGCGATCGCGAGCCTGTCGAGCCTGACGCCCTGTCCGCCGCGCCAGACGAGCGCAACGATCATGGCGGCGTTCCAGAGCACCGGCGCCGTGTACGAGAGCAGGAACCGGCGGTGGCTGTTGAGCACTCCGAGACACCACGCGGAGAGCACGAGCAGGCCGGCGCCCGGAAACAGGATGCGTACGATGCGGACGGTGAGATCGCGCTTGGGTCCCTCGAACCCGGCTGCGAGGAGATCCGTCAGCAACGGCGCAGCGAGAACGCCGACGAGCACGATCGCGCTCACGACGAGCGCGAGCACCGCCGCCACCGCCCCCGCTACGCGCCCGGCCTCCTCGTCCTCGCCCCGCGCGACGAGCCGCGCGTACACGGGGATGAACGAGCCCGAGAGCACTCCTTCGCCGAAAAGATTCTGGAGGAGATTGGGAATGCGGAACGCCGCCGAGAACGCGTCGGCCTCCGCGGCGAGGCCGAAGTAGTGGGCGAAGACGCGCTGGCGGACGAGGCCCGAGATCCGGCTCAGCAGGATGCCGGTGCCGACGAGAACGGCGTGGGTGCCCCCCTGGTCCTTCGTGGGCGGCGCCGCGACGACGGGCGGTTCCGTCGTGGGGTCGCTCACCCGTCTACCAGCCGCGTCGCGTGCTCGCGTGCCCTGGCGAGCATCGCGTCGAGGAGTGCGCTGCCGTAGCGCGCCACGAAGGGTAGAAATGCGAGCGTGCGCTCCTGTATTCGGCCGAAAGGCCTGACACTTCCGACGGCGACGGCCAGGAGTGCGATCGCATCGCGCTCCCTCCTCTTCGCCGCCGCGAGGATGCGACGCTCGAGCCTCGCGGCCGCGAAGCGGAAGCGCGCCGCGTGTCCGCGTGCGGCAGCCTCGCTCAGCGATCCAGGCTCGCGGGCGAGCTGGAGGAGGTTCGCCTCGAGCTCGGCGATCCGCTCGCGCACGCCGCCCAGCGCCTCGCGCTCGGACGGGCGCAGTGCGCGCTCCGCGAGGAGACGGGCCGCGCGGTCCGGATCGTCGAGCTCGGGGCGGGAGACCCCGAGTCGCGCCAGCGCGCGCTCGACGCGCGGCTCGACGATCTCACCCGACCAGCGCGGGAGCGCGAGCGGCCGTTGCTGGCCCAGGGCGTCGGCGACCGCGGAGACCTGCGCGAAGTAGGCGAGCTCACCCGGTCCGGCGAGGTAGCCGACGGTCGGGAGGATCGCGCGTTCCGCGATCGGCCGCAGCAGGACGTTAGGCGACCGCAGCGCTGGAGCAAGCGATCGCGCCGCCATCGCGCGGGTGACGGGGATGCGCGACTTCGGGCCCTGCGACCAGTCGAAGACCAGCGTGAGGTCCGCCACGTCCGCGACCTGCGGTTCGTGTCCGTGCCGGCGCAGCTCGTCGCCGCGCGCCGCGAGCGCGATGGCGACGGCATCCGCCCCGGCGAGCGCGGCGTCGGTCACTCCGGCCATCCGCTCGCGCACGATCGCGTGTCCCGCGTCGAGCACCGTGACGCCGAGCGGCGAGAGTACGTCGACCAGCAGCCGCACGTATGCGTCGCCGACCGTGGCGCCCGGAGAGTATGCTTCCCGAGCGGTGGCGAGCGGTTCGACGTCGGTCGCGGAGCCCGCGGCCGCGAGCAGCCGGTCGAAGAGCGCCCCGACGTCGCCGAGTGGCGCGCGGCAGAGCGGCGTGCCGACTGGAGCGTCGGGCGGCGGCGCCTCGAGCAGCTCCGCGCCGCTCGAGGTCGCGACGGCGACCGTGCCGGCCTCCGCCGCATCGGCGTCGTCGGTCGCGGCCCAGAAGACCGGCGCGACCGGGACGCCGCACCGCTCCTGCAACACATCGGCGAGGGCGCGTGCGGAGATCGCCTTCGCGAGCGTGTAAAGCGGACCGCCGAAGAGCCCCGGCTGCTGGCCGATCGTGACGACGACCCCCTGCCCGGCGATGACGCTGGCGAGCCGCGCGGTCGCCGCGCCGTGTCCGTGCAATGCCGGTGCGAGCGCGCCGAGCATTGGCGCTGCGCCATCGCGAGCGGTGGCCTCGATGCGCGCGCGCCACTCGCCCTCGCCGCGCGGAACGGGCTCGTACCATTCCCGGGGGGCGTTTCCCGCGACCACCGACCGGGCGAGCGCCGATCCGCCGAGCGGAATCGTCTCGACGCGCGGGGCCTCACCCGTCAGCGGCCGCGCCACGCCGGGCGCGACGTCACCGTGCGCGGTCACTTGTGATAGGGCTCGCCGCGGACGATCGTCCCGGCGCGGTACAGCTGCTCGGCGAGCACGAGCCGCGCGAGCTCGTGGGGCAGCGTCCAGGGCGCGAGCGCGAGGCGTGTCCGCGCCCGCTCGCGCACCGCGACGGAGAGCCCGAACGCACCACCGATGACGAACGCGAGGTCGCGCGCTGCCTCACGCTTTCCCTGCAGCCAGCGCGCGAACTCCTCGGAGGACATCGCCCGCCCGCCGGCGTCGCAGGCGACGAGATCGGCGGCGGCGGGCACGGCGGCGAGCAGGCGCTCCCCTTCCCGCTCGCGAACGAGGTCCGGGGAAGTGGCGCGCGCCGACTCCTCCCGGACCTCGTGAACCTCGAGCGGCCAGTAGCGCGCCGCGCGCGTCTCGTACTCATGGATCGCGGCGCCGAGTCCTTCACCACGCGGCTTGCCGACGGCGGTGACGAGGACGCGCACGCCGGCGCGTCAGGCGTAGATCCCGCGCAGCCGGTGGACCGTCGCGACGCGGCTGATCGAGAGCATGTACGCCGCGGTGCGCATGTTCACCTTGTGCTGCTTCGCGAGCTGCAGCACGTCGTTGAAGCTCCGGCACATGATCTCCTCGAGCCGGTTGTTCACCGTCTCCTCGCTCCAGAAGTATCCGCCGCGATCCTGCACCCACTCGAAGTACGACACCGTGACGCCGCCCGCGTTGGCGAGGATGTCGGGGATGACGAAGATGCCCTTCTCCTCGAGCACGGAATCGGCGCCCGCTGTCGTCGGGCCGTTCGCGCCTTCGGCGATGATCTTCGCCTGCACCTTCGGCGCGTTCTTCGACGTGATCACGTTCTCGAGCGCCGCCGGCACCAGGACGTCCACCGGAAGGGTGAGCAGTTCGTCGTTGGTGATCGACTCACCGCCCTTGAAGCCTTCGAGGGAACGGTGCTGCTTCACGTGCTCGATCGCCTTCGGGATGTCGACGCCGCCCTTGTTGTAGTAGCCGCCGGTGCGGTCGCTGATCGCGACGATCTTGCACCCCTGCTTGGCGAGGAGGTCGGAGGCGACGGAGCCGACGTTGCCAAAGCCCTGCACGGCGACCGTCGCGCCCTGGAACGGCATGCCCAGGTGCCGGAGCGCCTCGCGCGTCACGAACATCACGCCGCGCCCGGTGGCTTCACGCCGGCCGAGCGATCCGCCCATCTCGATGGGCTTGCCCGTGACGACGGCCGTGACCGTGTGGCGGACGTGCATGGAATACGTATCCATGATCCACGCCATCACGCGCTCGTTCGTGTTCACATCCGGCGCAGGGACGTCCGAATCGGGGCCGAGTGTGCCGATGATGCCCGCCGTGTACCGCCGTGTGAGCCGCTCGAGCTCCGCCACGCTCATCTTCAGCGGGTCGCAGACGACGCCACCCTTCGCGCCGCCGAAGGGAAGGTTCACGACGGCGCACTTCCACGTCATCCACGCAGCGAGCGCCTTCACCTCGTCGAGGTTGACGTTCATGTCGAAGCGAATGCCACCCTTCGCCGGCCCGCGCGACGTGTTGTAGAGGACGCGGTAGCCCATGAAGACTTCGACCTCGCCGTTGTCCATGAGGACGGGGATCGAGATCGCGATCTCCTTCTCGGCGTGCCGGAGAACCTTGTAGAGGCCCGGCTCGAGGTCGAGGAGCTCGGCGGCGCGGTCGAAGCGCGACATCATCGCCTCGAACGGGTTCTCCTCGTTGAGAAAGCGGTCCTTGTCGGGCCGGACGATCTTGGCGGTGGGAAGGCGGAGGTCGGATGCCATGGGAACGAGGCGATGCCGGCGGACCGGCGCGAGGTCAGGAGATTGAACGAGCCGCGAGCACGCCGTCGAGCAGCGCCATCAGCGCATCACGCTCGCGCTCGACAATAACGCGCTGAGAAACATACCATAAACGAGGCGCCTCGCGAGGCCAATGGGGGGCGAGCTTGACGGCGTCCTTGAGCGTGCAGACGACGACGTCGGCGTCGCGTGCAGCGAGCGCGAGTCGAATGCCATCCTGCGCTGTGAACGCATGGTGGTCGGGAAAAGTCGAGGCGCTGACCGACCTCGCCCCCGCCTGACGGAGCTGCGCGAGAAAGGCTCGCGGATCGGCGATCGCCGCGATCGCATGCACGCGCGCGTCGCGCAGCACGTCGAGCGGCGCCGTCCCTGGGCCCTGGGATTCTCGAAGCTCCGACGGTTGGAGGGACACGATCCCGATGGGGACGCCGGGAGCATTCCCGGCGAGCAGGCCCGCGATCCCTGCCGCGTCTTCGGTGGACGCGGCTTTCCGCGTCACGATGACGAATGCCGCCCGACGCAGCGCACGCAGCGGCTCGCGGAATGGGCCGGCGGGGAGCAGCCGCCGCCCTCGCGCCCAGCTGTCGGCGCTGACGAGGACGATGTCCGCGTGCCTCGCCGCTCGGCGATGCTGGAACGCGTCGTCGAGCACGACGACGTCTGCCCCGCCGACGCGCGCCTCGGCGATTCCCGCGACGCGGTCGGAAGCGATCACTACCGGTATCGCCGGGTTGAGCGTCGCATGGACCAGCGGCTCGTCGTCGCCATACCCGCGGAGGATCACCGCGGGCCGGCCGCCGCGAGCACGCAGCTCGCCAGCGACCCAGGCGGCGATCGGGGTCTTTCCCGTCCCGCCCACACTCAGGTTGCCGACGCTCACCGCCGGCAACACCGTCGGCCGCACCCGCAGCAATCCGGTGTCGTACATCGCGCCGCGCGCGGCGACGACCGACCGGTACGCCAGCTCGAGCGGCGAGAGCGCGACGCGCGCCACGCGCGCGGCGACGTCGCTCCCCTCCCAGATCCGCTCCGCGATGCGGTCAGCCCTGCGTCGCGGCATTCTCGGCCTGTTCCATCAGCCCCTGAAATCGCGGCGCGAGCGCGCTGGCTGCGCGAGCGTCCGCGGCCTCGACCGGCGTCGGTTCGCCATACGAGACCACCACCCGGGCAAACGGGCGCGGAATGAGAAAGCTGTCCCAGCTGCCGAGTCGCCATGCCCAGCGCGCGTGCGCGGTCGTCGGCACGATGAGGGCGCCGGTACGCTGCGCGAGCGCGAGCGCGCCGGGCGCGAAGCTCCTGGCCGGGCCGCGCGGTCCATCCGGTGTCACCGCGACGTCTCGCCCGCTCTCGACCGCGCGGACCATCGCCAGCAGCGCACGCCCTGCGCCGCGCGTCGTCGAGCCGCGTACGCTGCCGAAGCCCAGGCGATGCGCCACCTGCGCGATGAGCTCCCCGTCGCGATGCTCGCTGATGAGGATCGCGACGCCTTCGTTCCGGTGCTGGTAGAGCAACGGCAGCATCTGTCCGTGCCAGAGCGTGAAGATGACCGGTTGCCTGCGGGCGCGTGCGGCGCGCAGCCCGCCGTCGCCGATGACGCGGATTCGCCAGCTGGCGGCGAGCGCGCGGAGGAGCAGTGCGCCGATGCGCACGATCCATCGCCTGCTCCGCTCGCTCATCGCGCCATCCCGAGTGCCATCCGCGCGACACGCTCCGATGCGCCCGGCGTACCGAGCCGGCCGCGAACCTCGGCGAGCCCGCTCACGACTTCAGCGCGCCGCGGGCTTTCGCGCGAGAGAAGGCGCTCCAGCTCGTCGCTCACCGCGCGCGGCTCGAGCGCGTCCTGCACGAACTCGCGCGCGACCTCGCGTCCGGCGACGACGTTGACCAGCCCGATGTGTGGAATCTTCACCAGCCGGCGTGCGAGCCAGTACGTCCAGCCGCTGGTACGATAGGCCACGACGAGCGGGCATCCGGCGACCGCGGCCTCGAGCGTCGTCGTGCCGCTCTTGCACATCGCGGCATCGGCCGCACGCAGCACGGTGAACGACGCACCGCGCACGAGGGGAAATGGCGATGCCGACGCCGGGAGCTCGACCGTCGTCGCGCCGCTCATGATCACCTGCAGGCCAGGTACGCGCCGCTGCATCTCCACGCCGACCGCGACGAAGTCGTCGAGGTGACGGTGGATCTCCTGCTCGCGGCTGCCGGGAAAGAGCGCGAGGACGGGGCGCTCCACATCGAGACCGAGCTCCCGGCGCGCGTCGGCGCGGGCGGGAAGGCTCGTCGCGCGGTCGAGGAGCGGGTGGCCGACGAAGGTCGCATCGATGCCGTTGTCGCGGAGCAGCTTCTCCTCGAAGGGAAGAATCGGCGCCGCGCGCGTGACGATCTTCGCCAGCTTCTCGAGGCGGTTCGCGCCCCAGGCCCAGACCTGCGGCGTCACGTAGTAGAGCACTGGAACCCCGGCCGCCTTCGCCGCCACCGCGAGCTTCATGTTGAAGCCCGGGTAGTCGATCAGCACGAGCGCGCCCACGCGCCCGCTCTCCAGCCGCTGGCGCAGCGTGCGCAGCAACGCCCAGTGCTTCGGCACGTGTCGCAGGACTTCGACGAAACCCATGACGGCGAGGTTGTCGACGCGCTCCAGGAGGTCGACACCAGCCGCCTCCATCCGGGCTCCACCGATTCCCGCCAGCGGTCGTGCCGGATCGAGCTGCCGCAGCTTCTCCGCGAGCGCGGCGCCGTGAAGCTCGCCCGAGGCCTCGCCGGCGATGATGAGGATCTCGCGCACCGCCTAACGCGCAGCGGCCATCGCGGGGCGCGTGCGCTCGATCTCGGCGACGATCTGGAGTGCGACCGCGAGCGCGGCACGCCCTGCCTCGCCGCTCACCGGGACTTCGGCCACGCCGCGGACGGCGGCGACGAAGCTCTCGAACTCCAGCCGCAGCGGCTCCCCATCGGGGGCCTCGAGCGCGATCCGCTCGACGAACGACTCGACGGCCAGCGGCGCCTTCGCGAGCTCGGCGAGGTCGAGGTCCTCCCGCAGGCGGAAGAACTCGCCGTTTCCGGCGCCGAGGTCGAGCGAGAGATATCCGCTCTGCTGGAAGAGGCGCACCTTCCGCATCCGCTCGCGCGAGATACGACTGGTCGTGATGTTCGCGACCGCGCCAGATCCGAACGAGAGGCGCGCGTTGGCGATGTCCACCGACGGAGTGAGCACGCCCACACCGACCGCTGCGACCGCGGTCACGGGGGCACCGACCAGTGTGAGGATGAGGTCGATGTCGTGGATCATCA
>DATAIS010000147.1:0-2972 GCA_036262535.1 Gemmatimonadaceae bacterium | reverse complement strand
GGCAACGTGGCACTTTTGCGTCCCCCCGCCCGTATCATCTACCTTCGTGTCCGTCCGGAAACGGCCCTGGCGCGTCTGGGGACCGAACGGGCGACCCGACCGCTGCTCCAGCGACCGGACCCTCTGGGCGAGCTCAAGAGGCTCTACGAAGCCCGCAAGGCAGCCTACGAAGGGGCCGACATGACTGTAGATACGGAGCAACTTTCCGTGGAGCAGGTAATTAATATGGTAGCAGAGATCATTGGGCGTGATGGTGGCGCCTTGGTGTCATAATCACATGGACGAGTTCACTGGCAACGGGAGCAGCGCCGAGCCGAGGACCTTCAGGGTCCCCGGGCCGCACGAGCGTGGGCGGTTCACCCGCGACGCGTGGGGTCATCTGCTCAAGCTGTCCGGCGAGACGCTGAGCGGCGCGGAGCTCGAGCAGGTCATCGAGCGCGCACTCACGCAGCTCGACGGCAGCATCGCGCTCGACGACCTGAAGGCGCTCCTCGAGGCCGCTGGAATAGAGGAGCCGGGTGCGCCCGGCTCGCGGAGAATAGTGCACTGATGGCAACGGCGAAGAAGACTGGGGCGAGAAAGGCGGCCGCAGGGAAACGAGCGGCGGCCAAGCGGGGGGCGGCGGAGGCCGTCCGTGGCGGAGCCACGGGTAAGCGCGGGCGGAAGCCTGTCGAGACCGAGTACGGCGACACGACGGGCCCTTCCGGCTCGACGTCGCTCGTGATCGTCGAGTCCCCCGCGAAGGCGAAGACCATCGGCAAGTACCTCGGCCGCGGCTACCGCGTGAAGGCGACCATCGGCCACATCATGGACCTGCCGGAGAAGAAGCTTGGCATCGACGTAGACAATGGTTTCGAGCCCGACCTCGTCCCGATCCCCGGCAAGGAGCGGACGATCGAGGAGCTCAAGTCCGCGGCGAAGGACTCGCGCGAGATCTTCATCGCGACCGACCCCGACCGCGAGGGCGAGGCGATAGCCCATCACGTCGCCGGCCACGTCCGCAAGAAGGGCGGCGCGCCGGTGCGGCGCGTCCTCTTCCACGAGATCACCAAGGACGCGGTGCAGCGCGCCATCTCGCAGGCGGGTGAGATCGACGACCGGAAGGTGGAGGCCCAGCAGGCCCGCCGCGTCCTCGATCGGCTCGTCGGCTACAAGGCGAGCCCGATCCTCTGGAAGACGGTGAAGAAGGGGCTCAGCGCGGGGCGTGTGCAGACGGTCGCGCTGCGGCTCATCGTCGAGCGCGAGCGTGAGATCCGCGCCTTCAAGCCGGTCGAGTACTGGACCATCGAGGCGCTGCTCGAGAAGGCTGGCCAGCGCTTCACGGCCAAGCTTCATCACGTCGATGGGAAGAAGCCGGAGATCGGCAACGAGGCCGCGGCGAAGCGGATCCTCGCCGACCTCGCGGGACGCACCGTCTTCCCCGTCACCGACGTCAAGCGGCGCGAGCGCCGGAAGAACCCGGCCGCGCCCTTCACCACGAGCACCCTCCAGCAGGAGGCGGCGAAGAAGCTCGGCTTCGGCAGCAAGCGCACGATGCGCGTCGCGCAGGACCTCTACGAGGGAATCGAGGTCGGCGCGGAGGGCGCGGTGGGTCTCATCACCTACATGCGCACCGACTCGACGCGCGTCGCCGAGAGCGCGGCCGCGCAGGCGCAGGACTACCTGCGCTCGCTCTTCGGCAAGGAGTTCGTCGCTTCGGGGCTCCAGCTCTATGGCAAGGCGGGCGCGAACACCCAGGACGCGCACGAGGGCGTGCGTCCCACCGACCCGACGCGCCGTCCCGACGCCATCAAGCGCTACCTCAAGGACGACCAGTTCAAGCTCTACGAGCTGATCTGGAAGCGCTTCATGGCGTCGCAGATGACGCCCGCGATCTTCGACACGACGACGCTCGACTACGACCTCGGCCCGGACAACGCGCCGGCGGGGGTGAAGGCGTCGCCCGCGCGATACCTCTTCAGGAGCACGGGGAGCGTCGTGAAGTTCCAGGGCTTCCTCGCGCTCTACAGGGAGGCGCGCGAGGAGGGTGACAGCAAGGCGCTCGAGGACGAGCAGGCGCTTCCCGTGGTGGAGAAGGGCGAGCGCGTCCCCGTTCGCGAGATCACGCCGAACCAGCACTTCACCGAGCCGCCACCGCGCTTCTCCGAGGCGAGCCTCGTCAAGGAGCTGGAGCGGCTCGGCATCGGCCGTCCGTCCACCTACGCGGCGATCATCTCGGTGCTCGCCGACCGTCGCTACGTCAACCTCGAGCAGCGGCGCTTCTTCCCGACGGAGCTGGGCGAGTCGGTGGAGAAGGTCATGGTCAAGCAGTTCCCCGACATCTTCAACGTCGGCTTCACCTCCGAGATGGAAGAGGAGCTCGACAAGGTCGAGGAGGGCGCGTTAGGCTGGCAGAAGGTGCTCAAGGACTTCTACAAGCCCTTCGACAAGTCGCTGAAGAGCGTCCAGGTCGAGTCGCTCATCGGTGAAGCCTACGATCTGACAAAAGTGGCCGGACTCCGCTGCCCCGACTGCGGCGGCAAGCTCGAGCCGCGCGGCGGCTTCTTCGGTCCCTTCCTCGCCTGCGAGAACCACCCGAAGAAGTGCAAGTACACGCGGCCGATCAGCGGCGAGAAGAAGAAGGCCGAGCTCACCGAGTACAAGTGCCACATCTGCGGCGAGCCGATGGTGAAGCGCGAGGGGCGCAGCGGCGCCTTCCTCGGCTGCTCGACCTTCCCGAAGTGCCGCGGCACCCGCTCCATGCCGACCGGCGTGATGTGCCCCAAGGACGGCGGCGAGCTCGTCGAGCGGAAGTCGCGCAAGCGCGGCACGAACTTCTACGCCTGCTCCAACGAGGACTGCGACTTCGTCGCCTGGAACAAGCCCGTCGCCGAGGAATGCCCCGAGTGCCACTACAAGGGCGCCGAGGTGAAGTTCAACAAGACCCGCGGCGAGTTCCGTAAGTGCCTCAAGTGCGGCAACGAGTGGGACGT
>DATAIS010000146.1:0-31291 GCA_036262535.1 Gemmatimonadaceae bacterium | reverse complement strand
GAGGGCCGCCGCCGCAGGATCGAGAGGCTGGTCGCGGAGCTGGATGGGATCGGGGAAGCCGACGAGGCCACGCTCCGCCAGGCGGTCGAGGCGCTCGAGCGGGTCTTCGGCCCTCCGATGCCCCGTTGAGGGAACCATTCGAGGCGTCCGGGTGACTGAGTTAGCGGACTCCATGGAACCCGAACTCCTCGTCATCCGCCGCGCGATCGACGGCGACGAAGGGGCGCTCCGCGCGCTCTGGACGCGCCATGCACCGCACATCGATGCGGTGGTGCGGCGACTCGTCGGGGATCCGGATGCCGCGGCCGACGTCGCGCAGGAGGTCTGGATCCAGATCTTCAAGGCGCTGCCGACCTACCGTGGCGACTCGCAGTTCGGGACCTGGGCGCACCGGATCGCCGTCAACCGGACGCTCAACGCGCTCCGACGAACGCGGCGCATCGCCAGTCGGGAGACGCTGATCGAGGACGACAGCGCGTCCGTGGAGCACGAGGGAGAGCGTTCGCTGCTCGCGGCGACGATCGAGGAAGCGGCGCGCAAGCTGTCGCCGGGTGCGCGGACGGTCTTCCTGATGCACGACGTGGAAGGCTACACGCACGAAGAGATCGCCCAGGAGCTCGGCATCACCGCGGGCGGCTCGAAATCACAACTGTTCAAGGCGCGGGCGAAGCTGAGGAAGCTCCTCGCGCATGTCATCGATGGACCGACCAGACCGGATGGACGCCATGCTGCACCTGCCTGCTGAACGGCTCGCGGCACTCGCCGACGACGAGCCGACGACCACCGAGAGCGAGCATCTCGCCCGGTGTGCGGAGTGCACGCGCGAACGCGAGTCGTACCGCTGCCTCCTCGCCCTCTCGAGGGGCGAGGGAAGCACGACCGCGCTTCCGCTCACGCGCTGGGAGACGCTCGCCCCCGCGCTGCACGCCGAAGGACTCCTTACCGCCGGGCGCGCCGGCGCCGCGGCTCCCGCGCGCCGCTGGCGCTTTGGCGGCGCGCTCCGCGCTGCCGCCGCGGTGCTGCTCTTCGCGGGCGGCACCTTCGTCGGCCGCGCCAGCGTCGGCGGCGGCTCGACGGACGCCGCGCCCGGCACGCAGGTCGCCGGCGCAGGCACCTCGACGCAGACCGAGCCCGCGGCGACGCCGACGTTCGAGTCGCCGACCGAGGCGCTCGCCGCGCTCGCATCCTACGAGCGCGCCTACCAGGCGGCCGCCGCGTACCTCGCCGAGAACGACACCGCGGCCCGCGCCGCGGGCACCCGCGAGACCTACGAGGCGCGCCTCGCCACCCTCGACCAGGTCGCCGAGGCGACGCAGCAGGCGCTGCGCGAGCGCCCTTACGACCCGGTCATCAGCGGCTACTATCTCACGACGACCGCGGCACGCCAGGCGACGCTGCGCCAGCTCAGCACGTCCGTGCAGCCTAACGTTCGGGTGGGGGGCTACTGATGGCGGGTCGGGTGACGCGGCCGATGCTGGCCGCGCTGGCAATGACTCTCGCGGCGGCAGCCGCGGGCGAGCTGCGCGCGCAGGGGGCGCAGACCGCGCCGCCCGCGCCGAGGATGAAGGTGAAGGTGCAGGCGCAGGATGGCCTCCCGAAGCCCGACGGGTGGCTCGGCATCTATTACGTGTGCGAGACCGACACCTGGGCGACCAAGGGCGAGCTGTTCGTGAAGCACCTCGGCTACCCGCAGGTGGCGTCCGTGGAACCGGGCTCGCCGGCGGACCGGGCCGGCATCATGGCGGGTGACTCGATCCTCGCCTACAACGGAATCGACCTGAAGGGACGCGCCGTCTCGCTGACGAAGCTGCTGAAGCCCCGGGCGAAGCTCGAGGTGCGCGTCAGGCGCGCGCGGGAGACGTACGACCTGCCGGTGACGGTAGGACGGCGCGTGGACTACGGCCGCGGCGTGATTGCTCCCGATGTGGTGATGATCCGGCCGCGGCCCGCGGGCACCGCCAACCCCGACGTGCCGGCCGTCGCGCCGGTGCCACCGGTGCCCTCGACACGCTCTACCGATCCACTTCCACTCGCCGGTTCGGAGCTCGTGCGCATCAACGACCCGGATCTCGGCCAGCCATTCGGCGTCGAGAAGGGCGTGCTCGTGCTCCAGGTGGTCGCACACAGCCCCGCGGCTCAGGCGGGGCTGCGCAGCGGCGACGTCATCGTCGCGGTGAACGGCTCCGAGGTGCTGACGCCGCTTCAGGTGCAGCGCGCGATCGCCAGGGCGGCGAAGGACGGGAGCGTCAGGCTCTCGCTCGTGCGCAAGAAGAAGCCGGTGACGACGCTCCTCGTCTGGGAGCCCTAGCTCAGCTTCCGCTCTTCAGGAACGAGCGACTTGTGTATCGCCAGCGCCGCGATCGCTCCATCGGCGGCGCCGGCGATGGCGAGCTGCGGGCCGGGAATGATGTCTCCCGCTGCCCACACGTTCTTCACCGATGTGTGGTAGGCCCGGTCCACGATGACGTGCCCCTGCTCGTCGAGCTCGCAGCCGAGCTTCATCGCGAGGTCGTCGGCGGGATACTGCGCGATCGAGAAGAAGATCTTCTCGCAGCCGATCGGGTCGCGTCCCTCGAACTCGAGCGAGCGCATGTCGCCGTCGCGGAAGCGGATGCGGGTGATCCGCTGCGGCACGACCGGGATGCCTAACGTGTCGAGCTTGCGCGCGAGATAGGCGTCGAGGTCCGGGTCCTTGCCGTTGGTGCAGACGGTGAGGTCGCGCGTCCAGGTGGTCAGGTTGAGCGCCATCCCCACCGCGCGCCGCCCCTTGCCGATCACGACCGTCTTCTTCCCCGTGGCCTCGTAGCCGTCGCAATCGGGGCAGACGTGGGCGCGGTTGCCGTAGACGTGCTCGAGGCCTGGCACGTCGGGCCAGACGTCGCGCAGCCCGATCGCGAGCAGGAGCCGGCTCCCCTCGACGCTCGTGCCGCCCTCGAGCTTGAGCTCGAAGCGCTCGTGGCTGTGGCGCACCACCGCCAGCACCGTTCCGTCGATGAGCGTCGCGCCGTACTTGCGGCACTCGTCGCGGCCGCGCCCGCGCAGCTCGCCGGGACGGATCCCGGGCAGGCCGAGGAAGCCGTTGACCCCTCGCGTCTCCCAGTTGCGCGGGTCGCCCGAGTCCACGAGGACTACGCGATGCCGGTAGCGGGCGAGCCAGATGGCGGCAGACAGTCCCGCCGCGCCGCCGCCAACGATGGCGACGTCGTAGCGCTCCGATCGGGTTTCGTGCTGGGGGGCCGCAGCCATGCTGCGGCCGCGAAAGGCAAGAACGCTGCCGCTTCGGCTTCCGCGCGCGTCAGCGCACCGATCCGGGAGGCAGCGCGTAGAGGAGGCGCAGCGTGGACAGGTCGGCCCGCGTCAGCTCGAGCGACTCCCGCGACGCGGTCGCCGACATCACGTCGCGCGGGTTGCTCGAGTGGCGCAGTCCCATGAGGTGGCCGATCTCGTGGATCGCGGTCGCACGCACCAGCTCCGGCGGCAGCGTCCATCCGTCGCTCGCGTGCATCGCGATGTCGATGTCGCCGGCGACGATCCAGTTGTACTGGTCCCAGGTCTGCCGCGTGAGGCCGATCGCGTAGCTCCCCTCGAAACGGTCGATCCAGCGGATACGCACGTTGGCGGCGCTCGAGTCGCGGACGAAGCTCGCGCCCACCGGTGCGCCGGCCTGCATCCAGGCGCGAAAGCCAGCCTGGACGCTGTCCACGTATGCCTCGTTCCAGTCACGAACGCCGCTGCGCGGCTGGATCCACACCTTGAGCACCGTCTCGTCGGGCCACCGCACGAGCTCCGAGTCCTGTTCGGCGAGGATGTCGCCGATGTAGGTGCCAGGGGCGCCGAGCCGGAGGTGGCGACGGATGGTCTCGAGGTCGCGCACCGGGGCGGGATTTCCCGACCGGACGGTCCTGACCTCGATCTCGTGTCCGGAGCGCGTGGTCGCCGTCAACCGCGCGCTGTCGCCGCCCGCCGCTGCGGCCCCGACTGCGGTGCTTTCCGGGCGCGCGGAGTCGGCGGCGGAAACGACGAGCGCCGGCTCGGGCCGGCGCGGGGCGGTCGCTATCAGGCTGATGACGGCGACGACGATCGCACCGACGAAACCGGCGACGAGCGCGTCACCGCGACGCACGGTCAGCGGACCGGGCCGGGGGGCAGGGTGTACAGCAGCCGCATCGTCTGGCGGTCCGCGTCGGACAGCTCGCGGACGCGCACACGCGCGGTCATGATGTTGGAGATGTCGGCCGAGTGGTCGAGCCCGAGGAGGTGGCCGACCTCGTGAAGGGCGATGGCGCGGACCGCGAGATGGTCGAGCGCTTCGCCCCCGTCGTGATGCACGGCGAGGACGATGTCGCCGTCCACGATCCACCAGTCCTCGTCGCGTGCCCAGCGGGTCTTGCCGCTGATCGGGTCGCGGAAGCGATCCACGAACCGCACGTGCACGTCGGCGTGGGAGGAATCGCTGACGAAGCTGAAGCGGACCGGGATGCCGGTGTCCATCCACTGGCGGAAGGCGTTGCGCACTTCGGCGATGAACTCGGGATCCCAGTCGGGGATGTTCGCCGTCGGCTGGACCCAGACTCTCAGCGGGCGCTGGGTGCGGTCGCGCCAGCGGGTGAGCGAGGAGTCGCGGGTAAGGAGGATCTCACCGATGTAGGTCCCGGGCTCCCCTTGCATGATCCGCCGGCGCACTTCCGACACGTCTCGCGCGCGGCCGCGCGCACGGGCGATGGACCCGGCGGCGCTCGACTCAATGGCCTCGTGACGTCCCGAACGGGCGTACCCACCCGTCGTGACGAGCGAAGCGACCAGTACGAATACGAGGCTGAGGCGATGCTTCATGGGGGGACCCAATCCGACGACGGCTCCGACAGGAACGATTCGACGATCGCGAAGAACCGCTCCGGTGCCTCCCGGAAGGGCATGTGGCCCGACCCCGGTATGCCCACGAGCCTGGCCTTCGGGAGATCTGCGGCCAGGTCTCGCGCGCTCTCCGAGGGGAGCAGGTCGCGCTCGCCATGTATGACGAGCACAGGCACAGGAAGGGCACGAATCAGAGGGCGCTCATAACCGTCGCGCCGCAGGCGGGCCGCTACCGCCGCTCCGGTGACGCTCGTCGCCCTCGGCGACGATCATGCGCGCGATCGAGCTCCTCGGGACCAAGGTCGCGCCGATCGTGCGCAGCGGGACTGCGGTCACGGGGCGAGATGATCTCGCCCGGTCCTCCGTGCACTCCGTGCAACTCGCCGTTCACCTCCGTGTGAGGTTGTCGCCGTCGTCGTTTGGAGTTCCCACCTGACGGACCGCTATCGGCTCACAGCCGGGATGAGATGGTCGTCGACGAGCGAGTGGATCGCCTCGAGGTGGCCGCCGTCGCGGGAGGTGTTGGCGTCAGAGGTCGTGACGACGAGGAGCTTCAGCGTCGGGACGATGAAGATGAACTGGCCCCCGTAGCCCCACGCGAAGTAGACGGGGTGGCCGTGTGCTTCGCGGATCCACCAGCCGTAGCCGTAGGAGTGGCCGTTCCAGGGCGAGACGCCGCGCGGCACCCAGGAGCTGTCGATCCATGCTTCGGGAACGACCTGACGGCCGCTTCGCGTGCGCCCGCGCTGCAGGTACAGCCGCCCGAAGGCGAGCATCTCGCCCGGCGTCATCCGCATCTCGTTCCCCCCGAAGTAGATCCCCTGCGGATCGGTCGTCCATGGCCGGAGCGGGATGCCGAGGGGACGGGCCAGCTGCTGCTGGGCGTAGCGCAGGGTGCTGGTCTTCGTGGCGCGGGTCAGGATCGCCGAGAGGAGATGGGTGCTCCCGGTGCTGTAGATCATCGGCCCGCCCGGATCGGCGACCATCGGTCGCGAGAGGACGTAGCGCACCCAGTTCCGACTCGTGACGAAGGCGCCGTAGTCGCCGAAGCTGGTGGACTGGAGCCCCGACCGCATCGAGACGAGGTCCTCGACGGTGATCGCGCGCTTCGCCGAGTCGAGGGTGCGCGCCTCGGCGGGGAGCAGCTCGGCGATGGTCGCGTCGAGGCCGCGGATGCGCTTCTGGTCGATCGCGATGCCGACGAGCGCCGAGATCACGCTCTTCGACGCGCTCTTGATGTTCGCCGGGCGATCGCGTGCGGCGCCGCGCCAGTAGCGCTCGCCGACGATGGTGTCCCTCCACTCGACGAGCAGGCTGCGCAGGCGCGGGAGCTCAGCGGCGCGCGTGTAGGCGTCGGCGAGCCGCGCGCTGTCGAGCGTCTCGCTGATGACGGAGCGCCGGGCCCCCGCCTCGCGCGTGCCGGACGCCGCTGCCGATGCAGCGGATGAATCCGCGCACGCCGGCAAGACGGCGGTCAACGCAAGGAGCGCGAGGATGTGTCGAAGCTTCATCTTCCGTGAGTGCGCGCTGCAGGTCATCGTTTCACCGAACCCGCACCGAGGACTCTACATGCGTTCGACCATCGTGGTTCCCATCCTGCTGCTCGAGCTCGCCGCCTGCCGGCCAGCCGCGTCGCAAGGACCGGCCCAGGGCTCGAAGACGCCCTCGGCGCGGAACGACGTCGTGCGCACGGAGGTGGTCGCGCGCGGGCTCGAGCACCCGTGGGCGCTGCAGTTCCTGCCCGACGGGCGCATCCTCGTCACCGAGCGGCCGGGACGCCTGCGCATCGTGGAGAAGGATGGAAGGCTCTCGCCGCCGTTAGGCGGCGTCCCCGAGGTGGCGGCGCGCGGCCAGGGCGGGCTGCTCGACGTCGCGCTCGACCCTGACTTCGCGCGAAACCGGCTCGTCTACCTGTCGTTCTCGGACATCGGCCCCGGCGATGGCACCGCCGGCACCGCCGTCGCGCGGGGAACGCTCGGCGACGGGCGACTCGAGAACGTGCAGGTCATCTACCGCCAGCAGCCGAAGGTGCGCGGCGGAGGACACTTCGGCTCGCGGCTCGTCTTCTCGAAGGACGGCAAGCTCTTCGTCACCCAGGGCGACCGTCAGGCCTATCGCGAGCAGGCGCAGGACCTCCAGTCGGGGCTCGGCAAGGTGGTGCGCATCAACCCCGACGGCTCGATCCCGCGCGACAATCCCTTCGTCGGCCGCAGCGACGCGCGTCCCGAGATCTGGTCGTACGGCCACCGCAACATCCAGGGCGCGGCGCTCGATCCGGCGGGACGCTTCTGGACCGTCGAACATGGCGCGCGCGGCGGCGACGAGCTCAATCATCCCGACGCGGGGAAGAATTACGGCTGGCCGGTGATCACGTATGGCGTGGACTACTCCGGCGCGAAGATCGGCGAGGGTCGCGTGAAGGCGGGGATGGAGCAGCCGGTCTACTACTGGGATCCCGTCATCGCGCCGGGTGGAATGACGTTCTACACCGGCGACAGGTACCCCGGCTGGAAGGGGAGCCTGTTCATCGGCGGGCTGGCGTCGAATGCGCTCGTCCGGCTCACGCTGCAGGGCGACAGCGTCACGAGCGAGGAGCGCTACCTCGGCAATCTCGGGAAGCGCATTCGCGACGTGCAGCAGGGGCCCGACGGCTTCCTCTACATCGTGACCGACGAAGGCGACGGGGAGCTGCTGCGTGTGGTCCCGGCGGCGACCCGCTGAACGCACGACCGGCACGTCGCGCCGCCGACCCGCCGCCGTCGTTGCCGCGACCGCGGCTGCGGCGCTCGCGTTGCTGGCCGCCTGGCTGCTGCGTGATCCGACGCCACGCTTCATCGAGCGGCGCGGGACACTGGCGCGCGTCGAGCTGGGCCGCGACACGATCATCAAGGGCTATCACGTCCGTCCGGTGACGCTGACGTCGTCGAGCGGGCTCGCCGTCACGCTGACGGTCAGGCGCGCACTCGAGGACAGCGTCGGATCGCTGCCGCTGGTGGTCATCCTCGGCGGCCACCATACCGGCGCGAACGCGGTGCGCATGCTCCCCGAGACGCGGGGCACCATCGTCGCGGCGATGTCGTATCCCTACACCGGCGACCCGAGGCCGGACGCGGCGACGTTCCTTCGCGACATCCCGAAGATCCGTGAGGCGTTTCTCGACACGCCGGCGGCGCTGATGCTCTCGCTCGAGTACCTGCGCGCGCTTCCCGGCGTCGACACGACCAGGGTCGAGGCGGTCGGCGTCAGCCTCGGCGCGCCATTCGTCTGCGTCGCGGGCGCGCTCGATCCGCGTTTCACGCGCGTCTGGGCCATTCACGGGTCGGGTGGGTCGTTCGCGCCGCTCGAGATGAACATGCGGCGGACGATCCCCTTCGCACCGCTGCGTTACGCCGCCGCCGCGACGGCGAACGTGATCATCGCTGGTCCGCGCATCGATCCGGCGAAATGGGTCGGCCGCATCGCGCCGCGCCCCTTCGTGATGGTCAACGCAGCCGACGACGAGCGCATGCCGCGCGCGAAAGTCGACGCGCTCTACGCCGCCGCGCGCGAGCCGAAGGAGCTCATCTGGCTCCCCGGCGCGCACGTCCGCGCCGACACCGCCGTCATCCGCAAGCTCACCCAGGTGGTGTTGGAGCGGTTGCGGGCGGAGGAGGCGCCTGCCGCCGCGCCGGGGCGGGGAGGCTGAGCAGGTAGGTCGTCAGCGCCAGCACCACCGCCGCGGCGAAGAGCTCCGACTTCGACGAGCGTCGGATCGCGATCGCCGTCGCGTCGCCGCCTAACGTCGGCCGCTGGCGCCGCCAGTTGAAGGCGCCGAGCGCGAACACTACCGCGACGACGACGAGCTTGAGGATGAGCGCGCGTCCGTAGTCGGAGGTCCAGAGAGCGGGGAGCGAGCCGAGGTGCCGCCACGCGGTGACGATCCCGGAGAGCACGAGCGTTGCCGCGGCTCCAAGCGCGAGCGGCGAGAAGCCGTTCACCATGTCGGCGACCATCGCGCCGCGTCGCTCGCGCGCCGGCTCGGCGCGGAAGGCGAGCGCGATTCCCGCGGCGACGATCATGAACAGCGTGCCGATCCAGAGTCCGCCGACGAGGATGTGCACCGGGTTCACGATGCGCGGCCACGCACCCGTGACGAGCGGCGCGAAGGGCGCCAGCACAATGCCGATCGCGGCGAGCGGCCATCCCGCGGGACGGCGCATCGCTGCAAGCAGGAAGCCGAGCAGCGCGAGGATCGCGAGGCCGACCTGGAGCGCCGTCGTCAGGTCGCTGGTCACGAGCGCGGTGGCCGTGAGATGGCGGCGCGCTGCCTGCGCGGGGAGCCCGCCGAACAGCTTCCATGCGCCAATGATCGCACCGACGAGGCCGAGGATCGCGGCGCGCTGCAGCGCGCTCCCGTACACCATCCGCTCGGCGTCGCCTGCCGTCGGGTGCCGCCAGCGGTCGCGCACCGCGGCATAGCGGAAACCGATCGCGCCAGCCGCCAGGAAGGCGCCGACGAACTGCGCGTATTCGATCGCCGCTTCCGCGAGCTCGAAATGATGTTCTGCCTGGAGCATGTCTCTCTTGTTCGGTGATGGCGATGCGACGCTTCGCCCGAAAGGTGCGTGCGAGGGCGCAAGCCCGGTACTACTCCGCCCGTTGTCGTGCTGGCTCAGTCCCGCGTGGTGGAGCTCCGCAACTGCTGGGGCCTTGATTGGGTAACTGGCACTGCTCTTCGGAGTGGCCGAGGGCGCGGAGGCACGGAGAACGGCACATGCATCATCGGACTCTCGGCGTGTGCCGTTTCCAAAGCACCAAGGAGCTCCGAGTGATTTTGGGGCAACCGGGGCGAGTGTAACCGACCGAGCGGCCTTCCTCCGTGCCTCCGCGTCCTCGGGCACTCAACCGCGGTTGCAGTTACCCATCCAGCCCCAGGCTGTGGTAGTTGGCAGCTGGCAGCAGCCGGCAGCAGCCGTCCGCGTCAGACGATCGCGGCGGCGGCGGCGCGGCCGGCGATGCGGCCGGAGAAGAGGCAGCCGCCGAGGAAGGTGCCCTCGAGGGCGCGGTAACCGTGCATGCCCCCGCCGCCGAAGCCGGCGACCTCGCCCGCGGCGTAGAGTCCAGGCACCGGCTCGCCACCGGTGCCGAGGACGCGCGCCGAGAGGTCGGTCTCGAGGCCGCCTAACGTCTTTCGCGTCAGCACCGAGAGGCGCACGGCGATGAGCGGGCCCGCGGCGGCGTCGAGGATGCGATGCGGAGCGGCGGTGCGCATGAGGCGGTCGCCGATGTATCCGCGCGCACCGCGGATGGCGACGACCTGCGCGTCCTTGCCGAAGCCGTTGCGAAGCTCGCGGTCGCGGGCGACGATGGTGCGCTCGACGTCGGCGGCGTCGAGCAGCGGCTCGCCGGCGACCTCGTTCATCCGCCGCACGAGATCTCCGAGCTTTCGCTCGACGACGAAGTCGGCGCCGCGTTCCATGAACGCGCGCACCGGACCCGGGGCGCCACCGCCGATCCTGCCGAGCACCCGCCGCACGCTCCTGCCGGTGATGTCGGGGTTCTGCTCCGAGCCGGAGAGCGCGAATTCCCTGGCGATGATGCGCCGGGTGAGGATGAACCAGGAGTGGTCGTGGCCCGTCGTGCGGAGGTGCGCGAGTGTCCCCAGCGTGTCGAAGCCGGGGAAGAGCGGTGGGGGCAGACGCCGTCCGAGCGCGTCGAGCCAGAGCGACGACGGGCCGGGGAGGATGCGAATACCGTGCATCGGCCAGATCGGGCTCCAGTTCCGGAGCCCTTCGACGTAATGCCACATGCGGTCGCCGTTGACGATGCGGCCGCCCGCGGCGGCGCTCACGGCGAGCATTCTCCCATCGACGTGCGCTGGCACCCCCGAGAGCATGCGCACCGGGGGTGCTCCCAGCCGCGCCGGCCAGCTGCGTCGCACGAGCTCGTGATTGCCGCCGAGACCGCCCGAGGTGACGATCACCGCCTGCGCGCTGATGGCGAAGTCGCCGGTCACCTCCCGCGCGCTCGACTGTCCGCGGTCGATCGTGCTCGGCGCGAGCACCTCGCCGCGAACGCCGGTCACGGTTCCACCGCTCGTGTCGAGCGCGGTCACACGATGGCGAAAGCGCAGCGTGACGAGCCCGCGCTCCACGCCGTCGCGGACGCGCCGGACGAAGGGCTCGAGGACGCCGGGCCCTGTGCCCCAGACGACGTGAAAGCGCGGCACCGAGTTGCCGTGTCCCGTCGCGAGGTAGCCGCCACGCTCGGCCCAGCCGACGACGGGGAAGAAGCGCACGCCCATCGCGTGCAGCCAGGCGCGCTTCTCTCCCGCCGCCCACGCCACGTACGCTTCCGCCCAGCGCCGCGGCCAGCGATCCTCGGGACGGTCGAAGCCAGCGGAGCCGAGCCAGTCCTGGAGCGCGAGGTCGTAGGAGTCGCGGACGCCGAGCCGGCGTTGCTCGCGCGAGTTCACCAGGAAGAGCCCGCCTAACGACCAGAACGCCTGCCCGCCGAGCGACCCCTCCGGCTCCTGCTCGACGACGACGACCCGGCGGCCGGCGTCGGCGAGCTCCGCCGCGGCGACGAGTCCCGCCAGCCCAGCGCCCACGATCACGACATCGGTTTCCGGGATCGCCACGATTCTTGCGCGCGTTGTCCGTCAGGGGAAAGACACGGCCTTCGACGGAGAGGAACGATGCAGCACCGCAAGCTCGGCAGACAGGGACTCGAGGTCTCGGCGCTCGGACTCGGGTGCATGGGGATGAGCGACTTCTACGCGGGGCGCGACGACACCGAGTCGATCGCGACCATCCATCGTGCCCTCGACCTCGGCATCACGCTGCTCGACACGGCGGACATGTACGGGCCGTTCACCAACGAGCGGCTCGTCGGACGCGCCATCAAGGGCCGGCGCGACCAGGTGGTGCTGGCGACGAAGTTCGGCAACGTGCGCTCCGAGACGGGCGCCTTCCTCGGCGTCGAGGGCTCGCCCGAGTACGTTCGCAAGGCGTGCGACGCGTCGCTGGAGCGGCTGGGCGTGGACCACATCGACCTCTACTACCAGCACCGGGTCGACACGAAGGTGCCGATCGAGGAGACGATCGGCGCGATGGCAGAGCTGGTTCGCGCCGGGAAGGTGCGCCACCTCGGGATGAGCGAAGCGGCGCCGGCGACGATCCGACACGCGCACGCCGTGCATCCCATCACCGCGCTCCAGACAGAGTATTCGCTCTGGAGCCGCGACGTCGAGGACGAGATCCTCCCGACCTGCCGCGAGCTCGGCATCGGCTTCGTCGCCTACAGCCCGCTTGGCCGTGGCTTCCTCACCGGGAGATTCCGCACCTTCGAGGACCTTCCCGCGGACGACTACCGCCGCAACCATCCACGCTTCCAGGGGGAGAACTTCCGGAAGAACCTCGATCTCGTCGCCCGCGTCGAGGAGATCGCGCGCGAGAAGAAATGCACGCCGTCGCAGCTCGCCCTCGCCTGGCTGCTCGCGCGCGGCGATGACAACGTCCCGATCCCGGGGACGAAGCGCGTGAAGTACCTCGAGGAGAACGTCGGCGCGCTCGACGTCTTCCTCGACGCGGCCGACCTTCGCCGCATCGACGAAGTGGCGCCAAGGGGAATCGCTGCCGGAATGCGCTACCCCGAGGGCGGGATGCAGACGATCAACCGCTGACCTCCACGCCATCGCCTCCAACCACCACTACAACTGCAGGGGCCTTTATGGGCAACTGCCAATGCTCTTTGGTACGGCCGAGGCGCGGAGGTCGCGGAGGACCGCACCTGCACACGCGTCACCGAACTCTCGGCGTGTGCAGTTCCCAGGCACTTCAAAGCTCCGATCGATTTTGGGGCAAGCGGGGCGAGGGTATTTCGCCGGGTCCTCCGCGGCAGTTCTTCGCGCCTCCGCGCCTCCGTGTCGACCGGGCCGGCGGTAGTGGACGGCGCAGTGACGGTCAGGTCATCGCCGCCGCGCCGACCTCGGGGTGCGCTCGCGCGAAGTCGACGAGGCGGTCCACGTACTCCGGGAAAGCGGGGCAACGGATGCCGCTCGGCGCGAGCGCGGATTGCGCCTTCGCCGTCGCGTAGCGCGTCGGGTGGACGAAGTAGTCCACCGCGCTCGAGGGGATGCGAAGGAGCCGGTAGACGCCGGGGACGTGGTCGATTGACGCTTTCGCCACGCCGACCGGGAGCGGGACGCGGATCATCCGGCGCCGCGTCGACCGCGCAAGCTCTCGCAGGATCGCGTCCACCGTGAGCGGCCGCGGATCGGCGAGCTGGTAGCAACGGCCCGACGACTCCTCGCGCCCGCTCAGCCACGTGATCGCGTCGATCACGAAGTCGCGCGGCACCATGTTGAACACCGTCCGCTTCGTGTCGCCCACGACCGGGAACAATGCGACCGGCGGCTGCCGAAGCAGCCACTGGATCACGAAGTACGGACCATCGTACTTCTGCGTCGCGCCCGTGATGCTGTCGCCGACGACGACGGACGGACGGTAGATCGTCGCCGGCAGTCCGGCCTGCATCGCACGGCGGACCTCGATCTCGGCGAGGTACTTCGTCTCCTCGTAGAAGTTGTTGAAGCGCTGGCCGACCTCGAGCTGATCCTCGTCGAAGACTCCAGGATGGCGCCCGCTCACGTAGCAGGTGCTGAGGTACTGGAAGCGGCGCAGCGCGGTGCAGGAACGTGCGAAGGCGAGCACGTTGCGCGTCCCCTCGACGTTCACCCGCATCGCGAGCTCGCGGCCGACCGACAGATCGTAGATCGCCGCGAGATGGTAGACCTCCGACGTCCGCGCGGCGATGGTGGCGGCGTGGCGAAGACCGAGGTCGGGGAGCGTGATATCGCCCTCGACGAGGCGCACGCGCCCGCGCAACGACGGCGAGAGGTGCGTGAGCTCGTCGATCCGTTCGCGCGCGAGCGGAGCCCAGCGTGGCTGGACGAGGCAGATCGCTTCGGCGCTCGCATCTCGCGCGAGCACGCGTGGCAGCAACGCGCTGCCGAGGAAGCCCGGGAAGCCGGTGAAGAGAACCGTCGTCACGCCGCCAGCGCCCGCACGACCGCGCGGTGCAGCAGCAGGACGTCAGGCGACTCCTGCATCGCCCGGTCGTAGTTGTGCGCGTACTCGCTTCCCCCCTTCTCGGGGGTCGTGAGCAGGCGGACCTCCTCCCGCAGCCGCTCGACCCCGGCGCTCGTAAGGGGCTCGTCGGCGTCGAGCTGCTCGTCGAGATCCACGATCAGCGCCGATAGCGGCCGCAGCCAGGCGAAGGCGGGGTCGTTCACCACGAGCTGCAGGAAGGCAAACCCGTCCTGAACGCGACCGAAGTCGCGCTCGAAGCGGAGACGCTCGGCGTCGAGCAGCGCCTTGTGCAGCCGCAGCAGCGCGAGGCGTACCTCGCGCAGCTTGCGCAGCTCGTCGCTCGACGCAGGCGTCTCGGCTCCGGTCATCCTTCCGTCATCGCGCCGACGTTCCGAGCTCGCGCACGACTCCGGCGAGCGCGCGGACCGTCTCGGCGTCCGGCGCGTTCGCGGCATCGCGGTCGAGTCGCGTCGCGAGGCGCGCGAGCGCGGTGCGCCGTGCCGCCGCAGGGCCCTTCTCCGCGCGCGCGAGCTCCGCGTGCACGCCCTGACCCCAGCTGCGCCGCTTCGCGTCACGGCGCATCAGGCCGTCCACGTACGCCCGCGCGACGACGAACTGCGCCGGCCAGACGATGCGCTTCTGGTTCTGCGGGTTGAGCACGTCCACCTGGACGAGCTTCGCCGCGTCGATTTCGTTCTGCGTCAGATACTCGCTCGGCTGGAGCTCGAAGATGTCGAGGCCGCGCGCCATCTCCGAGCCGTAGATGCGACCGTTGTACCAGTACCCGGCCCAGAAGCCAGCGATGACGAGCGAGGTATCGCTCACCGGCCCGCGGTCGAAGAACGCGATCTCGACCGGCTTCGTCGGATCGGTGAAGTCGAACACCGAGATGCCACCCTGATACCAGCCCTGCACCATGATGTCGCGCCCCGGAACCGGGATGAGCGAGCCATTGTGCGCGACGCAGTTCTCGGCGCTCGTCTGCGGCGCCGGGATCTTGTAGTAGCTGCGGAAGCGCATCTTCCGCATCTCGATCGAGAAGATCGCGTCGGCGCCCCACTCCGGCCGGTCGGTCGCGCGGCAGCGCGGCTGCGTGCCGCCGCCCCACTCGTCGGTGAAGATCACCTTGCGCCCGTCGTTGCTGAACGTCGCCGAGTGCCAGTATGCGAAGTTCGGGTCGCTCACCTCGTCGATGCGCCGCGGGTTCGCCGGGTCGCTGACGTCGAGCAGGATGCCGTTCCCCGCGCACGCGCCCGCGGCGAGGCCGATCTCGCCGTAAACGGTGATGTCGTGGCACTGGTTGGTGACCGCGGTGCGCTGCGTCCCCTCGCCGTGCGTGCCGCCCTGCCACAGTCCCGCGATCGCGCCCGCGCTGTCGGCGAAGATGCGCGGCATGTTGACGATGCGCGCGTTCTGCGGCGCGGCGACCGGCACCTGGATGACCTCGATCCGGAAGTACGAGGTGTTCGGGTCTTCCTCAGGCGGACGCCCCGAGCATCCGGCGAGCTCCGACGGCGACCGTACGCGGCTCGTCCCGGAGACGTAGATGTAGACGTTCGCGGCGTCGCGCGGGTCGGTGACGAGCGTGTGCGTGTGCGAGCCGCGGCAGGTCTGCACCAGCGCCACCGGCCGCGGGTTGGCGACGTCGCTGATGTCGAAGATTCGCACGCCGCGGAAGCGCTCGCTGCTCACCGTGTCGATGATCCCCTGCGTGCCGCAGTCGACGCGCCCGCGCGTCTCCTCGACCGACATGAAGAGGAGGTTGCCGTGGACGGAGACGTCGCCCTGTCCGCCGGGGCAGGGGAGCGCCATGATCCGCCTCGGATCGGCGGGCGTCGAGACGTCCCATGCCTGGAGGCCGTGGAAGGCGCCCTGGAAGACGACGTTGCCTCGAAAGGCGAGGTCCGAGCTCGAGTAGCGGAGCGTGCCCAGATCGTCAGGGTCGTACCAGCCCTCGGCGCGCGGGCGATGTACCACGTGTCGAAGGTTCCACGCTGCCTCGCGCGCGTCGTCGAGGCCGCCGGCGAGGCCGACGCGCGGGTCGGTGGAGCGAGCGGGCGTGCTGTCGAGCTGCGCGCGGGTCTCGCGCGCGGTGAGGAGCGTGGCGGTGGCGAGCAGCGCGAGGAGCGTCTTCGAAGTCATCTCGTGTTGGGCGTAGCGGGAATCGTGTTCAGCAGGTTGCGCATGCGCGCGATCTCGGCGCGCTGGTCGGCGTCGACGTCGGTCGCGAAGCGGAAGATCTCCGACTCCTGTCCCGCGCCGGGCGTGGCGAAGAGGTCGGCGACCATCGACAGCGCGCCCTCGTGATGCTGGATCATGCGCTCGAGGAAGAGGCGGTCGAACGTGGCGCCGGTCGCGGCGCGGAGCTCGGCGAGCTGAGCGTCGGTCAGCATCCCCGGCATCGACGTCATCGCGTCGTGGTGCGCGTGCGAAGGATCGGGCGCGTGTTCGCCGCGCTTCTCGAGCCAGCGCCGCATCGACTCGATCTCGCTCCGCTGCGAGGCGTCGATGCGCCCGGCGAGGAGCTCCAGCTCACGGCGGTCGGCGCGCCCGGCGACGAGCCCGGTCATCACCAGCGCCTGCGCATGGTGATGGATCATGCGCTGCATGAACTCGACGTCGGCCGCGGCATAGCCGACGCGCGCCGTTTCGAGAGCGCTCGCGGAATGGCGGTCGTGTCCGTCGGACGCGGCGGGGGCCGGCAGCTCGCGCGCGGGAGGCGCCGTCCGCGCCGCGCAGCCATTCAGGACGAGGGCGGCGGCCGCGACCAGCAGCGCCCCCGCCCTCGAAATCCTCGAAATCATCCGCGAAAGCTATCCAGCCGCCGAGCGCTACTCCAGCGAGAAAGGTGGATACTCGTCGTGGAGGAGGAGAAGGTACGCCTCGACGCGCGTGATCCAGCGGAAGAGCCCCAGGCTGAACCGGTACAGCCCGGCGGGGAAGCGGCCGGTGAAGACGATCGCGAACCAGGCGATCAGCGTCGTGAAGCCCCACGCGATGCCGAGCAGCCAGATGACGAGCAGGTGCGGCAGGGCGAGGAGCACGCGCAGCGCGACCGTCAGCCGGTCGCGCTCACCCTCGGGTGGGCGCAGCTCGAGCGTGGCGGGATAGGGGTCGTCGCCGAAGGGCGGATACTCGTCGCGGAGGAGCGCGGCGTAGGCGCTCACCCGAACGCGCCAGCGGAGATAGAACGCGGAGAGCCGCCAGAGTCCGTCCGGGTGCCGCCCGGTGAAGAGGATCGCGAACCACGCGATGAAGGCGCAGATCCCGGCGACCGCGCCGAGGACACCAGTTGCCGCGGTCCACTCCCATCCCTTCTCGTCGCTCCAGTTCCAGGAGAAGAACGCCGCCGCGGGACCGCCGACGAGCAGCAGATGCGGCAGGACGAGGATGAAGCGGAACGCGGTCGTGAGCCTGTTGCGGTGCTCGAGGGCCGGCTCGACGCTGATCCGGACCGGATACGTCGCCTGTCCACCGACGGGTGTCGACAGGGTGCTCATTGTGCCTCCCCGCGCGGGCGCGATCGGAGTGCGGTGGCGAGAACGTCGCCCTTCATCATCGGGTCTGCGCCAGGCGACGCAGTCGGGCAACCTCGCGACACGATGTCGGGTGACGGGCTACAGCCCGACGCTGGCAGTCGGACCGGCGGCGTCATAGAGTTTGGCGCGTGGCATACCGTCCTCTTCCCGGCTCGATCGCGCTCGCCGCCTGCTGCGCGCTCCCGCGCGTCGCCGCGGCGCAGGCCTCGCCCGACAGCGCGGCGTTCATCCGCGTCAACCAGGTCGGGTATCTCCCCGACGCGCCGAAGATCGCCGTCGTCTGCGCGCTCCGCCCCGTCGCGCTGACGACCTTCAGCGTCGTCGACGCCCGCGGACGCACTGCGCTCGCGCCGCGTGCGGCGCGCAAGGACGCCGCCTTCGGGCCATGCGTGGAGACCTGGCGGCTCGACTTCAGCGCGCTGCGCCGCGCCGGGACGTATCGCGTCCGCGCCGGCAGCTACGAGTCGGGACCGGTGCGCATCGGCACCGACGTCTACCGCGGGCTCGCCGACACGCTGATGGGCTACATGCGCCAGCAGCGGTCGGGATACAACCCGTTCCTCCGCGCGAGCGCGCACACGAAGGACGCGATCATCGTCGATCATCCGACGCGCACCGGCTACTACATCGACGTCAGTGGCGGCTGGGCCGACGCCGCCGACTACCTCCAGTACGTGACGACGTCGGCGACCGCGACGTATCACCTGCTCGCCGCCTCGCGCGACGCGCCCGGTGCCTTCGCCGACGCCTTCGATGCGCGTGGACTGCCCGGCGCGAACGGAATTCCGGACGTGCTCGACGAAGCGCGCCACGGCCTCGAGTGGCTGTCGAAGATGTATCCCGACGACAGCACGATGTTCAACCAGCTCGGCGACGACCGCGACCACGCCTTCTGGGACCTCATCACCACCGACAGCTCCGACTACGGCTGGCTGAAGGGTGGATGGCGTCCCGTCTATCCCTGCACCGGAAAGCCGCAGGGACTGATGCGCTACAGGAACCGCGCGACCGGCTACGCCTCCACCGCCGGGAAGATGGCGGCGGCCTTCGCCCTCGGCGCGCGTGTCCTCGCCGACAGAGACCGCGCCTTCGCCGACACCCTGGCGCGCAAGGCCCGCGCGGCGTTCGCGTTAGGCGAGAGGCATCCCGGCGCCTGCCAGACGGCGCCGGGCAGCGCGCCCTACTTCTACGAGGAGGACAGCTGGGCGGACGACATGGAGCTCGGCGCGGCGCTCCTCCACCAGCTGACCGGCGAGCCGCGGTACCTCGGCGAGGCGCTGCGCTACGCGCGCCTCGAGCCGGTGACGCCGTGGATGGGCGCGGACACCGCGAGGCACTATCAGTTCTACCCCTGGCACAACGCCGGGCACTACGAGGCATGGACGCGCGCCGACCGGGAGGGGCGGGCGACCCTCGCGCGCTTCTACCGCGACGGGATCGAGCGCGTAGCCGCGCGCGGCGCGAACGGCTTCCGCGTCGGCATCCCCTTCATCTGGTGCTCGAGCGACCTGATGGTGTCGTTCGCGTCGCAGGCCGGCTTCTATCGCCGCATGACCGGCGACCGCCGCTTCGACGAATACGAGCAGGCCGCGATCGACTGGCTCTTCGGCACGAACCCGTGGGGGACATCGATGGTGATCGGCATCCCGCGCGAAGGCGTCTGGCCACGCCACCCGCACACCGAGCTTCCCGATTCGCTCCAGCACGGCCTCACCGGCGGGCTGATCGACGGGCCGGTGAAGGCGTCGATCTTCCGGAACCTGCGCGGCATCGCGCTGCTCCGGCCCGACCGCTTCGCTCCCTTCAACACCGGCGACGTCGTCTACCACGACGACCTCGGCGACTACTCGACCAACGAGCACATCATGGACGGCACGGCGAACCTCGCCTACCTGCTCGCGACGCTCGACCCCGCGGCGCAGCGCCGCGGCCGTTAGGCCGGCGATGCGCGTCGTCGCCATCGACCTCGGCGGAACGAGGCTGGGCACGGCGGTCGTGGACGCGTCGGGGGACACGGTCTTCCGCGAGAGCGTCCCTCTCGAGGGCCGGCGCGGTCGCGAGGTCGGAGCTCTCCTCGCCGAGCGATGCACCGCGGCGCAGGCCAGGCTCCGCGAGCTCGCTGGCGGCGACGCGGCGGCCGTCGGCGTCGCGGTGCCCGGCATCTACCGCGCCGGGCGCGGCACCGTCTGGGCGCCCAACATCCCCGGCTGGGACGATTATCCGCTTCGCGAGGAGCTTCGCGACGCGCTCGGCCGCGGCATCCCGGTCGTCGTCGACAGCGACCGCGCCGCGTCCATCCTCGGGGAGAGCTGGCGCGGGGCGGCGCACGGCGCGCGCAACGCGATCTTCCTGACGGTCGGCACCGGCATCGGCGCCGGCATCCTCGCCGACGGACGCGTCCTGCGCGGGCAGGGCGACATCGCCGGCGCCATCGGCTGGCTCGCGCTCGACCGGCCCTTCCGCGACGAGTACGCGAGCTGCGGCTGCTTCGAGTATCACGCATCGGCCCCCGGACTGGCGAGGGTCGCCCGCGAACGGATGGAGGCCGATCCGGGCTACTCCGGCGAGCTGCGCACCCTTGTGGACGCCGAGCTGACCGCGGAGCGGATCTTCGACGCCCACGATCGCGGTGACGGCCTCGCGCGCGAGGTGATCGACGCCGCGATCGGCTATTGGGGGATGGCCGCCGCCAACCTCGTCAGCCTCTTCAATCCCGAGGTGGTCGTCTTCGGGGGCGGCGTCTTCGGTCCGGCGACGCGCTTCCTGCCGCGTATCGAGGCCGAGGCGCGGCGCTGGGCGCAGCCGATCGCGATCGGTCGGGCGCGCTTCGTCGCCAGCGCGTTAGGCGCCGACGCGGCGCTCGTCGGCGCCGGGCGGCTCGCGATGCTCGACCTGCGCATCGCGGCGGAATCCGCATGAACGGCTCGGCCTGTGCATCGGCGCGCGGGACGAGCGCGCCGGCACAGGCCGTGGCGAGAAGGAGGAGGGGCTTCAGCTCTTCGCGACCGCGTCGCGGACGCCGTAGAAGGCGCGCGCGAGCCGGCCGATCGAGCGGTTGTAGTAGAGCAGCACCGCCAGCCCGACGGCGGCGACGGCGAGCACCGCGACGTTCATCCCCCCGCCGAGCGCGGCCCAGACGAGTCCGACCGCCAGCGCGAGCGAGCTCGCGAGGTGGCCGACCGCGGTGTAGGCGTTCGCCGGAACGAGCTCCATCGGCTTGTCGAAGGCGCGGCGCGCGACTCGTGTCGCCTGGAAGAAGAGCGGGAGACCGGCGAGGCCGAGCAGGGCGAGCCTCGGGAGTACGCCGGCGACGACGAAGGCGACCAGCGCCAGCGCCGCGGCGCCGACGATCAGCGGATAGGCGACGCTCGCGCGCTCGAGGCCAAGCCGCACCACGACGGTGCGCTTCGCCACCTCGGCGTCGCTCGCGGCGTCCTGGAAGCCGTTGATGAAGAGGACGAGCGCGATCAGGATCGAGACGGGGACCGACGCGGCGAACGCGACGTTCGGCACGTAGCCGGCCTGCACGTACGCCGCGCCGCAGACGATGCCGACGCCGAACGCGAGCGCGACCGCGAACTCACCGAGTCCCTTGTTCGCGAGTCGGAACGGCGCGCCGGTGTACACGAAGCCGATGATCAGTCCGGCGAGACCGAAGAGCAGCACCGCCGGCCGTCCCGCGATCGCGAAGTAGAGTCCGATCGCCGAGCTGACGACACCGAATGCGAGCATCGCCAGCAGGAGCTCGCTGCGGGTGAGAAGACCCTGCTGCAGCACGCGCGAGCCACCCGTGAGACCGAGGATCGGCGTACGGTTCTTCTCGTCGGCGCCCGAGACCTGGTCGTCGAGGTCGTTCTTGATGTTGGTGCACGCCTGCAGCGAGACCGCGGCGATCAGCGTCAGGATCGCCCATCCCCAGTGCACGCGCCCCGTCGCGAGAAAGGCCGCGGCGACTCCGACCGCCACCGAGGCGGCGCTCGCGGTGAGCGAAGCCCAGCGCACCGTCTGCTTCACCAGCGCGAGCCGCCGCCGAAGGAGCGCCCAGTCGCTCGTCTGGTCGGCCGCGGTGTCGGCGAACTGGAGGATCGAGGGGGGACGGCCGGCGACGATCTCGCCGAAGACGCGGTGCTTCATGAACCGCGGCGTCACCTTCACGAAGCTCAGGAGGTCGATCTGGTTCGTGGCGTCGAGGTACTGCACGATCGACGACGTCCGCTTCGTCGCCTCCTTCGCCCGCTCGCGCTCGGCGGCGTCGCGCACGATCTCGGCGCGGCCGGTCACCTCCATCTCCCAGCTCGTGTGCTCCTCGCCCGTCGGCGACTCGTGCATCAGCAGGGCGACCTCGGGACGCGCGCTCATCTCGCGGATCTTCGGGTCGGTCTTCATCGACGCGAGGTAGACCACGGGCCGGTCCGCCTCGTCGGCGGGGAGCCAGGCGC
Source organism: Gemmatimonadaceae bacterium (assembly GCA_036262535.1). Classification (GTDB taxonomy): domain Bacteria; phylum Gemmatimonadota; class Gemmatimonadetes; order Gemmatimonadales; family Gemmatimonadaceae; genus JABFXC01. Next base: position 9,388 of record DATAIS010000146.1, on the reverse strand, counting down.
CCGGATGCATCATGCGAACGCGCACCTCTTCGCCGGCGTGCGTGCCGACGGCGACCTTCTTCGCGTTCATCAGCGCCTCACGGATGCGGCGGCGCGATTCCTCGACTGGAGTCGGGGTGGGGCGGGGAGGGGGGGATTCACTCATGGCGCTGATGGGTCCGATGTGAAGGAGAGGTGCACCTGAAACTAATTATGCCGGGCTCTCGGATGATGGCGGAGGGTGCAACCCTTTTTCCCGCCGAGCTATCCAAAGGAGCGATGCGCGTACCTCGTTCCGTCGCGAACCACAGTCCCATCTTGACAGCGCGGGAGAGGTGCTGAAAATCCACCCTTGTTGATTTTTCAGCATTAATCGCCCTTTCCGGGGACCAGAGCCATGTCGCCGACGATCGCCCGCCTCTCCCTCCTCGCCGCCCTCTCCACCGGGGCGACTCTCGGCGCGCAGGGCGCGCCGTCGCCGGCGGGTGCCACCGCGCCGGTCGCTCCGGCCACCGCGGTCCGCGCGTCCGACCCGCCCGCGATCGACGGCCGCGACGACGACGCCGTCTGGCGCACCGCTCCCGCCAGCACGCAGTTCCTCGAGTTCCAGCCTACCGAGGGGAAGGAGCCGCGCTACCGCACCGAGTTCCGCGTCGCCTACGACGACCGGAACCTCTACGTCTTCGTGCGCGCCTTCGATCCGCATCCCGACAGCATCATGACGGCGCTGACGCGCCGTGACGAGCGTGGTCCGTCGGACCAGGTCAAGATCATGATCGACGCGTACAACGACCGGCGCTCGGGGTTCGAGTTCGCCGTCAACCCCGTCGGCGTGAAGCGCGACTACGCGATGTACAACGACGCCGATGAGGACGACGCCTGGGACGGCATCTGGGACGTCGGCACGCTCGTCGATTCCCTCGGCTGGACCGCCGAGTTCCGCATCCCGTTCTCGCAGCTTCGCTACGCGAACAAGCCGGAGCATGTCTTCGGCTTCGGCGTCTGGCGTGATATCGAGCGCTTCAAGGAGCGCACGAGCTGGCCGCTCTACCGCTCCACGCAGGGCGGCATCTCGTCGCAGCTCGGCCGGCTCGAGGGGATCCGGGACATCACACCGTTCCGTCGCCTCGAGATCGTGCCTTACGTCGTCGCCAAGAGCAGCCCGATCCCCGAGTCGCGCACGGCCAACGGCGACCCGATCTGGGGCTCGACGCAGAAGCTCACCGGCGGCGCGGACGTGAAGTACGGCATCACACCCAACCTCACGCTCGACGCGACGGTGAACCCGGACTTCGGCCAGGTCGAGGCCGACCCGTCGGTGGTGAACCTCAGTGCCTTCGAGACCTTCTTCCAGGAGCGTCGGCCCTTCTTCATCGAGGGGACGGGGCTGTACCGCTACGACGTCGGCTGCAGCATCGTGAACTGCAACGGCGAAGGGCTCTTCTACTCGCGACGCATTGGCCGCTCTCCGCAGCTCTTCAACGACTACGCCGACGATGGCTCGGCGACGGTGACGCCGATCCTCGCCGCGGCGAAGCTCACCGGCCGGCTGCCGAGTGGGCTCAACGTCGGCGCGCTCGAGGCCGTGACGGGGCGGGTCGTCGGCACGCGCGACCGGACCACCGAGCCGCTCACCAGCTACACGGTGCTGCGCGCGCAGCAGGACCTCCGCCAGGGCGCGACGAGCATCGGCGTCATCGCCACCGGCGTCGACCGCCGGCTCGACGAGTGGACCGACCAGTTCCTCCGCCGCTCCGCGTACGCGTTAGGCGCCAACGTCTACCACCGCTGGGGGAAGAGCCGCTGGGAGGCGACGGCGAGCGCGATCGGCAGCACCGTCCGCGGCACGCCCGCGGCGATCGCGTCCACCCAGACGAGCGGCGTCCACCTCTACCAGCGTCCCGACGCCGGGCTCCCCTTCGACTCGACGCGCACCTCGCTCGCCGGGAACGCCTTCGAGGCGAGCTTCGGCAAGCAGGGCGGCAACATGGTCCGTTTCCAGAGCGCGTACAGCTACATGTCGCCGGGGCTCGAGCTCAACGACATCGGCTTCCTCCGTCGTGCCAATCAACAGGCATTCACGAACTGGATGGGGCTGCGCTTCCAGAAGCCGACGAAGGTCTACCGCCAGATGTTCGGGAACTTGAACCTCTGGGGCTACTGGACCGCTGACGGGCTCACCACCGACCGTGCCTTCAACACCAACTGGCACGTGAACCTCGTCAACAACATGTGGGTCCACGTCGGAACGACGCTGGCGCAGCTTCCCGGCTCCTTCTGCGACAACTGCGCGCGCGGCGGCCCGGCCTTCCGCCGTTCCCCTTTCCAGAGTGTCTGGGCGGGCTTCGACGGCGACGACCGGCGGCGCGTCGTGCCGAGCGTCTTCGCGGTTGGCGGCCGCGGCGACTATGGCGCCTCCGAGTACTTCGAGATCGATCCGTCCGTCCAGTTCCGGCCGCTCTCGCAGCTCCAGCTGACGCTCCAGGCGTCCTGGAGCCGCAACCACGACGATTCGCAGTGGTTCCGCAACTTCACCGAGACGTCGGGACTCACGCACTACGCGTTCGCGCGCCTCGAGCAGGAGACGCGGTCGTTAGGCGTGCGGGCGAGCTACACCGCGACGCCGGCGCTGACGCTCCAGCTCTACGCCGCGCCCTTCCTCAGCCGCGGCAAGTACATGAACGTCCGGGAGCTGAGCGCGACCCCGCGCGCCAGGCGCTACGAGGACCGCTACACGCCTTACACACCGCCGTCGGGCACCTCGATGGGCTTCGACGTCCTCGAGCTGCGCTCGAACAGCGTCCTTCGTTGGGAGTTCCGCCCCGGGTCGACGATGTTCGTCGTCTGGACGCACGGACGCTCGGGCTTCGAGCCCAAGTTCCGCGACCGGCCCTGGAGCGACGAGTACAACGACCTCTTCGGCCTCCACCCGGCGAACACCTTCCTCGTGAAGCTCGCTTACTGGATCGACTGATGCTTCACGGCAGCGACGCTGCGAGCATCCGCCGGAGCGTCGCGCCGAAGTCGGCCAGGTAATCGGTCCGCCCGCGCTTCACGGCGAGGTAGCGGTCCATCACGGTGCATCGCAGCACCGAGATCCCGCCCGCGCGCCGGTAGTCGCCGGCGCCGAAGCCGAGCGCTTCGACCAGCGGCAGCGGCGCATCTCCATACTCGCCCGGGCGCAGCGTCGTTTTCGTCACGACATAGTCCAAGGCGCGCAGGTGCTGACCCGCGCCGATGCTCATCTTCGCGTAGACGCTTTCGACGAAATCGTTCACCGCCTCGAGCGTCGCCAGCGCCGGGTGCGCGATCGCGAAGCAGACGATGTTCATGTCCGGCCGCGGCAGCGGCACGATGCGGAAAGGCGCCCAGTCACTGTCGGAGAGCATCGCGTGTAACGCGCGGGCGCCGCGCACGGTGTCGCTCACCAGCCGGCCGTAGCCGCGTTCGTTCAGCGGGAGCACCTTGTGCGACATCCAGACCGCCGCCGCGGCCGCGCCCGGCTTCGATCCCTCCAGGATGTAGCGGCCGATGAACGACGCGTCGTTCCCCTCGTCGTGGAACAGATACGGCGCTTCCACTGCGACCAGCTCGCGGACGCGGCGGTCGCGGAAGGAGATCGATCCCGCCGGATAGGGAACGAAGCCGAGCTTGTGCGGATCGATCGTCACCGAGTCCGCCTGCTCGAGAGCGCAGAGCGCGCGATATACCCCCTCTTCCGGCCAGCCGCCGACGTCCTCGAGCGGCCGACGCGTCCCGTCGCCACGCCATGTCACCGCCGCCGCGTAGCCGCCCCACGCCGCGTCGGCATGGAGATGGAAGCAAAGTCCCGATGACGCCGCACGCCGGCGTGCCTCCGCCATGAGATCGAGTCGATCTACGGCGCCTTCTTCGGTCGTCCCCATCACCGCGACCGCGGCGATCACGGGCTGCTTCCGCTTCGCGAGCCATGCGAGCGTCTCGGCGAACGCGCTGGTGTCGAGGCGGAAGCGGCGGTCCACCGGCACGTGCACCACCTGCTGCTCGCCGAAGCCGAGCACGCGCGCCGCTTTCGCGAAGGAGTAGTGCGCCGTCGACGGCACCAGCAGCACGCCGGGGAGCAGCGCGTCGCCGAACTCGCGCGCGAGCCGGAGCCCGAACTGCTGATACCCGAGTCCCGCGAGGCCATGGCGAGTCACCGCCGCGCGCGCCGCAGAAGGGTCGTCCGCCGCCGCCACGAATCGCTCTCGCAGGTCGAGCGCATCCTGCGGCGCCACATTGAGCAGCTCCCACAGGTCGAGCGACCGGAGCTCAGCATCCTCGCCGCGCGCGGTGCGCACCACGAGTGAACGCACATCGAGGTCCTCGCTCGCCCAGCGCACCGCGACTGGAAGGTATTTCGCCTCACGCGCGACCCAGAGCGCCTCGATGTTGGCGATCGTCCCGCCCGAGCACAGGTGTCCCCACTGTCGTGCCGGATCGTAGCCGATCATCGACGCGAGCTGCGCCGCGACTTCGAGCTCGAGCCGGCTCGTCACCGGCGAGCCTTCGGCGGCGACGTTGTTGGGGTTGTAGAGCATGGTCGCGAGGTAGCCGATCATGCTCGCCATCGTGTTGTCGGACGCCATGTGCCCGACGTAGCGCGGACTGAAGAACGGCACGCCCTCCTTCAGCTCGGCGAGCAGGCCGAAGAGTTCCTGCGAGAGTGTGGCGACGGCGGACTCGAACGCCGGCGTGCGCTTGTCCTGTTCGCGGATGTGGATGCCGTCTTCCGGATGGAAATTGCGGCGCCAGAAGACGTGGTCGCGAAACGCCTCGAGCAGCAGTCGCTCGAAGACGTCGGCGTTCTCTCCCTTCGGGCCGAGAAAGAGAGCCGCGGGGTCGATGAGCTGTTCCGACTCCGACATGTCGTTTCCGGGATGGGTGACGTCGAGGTAACTTACCCCTCGCGTTGGGCAGCCGAGGTCGGCTGGTCCCCGCGAATTTCCTCAGCATTTCCCCGACACCGACAATGTCGATCTTCGACCCTTCTCCGTCGCCATGGACGGGGCGGATGCTCAGCATCCTGCGCATCGTCGCCGCGCTGATCTTCTTCACCGCGGGCTCGATGAAGATCTTCGGCTACCCGCCGTCGCCGGTGCCGATGCCGCCGATGCCGGCCTTCTCGCAGATGTGGATCGGCGGCTGGCTCGAGGTCATCGGCGGCCTGCTGCTGCTCCTCGGCCTCTTCACCCGTCCGGTCGCGTTCATCCTCGCCGGCGAGATGGCGGTCGCCTATTTCCAGTTTCACCATCCGCAGTCGTTCTTCCCGACGGTGAACAACGGCGTCGGCGCGGTGCTCTTCTGCTTCATCTTCCTGTACCTGATGTTCGCCGGCGCTGGTCCCTGGAGCGTGGACGCGGCCATCGCGGGAAGGCGTCGCGGTTCAACGGTTCCCTCGAATTCCACGGAGAGATGATGAAAGTCGCAGTCGCCACCTCGGCGCTGGTGGTCCTCGCAGCCTGCAGCCCCGCCCCCGCCGTCGTGACCCCCGCTCCGGCGCCCGCCGCGACGACAACCGCCACACCCATGACGGGGACGGTCCGGCCGGGCATAGAGGTCTTCCTCGCCAACATTCCCGAAGCGCTGCGCGGCAAGCGCGTCGGCCTGATCACGAACCACAGCGCGACGGATCGCGCGAAGACGCCCGACGTCGATCTCATCGCGCAGCACCCGCAGCTCAAGCTCGTGGCGCTGCTCGCGCCGGAGCACGGCATCCGCGGCACCGCCGCCGCGGGTGAGCTCATCGACGACGAGCGCGACGCGAAGACAGGCGTCCCGGTCTACTCGCTCTACAAGTCGGAGAACAGCGCGCCGACGCCGGAGATGCTGAAGGACGTCGACGTGCTCGTCTACGACCTTCAGGAGGTCGGCGGGCGGACGTGGACCTACGTCTCGACGATGGCGGTGTCGATGATGGCGGCGAAGAAGAAGGGGATTCCCTTCGTCGTGCTCGATCGGCCGAACCCGATCGGCGGCGAGATCGTCGAAGGCGCGCTGCTCGACCCGCGCTTCCGCTCCTTCGTCGGCATGTACGCGATTCCCGCGCGCCACGGAATGACCGTCGGCGAGCTCGCGACGCTGTTCAACCGGCGCGAGGGAATCGGCGCCGACCTGATCGTGATCCCGACCGAGAACTGGAAGCGCTCGCAGTGGCTCGACGAGACGGGACTTCCGTGGACGACGCCGTCGCCGAACCTGCGCTCGCTCGCGGCGCTGAACAACTATCCCGGCACGGTCTACTTCGAGGGCACGAACCTCACCGAAGGACGCGGCACCGACCGCCCCTTCGAGCAGATCGGCGCGCCGTACCTGAACGCGCCCGAGATCGTGCGCATCATGAACGCGAAGAACCTGCCCGGGATCCGCTTCGAGGCGGTGACGCTTCCCGTGGAGGCGAGAGCGGCGAAATACGGCGGCCAGACGATCCCCGGCGTCAGCTTCGTGATCACCGACCGCAACGCATACCGCCCGGTGCGCACGTCGCTCGTCCTCATCGACGAGATCAAGCGCCTCCATCCGCGCGAGTTCCAGTGGGGCGGCTCGATCGACCGCCTCACCGGCTCCGACCGCGTCCGCCGCGCCATCGACAGCGGCACCCTCCCGGCGGTGCTCGACGACTGGGACCGCGAAGCCAGCCGCTGGATGGAGAGCATGCGGCCGTACCTGCTCTACCGGTAACCCTCAGTCATCCCTCGCGAGCGAAGCCTCCGGTCATCCCGCACGCGCGCGAGCGCGTGCTGGGACCTTCTCTAACTGTCCTGGGGATCGGGAGCGGGGAGCTGAACAGAACTGCAATCGGGAGCTGGACCGGGAGGCTCCGATTGAATTGGAATCGGGAGGTGGGAAGACCGTATGTGTGAATACGGCCTTCCGACCTCCCGATCCCTTTCCCACTCGGCCCCTTCCCATCCCGTATCCCCGTTGCCGTTCGATTCAGCTCCCAGTTTCTCGCTTCCTTGCAACCGGGAAAGTAGGTCCCCGCAGGCGCGCAGCGCCTGCGGGATGACCCTCCGGGAGTAGTCCTCGCGGAGGCGGGGCATGTGCAGCATAATCTCGGCATGCTGCGACCCATCGCCCTGCTCGCGCTCCTCCTCGCCGCGGGTGCTCCCGCCGCGGCGCAGACCGACGCGCCACGCATCCTCGTCTTCTCGAAGACCGCCGGCTTCCGGCACAGCTCTATCCCCAACGGCATCGCCGCCCTCCGCAAGCTCGGCGAGGAGAACGGCTTCGCCGTCGACGCGACCGAAGATGCCTCGGTCTTCACCGAGAACCGCCTCAAGCGCTATCGCGCGGTGGTCTTCCTCAACACCACCGGCGACGTCCTGAACGAGACGCAGCAGGCGGAGTTCGAGCGCTACATCCAGGCCGGCGGCGGCTGGGTCGGCGTGCACTCGGCGACCGACACCGAGTACGACTGGCCGTGGTACAACAAGCTCGCCGGCGCGTATTTCACGAGCCATCCCAACGGCCCTAACGTTCGCCGCGGCACCTTCCGCGTCCTCGACAAGTCGCATCCTTCCACCGACGGGCTCCCCGACCGCTGGGAGCGCGAGGACGAGTTCTACAACTTCAAGTCGATCGACCCCTCGATCCGCGTCCTCGTCGACATCGACGAGAAGAGCTACCAGGGCGGGACGAACGGCGACCGCCACCCGATGAGCTGGTATCACGAGGTGGACGGCGGGCGGGCGTTCTACACCAACATGGGCCACACCGAGGCGACATACACGGAGCCGCTCTTCCTCCGTCACCTCCTCGGGGGGCTGCGCTGGGCGATGGGGACCGGTACGCTCGACTTCGGCCGCGCGCGCCCCGAGGAGAATCGCTTCGGGATCGTCAGCCTCGCCGAGAAGCTGAACGAGCCGGTCGAGCTCGCGGTGCTTCCGGACTCGCGCGTCCTCTTCGTCGAGCGCCACGGCGCGGTGCAGCTCTACAACCCCAAGCGCGCCGGGCTCAGGACGCTCGCGACGATTCCCGTCAGCACGAAGTACACGAGCGGCGACCAGGCGGAGGACGGACTGTTAGGCCTGGCGGCGGACCCGAACTTCGCGAGCAACGGCTGGGTCTACATGTACTACTCGCCGGCGGCGCCCGAGCCGAAGAACGTGCTCGCGCGCTTCACCATGCGCGGCGACTCGCTCGATCTCGCGTCGGAGAAGATCCTCCTCGAGGTCCCCGTGCAGCGCGACCAGTGCTGCCACACCGGCGGCTCGATCGACTTCGACGCGCAGGGGAACCTCTATCTCACCACCGGCGACAACAGCAACCCGTTCGCGACCGGCTACGCGCCGATCGACGAGCGTCCCGGCCGATCGCCGTGGGACGCTCAGAAGGGCTCCGCGAACACCAACGACCTGCGCGGGAAGATCATCCGCATCCATCCCGAGCCTGACGGCACGTATACGATCCCCGACGGCAATCTCTTTCCGAAGGGAACGCCGAAGACGCGACCCGAGATCTACACGATGGGCCATCGCAACCCGTACCGCATGATGGTGGACAGGCACACGGGTTGGGTCTACTGGGGTGACGTCGGTCCCGATGCGTCGGTGGACTCGGTGAACCGCGGGCCGATGGGGCACGACGAGATCGGTCAGGCGCGCCGGCCAGGGAACTTCGGCTGGCCGTACTTCGTCGGCGACAACAAGGCGTACTGGGACGTCGATGCGGCTACCGGTCTGGCAAAAGCGCGCTTCGATCCTGCGCGTCCCATCAACGATTCGCCGAACAACACCGGACTCACCGAGCTTCCGCCGGCACAGAAGGCGTTCATCTGGTATCCGTATGGGCCGTCACCGGAATTTCCGCTCTTCGGCACGGGCGGCCGCACGGCGATGGCCGGCCCCGTGTTCTACCGCGACGACTTCCGCAACGCGCCGCGCGTCTTCCCGCAGTACTACGATCGGAAGCTCCTCGTCTACGAGTGGATGCGCGGCTGGATCATCGCCGTGACGATGGACTCGGCGGGGAATCTCGCGTCGATGGAGAAGTTCATGCCGAGCCACAAGTTCGCCAACCCGATCGACATGCAGTTCGGGCCCGACGGCGACCTGTACGTGCTCGAGTACGGGACGGCGTGGTTCCAGGGCAACGACGACGCGCGGCTGCTGCGCATCGAGTTCACCGCCGGCAACCGCAAGCCGGTCGTCGCGGCGAACGTGGACAAGCCCGCGGGCGCGACACCGCTCCGCGCGACGCTTTCGTCCGAAGGCACCGTCGATCTCGACGGCGACGACATCCGCTATCAGTGGTCGATCGCGCGCCGCGGCGGGGCGGTGCTCCGTCGCTTCACCGATCCCAATCCCACGTACACCTTCACCCGCCCCGGCATCTACGTCGCGACGCTGACGGTCACCGACTCCGCGGGCGCGAGCGCGACGGCGCGGAC